>JAHEOA010000110.1 GCA_018609825.1 Candidatus Bipolaricaulota bacterium | reverse complement strand
GGGCCTCCGGCCCGTAGCTCTGGGTCTGGACCACCTCGAGCCCGTCCCGCACGGCCGCCTCCGAGAGAATCACGCCGGCGGTGATGAGCCCCTGGCCGCCCGCGCCGCTCAGCCGCAGCTCCACCCGGCCACCGGCCGCCTGTCGCGTCGTCATCGGGACCTCGCCTCCTCACAGCGCCGTCGATAGATGTCGGAGTACTCCTCGCGGGTCTCTTCGACGAACACACCCGTCGGTCGCGCGCTCATGTCGACGGGACGTTCATGGCTGTTGGAGTGCCCGTTGCCGCCCTGCGTAATCTGTTCGATCTCGCGCAGCATGGCGTAGGGATCGCGGACGCCGTTCATGCGGCCGTAGTAGGTCGGGCACGTCGTCATGACCTCGACGAGCGCAAACCCTCGATGTCGGAATCCCTGCACCAACAGATCCTGCAGCTGCTGGAAGTCGAACGTCGAGGTGCGCGCCACGAAGCTGGCGCCGGCCCCTTCGGCCAGTTTGCAGAGATCAAACGACGGATCGACGCTTCCCTGCGGCGAGGTCGTGCTGACCTTGCCGGTGGGCGTCGTCGGGGCGAGTTGGCCCCCGGTCTGGCCGTAGATGGAGTTGTCAAAGACGATCGCCGTCAGGTCGATGTTGCGCCGGCAAGCGTGAATGAAGTGGTTGCCGCCAATGCCGGAGGCGTCCCCGTCGCCCATCGTCACGACGACGTTGAAGCGCGGTCGGGCCATCTTGACGCCGGTGGCGAAGGCCAGCGCGCGCCCGTGGGTGGTGTGCATCGTGTTGGCATCCAGATAGAACGGCGTCCGTCCCGAACACCCGATGCCGCCCACCACGACCGTCTGGTCCGGATCCCAGCCGACGTCGGCCATCGCCTCGGCTATCGACTTGACGATGACGCCGTTGCCGCAGCCCGGGCACCAGACCGTCGGCAGATAGTCCGCCCGCAGGTATTGGCCGGAGTGCTCACTCATGGCGCCCTCCTTCGTCGATCCAGCCCTGGATGTGATCGACAATCTGGCCCGGCGTGATCAACTGTCCGTCGATGCGCGAGAGCGGTTCCACAGCGACCTCGCGTTCGATCCGCTCGCCCGCCGCCCGGCTCACCTCGCGGGCCACCTGGCCGAGGTTGAGTTCCGGCACCAGGATGGCCGTCACGCAATCACAAAGCTCGTCAAAGAGGAAGTCGGGGAAGGGCCAGAGCGTCTTCAGGTTGAGCAGCCCCACGCGCTGTCCCTGCGCGCGGAAGCGCTTCACCGCGCTCAGCGCCGCTCGGCTCGTGATCCCGTAGCTGACGATCACATATTCCGCGTCGTCCAGCTCGATCCGGTCGTAGAGCGCGATCTGCTCGACGTTGCCGTAGACGCGGTCCATCGTGCGCCGGAACATCGCCTCGGCTTCGGTCCCCTTGATGTATTGGCCCTGGCCGTCGTGCGACAGCCCCGTGACGTTGAAGCGCAGCCCTTCGCCGAACGGCACGAACTCCGCGCCCCCGAACGCCTCGAAGCCCTCCAACGACTCGGGGCGCGCTCGATCGATGACCTCGATCTCGCCCGGCTCGGGCCAGGCCATGTTCTCGCGCATGTGCGACAGGACTTCGTCGAGCAGCAGAATGACGGGCACGCGGAAGCGTTCGGAAATGTTGAACGCCTGCACGGTCATCTCGAACGCCGCGCGCACGTCGGAGGCCGTCAGCACGACAATGGGGTGATCGCCGTGCGTGCCCCAGATCGCCTGCATCACGTCCCCTTGCGCGGGCTTGGTCGGTTGCCCGGTGGAGGGGCCGCCACGCTGCGAATCCACGATGACGCACGGCGTCTCGGTCATGCACGCGTAGCCGAGCCCTTCCTGCATGAGCGAGAACCCGGGCCCGCTCGTGGCCGTCATGGCTTTCGCGCCCGTCCAGGCCGCGCCGATGATGGCCGACACGGAGGCGATCTCGTCCTCCATCTGGATGAACGCCCCGCCGCGCTTGGGCTGCTCGAGGCTCATGATCTCCATGACCTCGGAGCTGGGCGTGATGGGATAGCCGGCGTAAAAATCGCAGCCCGCGTAGAGCGCCCCGTAGGCGCAGGCCTCGTTGCCCTGCACGAGCTGCTGCGTGGTCGACTTGGTCGAGGTCGCTTGGCTCATGTCAGCGCCACCTCCGCCGGGCTCCGTTGGCTTGTGGCCTCGTCGGCGTCCTTGACCACCCAGATGGCGAAGTCGGGACAGCGGGCTTCACAGATCCCGCAGAAGACGCACGCGCTCGGGTCGGTCATGACGATCTTGCCCTTGGCGTCCAGATCGAGGACGCCCTTCGGGCAACTGTTGACGCAGAGCTCACAGCCCTTGCAGAGCCGCGGCTCCGTGCCGACGTAGTACGCCGACCCTTGAGCGTAGTACGTCCGATCGTTGGCCTGCTCGGTCTTGGCCCGAATCGTCGTGATCCGCTTGGGCAGCGTCTCCCCGACGATGGCCTCGTGCATGCGACGCGCCGCCGAGCGGCCGTCCCGCACGGCCTCCACGACCGTGGCGCCACCGTTGACGCAGTCGCCGCCGGCATAGACCGTCGAGCGGCTCGTGCGCCGGCGACGCGTCTCGATCCAGCCGCGGTCGTGATCGAGGTTCCAGGCGTCGAGTCGCTCCGTCCAGGGCCGCTGGCCGATCGCTTTGACCACGGTGTCGGCCTCCAGGACGAACTTCGAATCCTCGATCGGTTCGGGCCGCGGCCGACCGGACGCGTCCGGCTCGCCGAGCCGCATCTCGACGCACGCCACGCCCTCGACGCGCTCGCCGTTGCCCACGAAGCGCGTCGGGGAGGTCAGGAATTGGAAGTCGACGCCCTCGGCCTTTGCCTCCTCGATCTCATGGTCGTAGGCGGGCATCTGCTCTTCGGTGCGCCGATACAGCACCGTCACATTGTCCACGCCGAGTCGCTTGGCCTCGCGCGCAGCGTCGATGGCCGTGTTGCCCCCGCCGATGATCGCAACGTGCGTGCCGAGATCCAACTCGGCGAAGCGGCCTTCCTTGACGCGCTCAATAAAGACGAGCGAGTCCCAGACCCCCTTGAGATCTTCGCCGGGCAGATTGGCCTGAATGTCCGGGCCGAGGCCGATGCCCAGGAAGACGGCGTCGAAACGCCGCTCCAGCGCGTCCAGCGTCATGTCGCGTCCGACGGTGACGCCGAAGCGGAACTCGACGCCGAGCGACTCGATGCGGGCGACCTCGTCGGGCAACGGGTCAACCACTTGCTTGTAGGGAGCGATGGCCCCCGTGATCAGGCCGCCGGGATGGGGCTTGCGCTCATAGACGACGACGCGATGGCCGAGCCTCGCCAGTTCGGCGGCGCAGCCGAGGCCCGCCGGGCCGGCGCCCACGACCGCGACGCTCGCTTGGTGCGTCGACGTCTCGGGCATCTCGGTCAGGCTGGGCTCATCGACGTCCAGGGCCCGATCGGTGGCGTAGCGCTGCAGCCGGCCGATGTCGACCGCGCGCCGGCCTTCCGTCTCCAGAACGCAGGCGCCCTCGCACAGCTCCTCGACGGGGCAGACGCGGGCGCAACTGCCGCCCAACACGTTGGCGTCAAAGATCGTGCGGGCCGCGTCGACCGGACGCCCCCGGCGAATCTCACGAATGAAGCGGGGCACGTCGATCGAGGTCGGGCAGGCCGTGGTGCACGGCGCCGGCGACAAGGGGCCGCCGCAGTCGAGGCACCGCTCGGCCTCCAGAACGGCCTCGCCGTCGTCCAACGGCAGATGCAGGTCCATGAACACGTGCTCCGCCCCGGCGTCATCCGGGCTCGACGTGGCGTCGGCCGTCGGGGCGACGCTCCAGAGCTTGGCGTTGCCGACCTTGCGGCTACGGATCTCGCCCTTGGCCCGCAAAATGGCCAGATACTTGGAGGCCGTGTGCCGAGCGATCCGGAGCTCTTGCGCCAGCTGTTCGGTATGCAGCTCCGCCTCCGCCGACGCGAGCGTCTGGCGAATCTTCGCTTCCAGTTGGCTGGGGTCCACCCTGTGATCACCCGTCTCCGTTAGCGGTTACCGTTAGCGATCACCGCAGGATGGGACCATTCTAAACGGGCAATCGGGGGCCTGCGTTGAACTGGCTCACAGTGACGTGTTGGATTTCTCACACCCGTCGGCCTTGATGGCGGACGGCAGCGATCACACCAACGCGTTCAACGACTCGGCGTCTCGAACCACGATACGGCGGCCCTCGGCGTCGATCCAGCCGCGCTTGGCGAAGCGACTGAGCGTCAGGCTGGCCGTCTCGCGCGAGACCCCGGCCATCTCGGCGAGCTCTTCGCGGGTGAGCGCCAACGCGATCTCCGTGCCCTCGGGGTGATCGCGACCGTGGGTGTCCGCCAAGTCGAGCAACAGGTAGGCCAATCGACTCGGTGCCCCCGGCCGGGCCGTGGCCCAGACCCGCTCCTGGAGTTCGCCCAGCTCCTCGGCCAGCTTCTCGATGAGCGCGGTGGCCAGCGCGGGGAAGCGCTCCACCAGCGACTGCAGGTCGTGCTTGTCGATGAAGCCGACCTCCGTGGGAGCCATCGCCTCGGCCTCGACCCGGAACCGGCCCGTGGCTTGGGCTTCCAGCCCCAACAGGTCTCCGGGGCCGAGCACGGCGACGATGTGGGTGCGGCCGTCGTCCAGATGGTGGCTCAGCTTGACGGCCCCGTGGCAGATGATGAAGTACCCGTACGCCGGCTCGTTCTCCTGGAAGAGCGTCTGCCCCTTCTCATAGCGCAACAGCGTGGTGAACTCGTCGGGATGGAAGTCGACGTCCTGTCGGCTCACATCCAGCAGAAAGCACCGGTCGTTGAAGCAGACTTGGCAGCGACTCTGATCCGTCATGCGGGGGGCATTGTAACATCCCTGCCACCGACGGCCGCAGGCCGCGCGCGTTGCGCGCCTTGGCCTGATGGCCATACAATGACACCCGCGCGGCTTCGGGGAGAGCCGCGAAAGGAGTCGCCATGTTTGGACAGATTCTCTTGCCGACCGACGGCTCGGAGGGCGTGGGCCAAGCGATCAACGCCGCCGTCGCCGTCGCCGCGAAGTTCGACGCCCGCATACACGTCCTGTTCGTCGCCGAGCCCCCCAGGTTCCACGAGTACGGCGCGAGCGTCGCGCTCACCAACATCATGCAGTCGCTCCAGGAAGCCGGCCGACGGACCCTGGACGAAACCGCCGAGCGGATCCGCACCAAGGGCCTCTCGTCGGTGGAGACGGCGCTGCGGCAGGGCCACCCCGCCGAAGAGATCATCGGCTACGCGGAGGAGAACGACGTCGACCTGGTCGTCATGGGCACCCATGGGCGCCGCGGCATCAACCGCATGCTGCTCGGCAGCGTCACTGAGGAGGTCGTGCGCTGCTCGCCCATTCCCATCATGACCGTGCGGATGACCCCAAGCGAGTCGGCCGAATGAACCGCGCCCGGGGCGACGGGTCAACGCTCCAGGATCTCGACGCCTGACTCGGCCGCCACCACGACCGCGTCGGCCATTCCCAGAAACAGCCCGTGCTCGACGACGCCGGGCAACCCGTTCAGCCACCCGTTGAGCGCCATGGGATCGTCAATGCCGCCGGCGAACGCGGCGTCCAGGATCAGGTTCCCTTCGTCGGTGGCGAACAGCCCGGTGCCCTCGCTGCGCCAAGACAGCGTGGCCCCCCGATCTTGCAGCGCGCGCTCGATGGGGGCGCGCCCGAACGCCAGCAGCTCGATGGGCACGGGACCCCGCGTGCCCAGGCGCCCCACGCGCTTGCCCTCGTCGACGACGACGACGAAGCGTCGACTGGCGTGGGCGACGATCTTCTCGCGCGTCAACGCCCCACCCAGGCCCTTGACGAGGCCCAAATGGGGATCGACTTCATCGGCGCCGTCGACGGTCAAGTCCAGCTGCGGGTGCTCATCCAACGACGTCAGCGGGAGCCCCAGCTCCTCGGCCAGATCGGCCGTGGCTCGTGAGGTCGGCACGACGAGCAGATCGCCCAGCTCGCCGGCCTGATAGAGCTCGGCCACGCGTCGCGTGAACCGCTCGGCGGTGCTGCCGGTGCCGAGTCCCAGCAACCGGACGCCCTCCAGAAACGCCAGCGCCCGCTCCGCCGCTTGGGCCTTCAGGTCAATGCCCGCGCTCATGGCTCCAGGTCGAACGCCTTGAAGCGCTTCTCGAACTGATCGACCAGCTCGCGGGCCTTGGCGTCGTAGGCCTTCGGGTCATCCCAAGCCCACTTCGGATTGAGCAGCGTCTCGCTGACGCCGGGACACTGCGTCGGAATCTGGAGCCCGAAGACGTCGTCGGTCGCGAAATCGCCCCGCTCCAACGTCCCGTCCAGCGCGGCGTGAATGAGCGCGCGCGTCTGCGGCAACGGCATGCGTTGGCCGACGCCATAGGGCCCGCCCGTGATGCCCGTGTTGACGAACCAGACGCTCGTGTCGTGCGTTTGCATGCGCTCGCGCAGCATGCGGGCGTAGACTTCCGGCGGCCGCGGCAGGAATGGGGCACCGAAGCCGCTGCTGAACGTCACCTGCGGCTCGTCGATCCCCCGCTCGGTGCCGGCGACCTTCGCCGTGTATCCCAACAGAAAATACTTCATGGCCTGTGCGGGGGTCAGCTTGGCGATGGGCGGCAGCACGCCGAACGCGTCGAAGCTGAGCATGAAGACGGAGCTGGGAATGCCGCCGGTCCCCTCGGCCACGACGTGTTCCAGATGCCCCAAGGGGTAAGCGCCCCGGGTGTTCTCGGTGAAGGTGTCCGCATCGAAGATCGGCTCGCGCGTGTCCGGATCGAGCACGACGTTCTCCAGCACCGCGCCGAACTGCGTCACGGCCCGATAGATCTCGGGCTCGTCCTCGGGCTTGATGCGGATGGTCTTCGCGTAGCAGCCGCCCTCAAAGTTGAAGACGCCGCTGGCGTGCCAGCCGTGCTCGTCGTCGCCGATCAGCTTCCGATGGGGCTCGGTGGACAGCGTCGTCTTGCCCGTGCCCGACAGCCCGAAGAACAGCGCCACGTCGCCGTCCGGGCCGACGTTGGCGGAGCAGTGCATGGGGAAGACGTCCCGCTCGGTCAACAGGTAGTTGAGCGCGGTGAAGATCGCCTTCTTGATCTCGCCGCCGTAGTGGGAGCCGCCGATGAGCACCAAACGCTTCGAGAAGTTCAACAGCACGAACGTGGGGCTGCGGGTGCCGTGGCGCTCCGGATCCGCGGTGCAGTGCGGGGCGGCAATGACGGTGAAGCCCGGCTCGTCGTGGGGCCGGCTCTCGTCCTCCGGGCGCACGAACAGGTTGCGCGCGAACAGACTGTGCCAGGCCAGCTCGGTCACGATCCGGACGGGCATGCGATAGTCGGGATCGGCCCCCGCATAGAGATCCTGAACGAAGAGGTCTCGGCCCTCCAGATGGGAGGCGGTCAGCTCGTGCAGTCGATCGAACGTCGCCGACGAGATGGGCCGGTTGATCTCGCCCCAGTTGATCGTCTCGCGGGTGACCTCGTCGTCCACGATGAAGCGGTCCTTGGGTGACCGTCCCGTGTGCTGGCCCGTCTTGACCACCAGGGGACCGCCTTGCGCGAGCCAGCTCTCGCTGCGCTTCAAAGACTCCTGAACGAGCGCCGGCTCCGTCCGGTTCCAGTGGATGTGACCGGGCCGGCGAATGCCGTGCGGGGTCAGATCGAGATCTGCGCTGCTCATCGGACCACTCCTTCGGGATCCAAGCGTCATGCCAGGGTCGCATTCTGAACGGGCGCTGCCATGATAGGACTCAGGGCGCGGCAAGCGCAAAAGGGCGGCGCAAGGGCGACGCGGGCTCGCCCTTGCGCGGTCAGGTGGCGTTGATGAACGCGGAACGCTCGGCCGGCGTGCTAGGTGGACAGCGACAGCACGTAGGGCTGCATCTGGCCCGTCCAGTTGATGACCAGCACGGCGAAGACGTTGCCGGCCACGGGGCCGCCGACCGGGCCGTGGGCGGGTCCGGCAGACCGGTCACAGAGCTCGGCCAGGTCACCCGGTCCGTTCAGCTGGAAGCAGAATCCGGCGTTGCCGAAGACGATCAGGTCCAAGTCCACCGACGGATTGTCCCAGGTGATGACGCTGCGCAACTGGCCCGCCCCGGAGCTGACCCAGATCAACTGGAAACTGGACGCCGGAATGGCCCGCAGGAACATCGGGTCGTTCAGGTCGCGCAGCTTCGGGCTGCTCCGGCTCCCCTCCACCCGATGGGACTGGATGCCGTTCAGTTGCAGCGTGTTCAGCACCGTCTGGAGGCTGTCGCCCTGGGCGATCGGCTTGTCGCGCTCGGGCGGGATCCGCGCGCCGCCGCCGGGGGCCTCGACGTTGATCTCGAGACACCCTTGGGCCTGGTTGGGGTTGAACGTCTCGTTCAGCGGAAGCGGGTCAATGGTAAAGCTGAACGCCTGGCCGTTGATGCTGCCCCCGAGCCCCAGTCGGGTCGGCGTGAACGACAGATCCTTGGACAGATCTGAGGACTGGCCCGGCTCCAGCGTGATCTCCTGGAGCGTGATGTCCAACGAGCGCCCATCAGTGAGCATGACCTGGTTGATGACGATGGTCTGCTGCGAGCAGACGTTCGTGAACGCCACCGTGGTCGTCTGGCCTTGGCGGCTGGACTGCGACAGCCCGCTGCCGGCGACCAGGCCGATCCCCAACAGCAACAGCACGGTGAGGCCAAGCCAACGTCGTGCCTGCATACGTTCCCCTTTGCGATCGCGTCGCGGGTCCGACGTTGCCCGATGCCCCAACGGCCCTGACGACCGCTCAGGAGCCTGGGCGCCGACGGACGCGGACGGCGATCGATGATGACGGCGCTGTGGCCGCTTGATGAACGTATCTTAGGGCCAAACGGGGGCATCCGCCAGATGGCTCGGAATCACCCGTCCGGGTTGATCCGCTGCTCCCACGTGATCTCGGCGACGCGGTTGACCGTGTTGGAGACGGTGCAGTACTTCTCGTGCGAGAGCTCGATCGCCCGCTCCAGCGCCTCCTCGGTGACGTTCGGGCCCCAGACCTTGTAGACGAGGTGGATCGCCTTGAGGTGCTTGGGCGGGTCGGACTCCATCTCGGCCTCGGTCTCGATCTCGAAGTCGTCCACTTGGACCCGCTTCTTCCGCAGAATCGACATGACGTCCATGGCGGTGCAGCCCGCCACGCCGCTCAACAACAGCTCGACGGGCGACGCAGCCGATGAGAAGCCGCCGACGTCGGGGTCCGTATCGGTCACGAGCGCGTGGCCGCTTTG
Source organism: Candidatus Bipolaricaulota bacterium (assembly GCA_018609825.1). Next base: position 36,525 of record JAHEOA010000110.1, on the reverse strand, counting down.
CGCCTGCGAGATGAAGCGCAGGCCGCGATTCCAGGTCAAGTTGACACTCGGCATGATTTCACCCTCCTTCAGGCCCGCATCTTAGCAGACCGCGTCGCGCTTCCCCATGCGGCCTCTCCGGGGAGGCCGCGCTTGATGTGCGGCCCGATGGGCGGCTACCGTGAGCCGACGTCTCCCACATCGACCGCTCGACACAGAAGGAGGAGCCGTGTCCGAGAAACTGGACCGACTGCAGACGCTTTTGGCCCGTGTGGATCACCTCAGCTCGGCCTCCGCCGTGCTCACCTGGGACCAGGAGACCTACATGCCCTCGGGCGGAGCCGAGGCCCGCGCCCAACACCTGGCGACGTTGAGTCAGCTCTCGCACGAGTTCTTCACCGACGAGGAGATCGGAACGCTTTTGGATCAGCTGGAGACCGAACTGGGCGAGGCCGATCCCGAGTCGTTCGAGGCCAGCCTCGTTCGCGTCACCCGACGCGAGTTCGACAAGGCGACCAAAATCCCGGGCGAGCTGATCGCCGAGCTGAGCCGCACGAGCTCCCATGCCAAGCAGGCCTGGAAAGAGGCCCGCGAGACCGACGATTTTGAGAAGTTCCAGCCCCATCTGGAGAAGCTGGTCGATCTCAACAAGCGGATCGCCGACGCGCTCGGCTACGCCGACCGCATGTACGACGCGCTGCTCGACAACTTCGAGCCCGAAATGCGGACGGCCGACGTCGAGCGCATCTTTCACGACCTGCGCGAGAAGCTGGTCCCGATCGTCCGGCAGATTTCGGAACGGGAGCCGCCCGACGACGGCGTCGTGAAGCGTAACTTCCCGACGGACCGGCAGTGGGCATTCGGATTGTCCGTTGTGGAAGACTACGGCTTCGACACGAACTGCGGCCGCCAGGACTACTCCACGCATCCGTTCACGATCAGCTTCGCCCCGAGCGACGTTCGACTGACGACCCGCCTCCAGGAGGACTATCTCCCGAGCGGGCTGTTCGGGACGCTGCACGAGTGTGGCCACGGGCTCTACGAGCAGGGCATCCCCGAGGAGCTGGCCGACACGCCGCTGGGGGGCAACGCCTCGCTCGGGCTCCACGAGTCCCAATCCCGCCTCTGGGAGAACCTGGTCGGGCGCAGCTACGCCTTCTGGCGCCACTACTATCCCCGATTGCAAGAGACGTTCCCCGAGCAACTGAGCGACGTCGACCTGGATCACTTCTATCGGGCGATCAACCGCGCGGAGCCCTCGTTCATCCGCGTGGAGGCCGACGAGGTCACCTACAACCTCCACATTATGCTCAGATTCGAGCTGGAGAACGCCATGCTCGAGGATGAGATCGCCGTCAAAGACCTTCCGGACGCCTGGAACGCCAAGATGGAGGACTACCTCGGCATCACGCCGCCCGACCACGCCCAGGGCGTCCTCCAGGACATCCACTGGTCGATGGGCGCCATCGGCTACTTCCCGACCTACGCGCTCGGCAACCTGATGTCGTGCCAGCTCTATCGGGCGGCCAGTGAGTCCATTCCAGATCTGGAGGACCAGATCGCCGAAGGCCAGTTCGGCGATCTCTTGAACTGGATGCGGACCCACGTCCACCAGCACGGCAAGAAGTACGCGCCGCAGGAGCTGCTCAAGCGCGCTACGGGCCAGACGCTCGGCGCCGACGACTTCGTCGCCTACATCCGCGACAAGTACAGCGGCATCTACGGCGCGCTCGACTAGACCGATGTCCGGGGCCATCACGGACGTTGCCGGGGTTCGCGTCGGGCACGCCCAAGACCTCGACGCCATCACGGGCTGCACGGCGTTGGCGTTTGATGACGGCGCCCGCGCCGGCTGGGCGCCGCCTGGCGTCGCCACCGGCACCCGCAAGGCCGACGTCCTTCGCGACACCCATCTGAACGAGACGATCCACGGATTGGTGTTTTCCGGCGGCAGCGACTACGGCCTCGACGCGGGCGGCGGCGCGATGCGCTGTCTCGAACGTCAAGGGATCGGCTTCGACGTCGGCGTCTCGGTCGTTCCCATCGTCCCGACGGCGATCCTGTTCGACCTCGGCATCGGCGATCCGAACCGACGTCCGGACGTCGAGATGGGCTATGCGGCCTGTGAGCGCGCCGCGGACCGCACGGTTGATGAGGGCTGCGTCGGCGCGGGGACGGGCGCGACGATTGGGAATCTCTTCGGTCTGGCGCGGTCGACGAAGACGGGCCTCGGCACCGCCAGCGTGGACAGCCCCTACGGCCCGATCGGCGCGCTGGCGGTCGTCAACGCCTTCGGGGACGTCGTCGATCCCGACACGGGCGAGATCTTAGCCGGGCTGAGGGACGAGACGGGCGAGCGGTTCATCTCGACGACCGAGCAGATTCGCCAAGGGGTGCTGCGCCGCCGCTTCGGCGGCCGGGGCACGAACACCTCGCTCTGGGTCGTCGCCACGGAGGTTGAGCTCGGTCGGTCCGAGTTGACGCGCTTAGCGCGCATGGCCGATGGGGCGCTCGTGCGGACCCATTCGCCCGCCCACGGGACGTTCGACGGCGATATCGGCATCGCGGTCTCCACGGGCCAACAGCCGATGGACGTCGATTTGAACCACATCGCCGGCTTCGCCCAGGAGGCGCTCACGGACGCGATTCGGCGGGCGGTCTCCCAGTCGACAAGTCTCGGCGGGGTGCCGAGCGCGTCGGACCTCGGCGGGTCGTAAGCGCTCAATTCGGAAAGTCGTCGGGGAAGAGCACCTCGAACTGATTCGCATGCCCGGACTGCGCGAGGACGTCGTGCTCTCGGACGAGGGCACGGAATCGCTGCGCGGATCCCACCCTCCCGAGGCGTGGCTCTTTTGCGGCGCTCGACTCAAACTCGTCGCTCAGGGCTTGCCGGATAAGTTCGGCCTCGCTGATGCCCCGTTCTTGGGTTCCACGCTTCAATTGTGCGTTCAGCTCAACATCGAGATAGATCTGCTTGCGGACTATCCGTCCCATCATCGCACCTCATATCCATTACTGTATGCATCATACGATCGCATTGCAGGCTGCCCGCAAATTGCACAAGGTCAGCGGAGCCGGTTACGATTGGACGCCATAGGCGGACGGACAGACAAACTTGAGAGAGCGCCTGCAGAACGTGTACTGAGAGCAGTATCGGGTAGAACCTCCTGTGGGATATGCCCGATTGAGGAGTGACCCAACCCTATGACCGACAACGGCACCGACGAACCCCTCGACTTCGTCCGCGAGATCGTCGAGGACGACATCGCCAACGGGGTCAACGATGGCCGCGTGCACACCCGCTTCCCACCCGAGCCGAACGGGTATCTGCACATCGGCCACTCCAAGGCGATCGTGCTCAACTTCAGCGTCGCCGAGGAGTACGGGGGCAAGTGCAATCTACGCTTTGACGACACCAACCCGATCGCGGAGGAGGCCCACTACGCCGAGGCGATAAAGGACGATATCCAATGGCTCGGCTTCGACTGGGCGGATCGGGAGTACTACGCCTCCGACTACTTCGACCAGCTTTATGAATTCGCCGTCGAGCTGATCAAGAAGGGCAAGGCATACGTGGACAGCCTCAGCCCCGAACAGATCCGCGAATATCGAGGGTCATGGAACGAACACGGCACGAACAGCCCCTACCGCGATCGCTCCGTCGAGGAGAACCTCGAACTCTTTGAACGGATGAAGTCTGGCGAGTTCAGCGAGGGCGAGGCTGTGCTGCGGGCCAAGATCGACATGGGCGCGTCGAACATGAACATGCGCGATCCCGTCCTCTATCGGGTCCTGCACGCCTCGCACCACCGCACGGACAATCGATGGTGCATCTATCCGACCTACGATATGGCCCACGGCCAGTCCGACGCCATCGAGGGGATCACGCACTCGCTCTGCTCGCTGGAGTTCCAGGACCACCGCCCGCTCTACAACTGGCTGATCGAGCAGCTAGAATTTGAAAACCGGCCGAATCAGATCGAGTTCGCCCGACTCAACATCAGCTACACAGTGCTGAGCAAGCGCAAGCTGATCGAGCTCGTCAACCAGGGCCACGTGAGCGGCTGGGACGACCCTCGGATGCCGACGCTGCGCGGCATGCGTCGGCGCGGGTTTCCGCCCAAGGCGATTCGCGACTTCTGCCATCAGATCGGCGTGGCGAAGAAGAACAGCGTCCACGAGATGGGCATGCTCGAGGAGTGCGTGCGCGACGTGCTCAACCAGAGCGCGCCGCGCCGCATGGGCGTCTTGCGGCCCCTGAAACTGGTGATTGAGAACTATCCCGAGGGCGAGGTCGAGTATCTGGACGCCGTCAACAACCCCGAGGACGAGAGCGCCGGCACGCGCCAGATCCCGTTTTCGCGGGAACTCTACATCGAGCAGGGCGACTTCATGGAGGATCCGCCGAAGAAGTTCTATCGATTGACGCCCGGCCGCGAGGTTCGCCTGCGTTACGGCTATTTTGTCACATGCACGGACGTCGTGAAGGACGACGATGGCAATGCGGTCGAGGTTCGCTGCACCTACGATCCCGAGACGCGCGGCGGCTACGCCCCGGACGGGCGCAAGGTCAAGTCGACGCTGCACTGGGTCTCGGCGCCCCATGCAACCCGCGTTGAAGCCCGGCTCTACGATCGGCTCTTCAACCGCGAGGATCCCACGGACGTCGAGGAGGGCGAGGACTGGACCGACGGCCTCAACCCCGAGTCATTGGAGGCCGTCGAGAGCTGTCACGCGGAACCGAGCGTTGGAGAACTCCCCATTGACGAGACAATCCAGTTCGAGCGGCTCGGCTACTTCCGCGTCGACGAGGATTCTTCCGAGGATCGCCTCGTCCTCAATCGGGCGGTGACGTTGAAGGACCAGTGGGCCAAGATCCAGATGGAGGAGCGCAAGGCGAAGAAGCGCCGCGAGAAGGAACGCGAGAAGGAGCGTCAGCGACAGATGCAGAAACAGAAGCAGGACTCGGGCTCATGAAGCCGAACCGCATGAAGCAGCGCCTCCAAGGCGGCGAGACGCTCGTCGGCGCCTTCGTCAACGTCCCCCATCCGGAGCTCGTTGAAATCTTGGGGCTGGTCGGCATGGACTTCGTCATCGTCGACGGCGAACACACCGGCCTCACGGCCGAGTCGGCCGAGGACCTCATCCGCGCGGCCGAGCTCAACGACGTGACGCCGATCGCCCGCGTCGGCCACAATCATCCCCAAGAGATCCAGAAGTTCCTCGAAAGCGGGGCCCAGGGCGTGCTCATCCCGCTGGTCGACACGGGCGCGGACGCGCAGCGCGTCGTGGACGCCGTCAAGTATCCCCCGATGGGGAAACGCGGCCTGGCCCCGACTCGAACGTCGCAGTGGGGCCTGGGCGAGGGCGGGATCACCCAGCACGTCGCCGACGCCAACCGCGAGACGTTCATCGGGGTGCAGATCGAGGCCGACCAGGCCGTCGACCGCTTCGAGGAGATCGCCGCCACGGAGCACGTCGACCTGATCTTCTTCGGCCCGTCGGACCTGTCCACCGCCCTCGGCCTGCCCGGTCAGACGCAACATCCCGACGTGACCCGCATCATCGAACGGCTGTCGCAGCACACGCGCGAGGCGGGCAAGGCCGTGGGGACGATCGCCCAGAACGCGGAGGCCGCGTGGCGCTGGCACGCGAACGGGATTCAATGGCTCTGCACGGGCGCGAGCAACCTGTTTGCCGACGGCGCGACGCGCTACCTCGACGACGTGCGATCGGAGATCCCATGAGCGCCCCCCGCCGCTGGGCCGGTCTTCGGCGCGTCCCATGAGCCAGGACCGCCTCCAAGACGGCGATCTCGTCGCGCTGCACGCCAAGCAGAACGTCGTCCTCAAGCGCCTTGAAGCGGGCGAGCGCATCTCGCTCCACCTCGGCTGGATCGAGTGCGACACCCTCATCGGCCGTCCGCCCGGCCTGCGCGTGCACACGCACCTCGATCGCCCGGTCACGGTGCTGCGTCCCTCGCTCAGTGACTTCATCCTAAACATGAAGCGCCAGAGCGGGATCGTCTATCCCAAAGACATCGGGGCATTGTTGATGTGGGCCGACATTCGCTCCGGGATGCGCGTGATGACGGCCGGGGCGGGCTCCGGGGCGCTGACGTTGGGCCTGCTCAGCGCCGTCGGCCCCCAGGGCCGCGTCTACGGCTACGACGTGCGGGAGGACATGCTCCTGCTGACGCGCGCCAACGCGACGATGTTCTATGGGCGGACGCCCTCGTCGCTCCACCTGCGGATCGGGGACGTCGCCGAGGGGGTCGCCGAGCGGCACCTGGATCGCGCCGTGCTCGACCTGCCGGAGCCGTGGGAGGCCCTGCCCGAGATGGCCGAGGCGATCCAGCCCGGCGGACTGTTGGCCGCCTACGTGCCCAGCGTGACGCAGATCGAGCGCTTCGTCGAAGCGCTAAGAGACCATCCCGAGTTCCAGCAGCTCGACACCTTCGAGACGCTGTTGCGCTTCTGGCACGTCAACCCGCCGAGCGTACGCCCCCAACACGAGGGCATCCGCCACACGGGGTTTCTCACGCTCGCGCGGCGGATTGTCGACAATGGATCGACTTGATCGGGATCTTGCCGGGGCGACCCTGGGGGCGCCGCGGTCCATTCGACCCGGCCGGCACTGAGGCCTGCCCCTCCGGTCAACCTTCCCACTCGATCTCGCGCACGACCTTTTCTTTGACGGGCAGCTCGTGCTCGCCCGACTCGATCTGCGCGATCATGACGTCGAGGGCGTAGCGCACGAGGGCGTTCTTCTCCACGGCGTACTGCTCGGCCAGCTCGTCGATGCGCTCGGCCAAGTCGGGCGTCAAGAGGAACGTGCGCCGCTTCCACTTCTCCGGCTTGGCCGTCCCCTTGCCGCGGTTGCCGGACGGGCCGGCGTCGATGGCGTGCTCCCAATTGCGCACTTTGCCCAGGTCCAGCCGATCATTCGCCACGCTGGATCACCTCCTCGGCCAGGTGTCGATAGGCTTGCGCGCCCCTTGAGTCGGGCGCGTGCTCGATGACCGTCAGCCCGCGCAGGGGCGCCTCGGCGATCTTGACGTTGACCGGCACGACGTACTCGAAGACGCTGCCGTTGAACTGCTCGCGGGCCTGATCGGCCACCTGGATGGAAAGGTTGTTGCGCGTGTCGAAAAACGTCAGCGCGATGCCGCCGAAGCCCAGCTCGGCGTTCAGCTTGCGCTTGATCCGGTCGATGATGCCGAAGAGCTGATCCAGCGCTTTCCAGGCGAGCCCCTGGCACTGCAGCGGAATGAGGAACTCGTTCGCGGCCACGAGCGCGTTGACCGTGTAGAAGCCGAGCGAGGGGGGCGCGTCGATCATGACGATGTCGACGCCGCGGCCCCGGAGTTGACCGAGCGCCTCGTCCAGCTTGAACTGGCGCTCGATGTCCGAGGCATAGTTGACTTCCGCTGCGGACAGGTCCATGGACGAGGGCATGAGATACAAGGGAAGCCCCTCGCGGGCGGGCACGAGCGTCTCCGGCGTCTGCTGGGGCGCCTCGAGCGCGTCGAGGACGGTCGTGCGCTTGCCGTCGCCATCGACGCCGTAGCTCATGGTGAGGTTGGCCTGCGGGTCGAAGTCGACGAGGACGACGGTCTGGCCCTGCGAGGCAAGCTCGTAGCCGACGTTCTGCACGAATGAGGTCTTGCCGACACCGCCCTTTTGCGATGCCACCGCAATCGTTCGCATGTCTCCACCACCGCTGTTGTGGGATGAGACTGAGCGTGAGCCAGATGGAGCGCGGGGTCAAGGACTCATGTCCGGGTGAGGGCGGTTGACCGAGCTCACAAGCGCGCAAACCGCCAACCGATTGAGCGGTCCGTCGCCGTCGGCATCGTGGATCCTGGTGGAGACGACCGGATTCGAACCGGCGACCTCCTGCGTGCAAGGCAGGCGCTCTCCCAGCTGAGCTACGTCCCCATGCGTGCGTCGCGGCAAGTGGTGGGGCTAGGTGGATTCGAACCACCGGCCTCGCGCTTATCAGGCGCGCGCTCTACCCCTGAGCTATAGCCCCAGAACGGCCGATAGTCTAGCGCATCAGGCCGGAAGCTGCAATCGGTTCGCTTGCGACGGAGCTCCGTGCAGCGTCAGCCGACCCAAGGCCACTCGGTCGGGGAGATATCCAGACTCCGGATGGAGTGGAGCCGCCGATCGGGCGCGCCGCACCGTCGAGGGCCCCGCGCAGCGACCTGCGTGCGGGCGAACTGAAGCTCACCCTGGCCCGGCCGCGAGCTTGTTCGGTCCAGGGCCTTGGAACTGCTTGCATTGCGAGGAGGGCCTCGCACGCCCACATCAAGGACAGACGTGATCGCCAGGCTCGCCTTGCCCGGCTAAAATTCCGACAGGAGGGCAACGCTGCCATGAAGGCACGCTCACTGACCATGGAGGAACTGCATACGATTCGGTCCTGCCTTGAGCGCCGATCCTCTCGCGACACGTGTCTCTTTGAAGTCGGCGTAAACTGCGGGCTGCGCGTCTCCGAACTCGTCAACCTAGATGTAGGAGATGTTTGGAGGTTTGATGCGCCTGTGAGCCGCCTGGAATTGACGAGGACGAAGGGCGCAAAGCCCAGGGCCGTCCCGCTGAACGGAAAGGCAAAAGCAAGCCTCTCAGCCCTGATCTCCGAGAAGCACCGGGGTGGCGATCGCTTGGATGGGGACGCGCCCCTGTTCTTGAACGCCGATGGCCATCGGCTGACCCGTCGAGGGGCGGACTACGTCCTCCGATCGATCTTCGACGAGTGCCGCATCACGGGCAAGGTGACCACCCACTCGCTGCGCAAGACGTTCGCCACGACCATGCTCAACAGGGGCGTTCAGTTGCGCGTCATCCAAGTGCTGTTAGGCCATTCGAGCCTGGCGACCACCGAGCGGTATCTCTCGGTGACCGATGACCAGCTGAGCCAGGCCGTCGGATTGCTCGAAGGGTAGCCGAGCTGCTCGAAAGATGAGTTTTGAGAAGTGCCCACCGACACGCTTGATGGGAGAAGTCCCGAGCTCAGCTCTGCTTCGGGATTTCGTCGGCCCATGGAAATCGACATCGGAGAAACGGGATGGACTTGAGCCCTCGGTGCTCCGTGCGGATGGCCCCTCAGGCAGGGCTGCCCGCGCGGTGCACAGTCAATTGAGCGTGGCGGATCTGCGAGAAAGGCGGCCGCCACCGTTCGGCCCTCTTCTGGGGACCGACCACCGCCCCCGCTCTCCGACCGCCGGACACCATACGACTCACGACAATAAACGACCCGCATACATAGCTCATCAAGAGACCGTTAACTATCTCCTCTGTAAACGTATTAACATGCTGACTCCCCGGCGGCGAATCGTTAGACAACACAACTCACGTGGCAGGACACTACGGTTGTCTGCCTTGTGATACACGGAAATAACCATAGAGCTCTCCCGTGAGTGGGCATGGGCAACCTCTGGGCTCTGCGAAGGTCGACCCTGCAGGGGTCGGATTGATCAGGAGAAACCTGCCGTCCTTCGACGTCGGCGACCAACGAGGCTCCGGCTTGGATCGGAGTCGTGGAAGCAGACTTGCAACCCTCGCGCCTGTCGGGCGAGGGCGCCATGCTCCTGCCATCGCCCTCAGTTGCCTGCGCGCAAGCGTACCCGACCCAACGCCGCAATCGGCGGCGAACCCGCTCAAGGCTCTTGGCCATTCGGGTCGCTTGCTGAGCCAGGTCATTGACATGTTGAGCCCAGCCTCAATCATGAGTGAGCGGAGGCGAATTCCATGATGGCCGAGACCTACTTCGCTCAACTGGATACCATTCCGGACGGGCCGCTGCTGATCGACGTGACCTTGAGGCCGCCGTGGTTCCTGCGCCGCGATCAGCGAGATCGGCTGCAGCGACGGCCGGAGTTGGCGCCGTCCGAAGCCCTGCTGGGCGAGTTCATGGCGGCCAAGGCCGAGCTCAAGGAACGCGGCATGCCCGACACGGACGCGCACAATCGAGCCTTTGTCGACGTCAGCTACCGCGAGCGCTTCTTCCAGCAGATCCGCCACGACGACGACGCCAGGCGGACCTTGGCCCAACTCGCCAAGACGAGCCGCCATCTGGACGTCTATATGGTCTGCTACTGCGCGGCCGACAAGGCCTGTCATCGCCACCTGCTGATCGAATGGGCCGAAACCTGGCTGACCGACCGCCACGACAACGACGCGGAAACGGGACGAGCGTGAGACCTATGGCGAATGCGCTGGAAGGGGAGCGCGGAGGACGCGAAGCCTTGGCCGATGAGCGCACCAGCGCCGGGGCAACCCCATGACGGCGTTCGTCGAGATCGCCCTCGTGGCCGCTCTCGCTCAATTGACCGTCCTGCCGGGCGAGAAGGTCCAGTTCATCATCGCCGGGCTCTCCACGCGGTATCGCCCGTTGCTGGTCGTCGGGGCCGCCGCGACGGCGTTTGCGGGATGGACCGCGCTGGAGATCCTCTTCGGCAACGCCCTCCAACAGGCCCTGCCCGGCCTGGCCCTCGACGCCGTCACCGCCGGGCTGTTTCTGCTCTTCGCGGTCATGCTGTTCCGCTCGGCGCCGGATGGCCAGGGGCTTGACGACGCTCGCGCCGACGCGACCCTCGACGGCCGGCCCTCCGCCAACGGCACGGAGCTCCGAATTCTCGGTCGGTCGGCCAAGGGACCCCTCGGGCGCTTCGGCGCCGTCTTTGCGCTGATGGCGACGGGCGAGGTCGGCGACAAGACCCAGTTGATCACCGTCGGATTGGCCGCCCAGTATGGCGCGACGCCCGCCATCTGGGTGGGCGAGATGGCGGCGATTATCCCGGTCAGCTTGGTCAACGCGTATCTGCTGCACCGCTTGGCCCATCGGGTCGACATGCGCAAGGCCCACTTCCTGGGCGCGGCCCTGTTCGCCTTCTTCGGGGTGGACACCGTGCTCGCGATCGCCACGGGCTTCTCGGTCTGGGAGCAGCTGGTCGGCGTTATTATGGGGATCGTCTGAGCGCAGCGCCCCGTCGGCTGGGCGTCGGCTCGCCGCGACGCTGGGCTGGTCAGGAGCATCATCGAGGCTGCCAGGGCCGGCCGTGACACCGGCGCTGCCATGGACTAGAGTATAAGGCCCATGGCCCAAACGCCCCCACCTCCCGTCCCCACGCGCCGGGTGCTCAAGCGCTGGTGGCCGCTCGCAGCCAGCTGGATGCTCATGGCCGTGGAGCTGCCCGCGGTGAGCGCGGTCATCGCGCGTCTGGACAACCCCGAAATCAGCCTGGCCGCCTACGGCGGCGTCGTCTTTCCCCTTTCGCTCATCATCGAGTCCCCGATCATCATGCTCTTGGCGGCTTCCACGGCGCTGAGCAAGGACTGGGCCAGTTACCTCAAACTCCGACGCTTCATGCTGCTGGCCGGGGCGACGCTCACGACGATTCACCTGCTCATCGCCGCCACGCCGCTGTACTACCTCGTCGTCGAGGGGATCATCGGGGCGCCCGCGGAAGTGATCGAGCCGGCTCGCTTGGGGTTGTTGATCATGACGCCCTGGACGTGGTCCATCGCCTATCGGCGCTTCAACCAGGGCGTGCTGATCCGCTACGACCACGCGCCCGTCGTCACCCAGGGGACGCTCTGTCGCCTGGGCGCGCTGGGCGGCGTGCTGGCGCTCGGCTACGGGGTCGGGACCTGGCCCGGCATCGTCGTCGGCCCGAGCGCCGTGGCCGCTGGCGTGTTGGCCGAAGCGGCGTTCATCGGCTGGCGCGTGCGGCCCGTCTTGCGCGGTCGGCTCTATCCGGAGACGCCCATGGAGGCGCCGCTGACGTATCGCGAGTTCGCGCGGTTCTACGTCCCGTTGTCGCTGACCTCGCTGATGAACTTGCTGATCAATCCCCTCGGCAGCGCGATGATCAGCCGGATGCCGGACGCGCTCATGTCCTTGGCCGTCTGGCCCGTCATCCAGGGCTTGATGTTCCTCTTGCGCAGCCTCGGGCTCGCCTATCAGGAGGTCGTCGTGGCGCTGTTGGATGAGCCCGGCTCGGCGTTCACGCTGCGACGGTTCACGATCGCGCTCAGCGCGATCCTGACGGTCGTGATGGCCCTGATCGCCGCGACGCCCCTGTCGTGGCTCTGGTTCCGCACGATCTCGGGGCTGCGCCCCGAGTTGGCCGCGCTGGGCGGATCCGCGCTGTGGATCGGGCTCCTGATGCCGGCGATCAGCGTCTGGCAGAATGCCCTCCAGGGGCTCCTCATTCAAGGCCGCCGCACGCGCGGGGTGAGCGAGGCCGTGGCGATCTTCCTGCTCAGCGCGGGGGTCGTCCTGGGGATCGGCGTCGCCCAAGGGACGATCACCGGGCTCTACTTCGGCGTCGGCGGGTTCGTCGTCGGCGGGCTCGTCCAAGTCGGCTGGCTGCTCTGGCGAGGACGCCCCGCATGGCGGGTGATCGCCGAGCGCGATGCCGGGGGCTCAGTGGAATCGACGCAAGTTGCCTCCGGCACCGACTGATCGCCTAGAATGCACGCGCCATGAGTGAACCGAGCGTGAACGCGTTGGTGATGAGCGGCGGCGGCGCCCGCGGGGCGTTCGAGGTCGGCGTCGTCGACCATCTGGTCCGCGATCAAGGCCTGGACTTCAAGGTCATCACGGGTGTCTCGGTGGGCGCGCTCAACGCGGCGATGCTGGCGCAAGCCGACGGCCCGGATGAGTTCGCCGAGCAACTGGAAGCGCTCAAGGACGTCTACTTCGGCATTCGCAGCTACCGCGACGTCTTCTTGAAGCGCGGCATCGCGCGTCTGTTGGAGCTTCCCGCCGATCTTGATCATCTGTTGAGCGGACTCGGCTCGCATGCCATCTACGATCCCGCGCCCTTGAAGCGGCTGGTGGATCAGCACCTCGACGCGGACCGTCTGCGGCGCGGCCGACGCGACCTGCGCGTGGGCGTCGTCTCGCTCGATCGGGGCGATTACGTCTCCGTGGCCGGTCAGGACCCGAACATCAAGGACTTTGTGTTGGCCAGCACGGCGATTCCCTGGATCTTCCCGCCCGTCAGTGTCCGTGCGGAGCGCTACATCGACGGGGGCACGCGCAACGTCGCGCCGCTCGGCGACGCGTTCGACGGCCTGGCGCATCTCGACGGCGGATCGGGCCGGCCCAAGCGGATGTTCATCGTGCTCTCCACGCCCCGCCATCTCCCGTATGTGCGGGGAGAGCGCGATCTTCTGGATCTGTTGGAGCGCAGCGTGGACATCATGATGGCCGGCGTGACGCACCACGACCTGGAGCACGCACGCCAGATCAACGAGGTTCTGCGGGCGATCCGCGAGCTCGGCTGGGACCGCGAGGCGATCGCCGAGCGCGGGCTCGGCTGGCTGGCGGACAAAGTGGAAGCGGAGCTGGTCGTGGTGGAGCCGGAAGTGCCGCCCGTGGGGTTGCTCGACTTCAATCCGGACGGCATTCACGACGCGTTCATGGCGGGGCGCCGCGTCGCGGCACGGGTCATGCAGGATCGCGACGGAGAAAAGTAAAGAGGGGCTTGGCCGTTTTGGGAGCGTCGCTGAGCAAAAATCTGCGCAGAGGCGGGGCACGCAGCAAAACTCTGACGACGCCCGACCCGTGTGGGGCAAGGAGGGGACCCCACGCAGGCCACCAAGCCCTCTTCCAGGAGGTGACTCCTGCCCATAGCATGGGCGCCTGTCCGGGTGACCGAAAGGACGCACACGCGCTGGGGAGGGGACGTTGGTCCACTGACGGGCAGTCATGGAGGTCTTGCACGCGATCCCCGAGCTTGTGACAATGTCACACATGGCACAGCGAGCCCACGTGTTCCTCTCCGGCCGAGTGCAAGGCGTCAACTTCCGCGCCGCCGCCCAGCGGTATGTCCAGCCCTTGGGCATCGACGGCTATATTCGCAACCTCCCCGACGGACGCGTGGAAGCCGTCTTTGAAGGCGACGAAGCGAGGGTTCAACAGGCCATCGACTGGTGCCATGAAGGACCGCCCGCGGCCCATGTCGACCACGTTGCGGTGGATTGGCAGCCCCCGACGGGCGAGTTTCGCGGGTTTTCCATTCGCGGATAGGAGCGTGTGCCATGGATTCCATCCCTGAGGACGAGCGGTTCTCCTTCCATCGCTTTGCGCGGCAGTCGTTCTACGAGGCGGTCAACGCTCGGTTGGTTGATCTGGCGAACGTCGACACGCGCCGCTGCGTGCTCGACCTCGCCTGTGGCACGGGCGCGGTCACCCAGCTGATTCTGGACAAGCTCCAGGGGCTTCGGGATCGCTGCGTGGTCGCCATGGACGCCTCCACCGAAGCCCTCGACATCGCCCGCCGGAACCTGGCCGAGCGCCGCAACGCCACCGTGGAGTTCATCCAGGGCCGAGCCGAGTCGCTCTCCGATTCGGTGCAGCGCCGCGTCGACGCCGTCATCCTCTGCAACGCGATCCACATGATGGAGGAGAAGGACACGATCGTCGGCGAGGTCAACCAGATTTTGACGCCCGGCGGCGTCTTCGCGTTCAACACGACGTTCTTCGAGGGCGCGCAGCCGTCGGAGACGGAGCTGTTCTATCGGCGCTGGATGATGCGATCGCTGCGCTATCTCAAGCGCCACTACGGCCTCAAGCCGGATCGGGATCGGGTGATGGCCCGTCAGCCGCTGGGTGTGGACGAATATGAGGCCCTGCTCAACCGTCAGGGCTTCGACGTCGCGGACCGCCGGCTCGAGACGGTCAACGTGCCGTTGGAGGGGTGGCTGGGGATCAGCCAGTTCCGCGACTTCGTCCAAGGAGCGCTGCCGGGCGTCCCCTTGGACGAAGCCGTGGAGGCGCTACAGAATACGGTTTCGCAAGTGTTCGAGGAGATGAACATCGAGTCGGTCCCCCGGCTTTGGCTGCACGTCGTGGCCATCCGACCGGCCAGCACAGCCTGACGACGGGCCGTCGCGCGCCAGCGACGGCGTCACTTCTTGGCGAGCGACTCCTTGAACTGCTTGCCCGGCCGGAACTTGGGCACGTTCTTGGCCGGAACGTTCATCTTGCGCCCGGTCTGCGGGTTGATCCGCTGTGTCGCCTTCTGCTTGCGGGCCTCGAAGGTCCCGAAGCCGGTCAGCGTCACCTTGTTGTTCTTCTTCACCTGCTGAACGATGAGATCAAGCGCGCTGTCGACGACGTCGCGCGCGTCTTTCTTGGACAGGTCCGCTTTGTCGGCGAGTTTGTCGATGAACTCCTGCTTGGTCATGTGGAGTGAACCCCCTATTTCCCCAATGTGATGGGGGATTATAAACCCCGACACCACGTCCGTCAAGGTCCGCAGCCAATATCTCTGGGTTGCTCCTCAAAAATGTCCAAGCTATGCGGAATAGTGCGCACGGCGAAGCCGGGGAACGAGCGCCATGAGGATCGCCTGTTCCGTGAGCGCCGTTCGGTCCATGTGGCCGCGGGAAAGATAGCCGACCGCCCCCATGCGCTTGCCGATCTCGTCGATCCCCGACAGCGCGCTCATCGCCTCGCCCACGGTTCGCCCGTCCTCGACGACGGCCCTGATCACCTCGGGCGGATAGACGAAGCCGGGGCCATGGCCGGCCGTCTCATGATCGTCTTGATCGAGGATGACGGCATACTGCACGTCGAAGTAGACGCCCAGCGTATCCTGCCAGATCAAGCCGGCTTCGACCCCGACGCCGTAGTCGGGCCGATCGGGGGTGCGGATGGCCGCTCGGGCGCGCTCGCGCGCGCCCCGGGCGACGTCGTCCTCAAACGGCTGCTCGGGCACGTCGGCGTCCGCGTCGGCATCCACGACACGGACGTCCCAGGATCGATCGGGATAGACGCGCTCGACGACCCGTTGGACCGCCGCGCGCTTCGCGGGATTGCGGGTCCCCACATGGACACGCATGGCGCCCCATCTTGGCCGCATCGCCGGAGGCCGTCAAGCCCTGTAAGCCGGCTTACAGATAACTCACGGGTCCGACGCTAGAGTCGAGACGTCAGCCTTAACGACGGGAGGAGATGACCGTGGCCAAAGTGGCGGTTCTGGTGTTGGCCGAAGCGGAGACCCACGAGAGCTTGGGTCGCCTGGTCAATGCCTTCATGACGGCCAAGGAACTGCAGGACCATAACGACGACGTGCAGCTGGTCTTTGACGGCGGCGGCACCAAGGGATTGGCCGAGATTGCCAACCCCGATCACGACGCGCACAAGCTCTACACCGACGTGAGGGACAAGGTCGCGGGCGCGTGCCGCTACTGCGCCAACGCCTTCGGCGTCCAAGAAGAGCTCGAGGAGCTGAACGTCCAGCTGTTGGACGACTTCGCGCAGCACCCGAGCCTGCGTTCCTACATCGCCGAGGGCTACCAAGTGATTTCGTTCTAGTCTCCCCCGACCCCCTCAACCTCGTGGTGGGTCGCTTCGGCGGATGACGTGTCATAGACGGCGACGGTGACGCGGCCGAGGCGGCCCATCACCTCACCCGGATTGACCAGCGCGGTCGCGCCGTCCCGATCGATCTCCGCCGTGTGATTGTGCCCGAAGCAGACGAGGTCGTACCAACCCGAGGCGGCAATCGGATAAGCCAGTTCCGGATAGTGGACGAGGAACACCCGGCGCCCATCGATCGTCAGGTCCGCAAACGGGCCATGGACGCTGAGGTGCTCGAACAGGCCGGCCTGATGGGCAATCAGGAACGGGTCGCCGTCGTTGTTGCCCAACACGATGTCGATCGGGCCCCTGGAGAACCCTTCGGCCAGTTGGGGCACGATGAACGGCGCACACAGGTCGCCGCAGACCAGCAGCCGGTCGGGCTCGACCTGGTTCAGCGTCGCCAGCGCGCGATCCAGGCGATCGATCCGGTCGTGGATGTCGGACAGAATGCCCAGTTTCATGGAATCCCTCCTCGACACGCCCCGGCTCGGCCGTCACGGGCCGTGCCGCGCCAATCATGACCTCGCATTCGGATTCACTCGGCGGACGCCGGCGCGGCCTCGGACGCGTCGTCGTCCGACGGGCTGATCTTGAACTGTCCGTCGCAGGCGGCGTTCCAGTTTTTGTGGAAGTCAACCAAATGGGGCCGCTCGGCGCCCTCGCGCTCGATCATGGCCAGCACGTCGTCGATCGCGCCATCGTGGGCATCCTGCGTGATGCGCGCGGTGTGGCGCATGTAGCGCAGATAGACGAGATACGTGTTGAGCGCGTCGAGCTCACAATAGTCACGGATCGCCCCAACGTCGCCGGCGTCGTAGAGTCCGGCGACGTCGCCGCCGGACGTGTCGATCTTGCCGGGCAGCCCGAAGACCGAACAGACCTCATCGAGCCGGACGCGTGCGGAAGCCCCGTAGTCGGACAGCACCTCGCTGAGGTCGCAGTGCCAGTCGTGACTGTAGCGATGGCCGTAGTGGTTCCACTTGTCCCCCGCTTGGTGGAGCCAGGAGGCGGCGATGCCGTGCTTCATCGCCCGATACTTGAGCACGGGCAGGTCGAACCCGCGCCCGTTGAACGTCACGAGACGCGGCTTGATGCGCTCCAGGTGCTGGAAGAACCCCCGGATCAGATCATGCTCGCTCGTGTCCTCGCGCCCGCCCGAGCGCAGCTCGCTCAGCGCGAACGTCTCGTTGTCGTCGTCATCGCGGTAGATCTCGGCCGTGAGGAAGCTGATCGCCACGATCCGATGGAACGGTTGGCGCGGGAAGGGGTTGTTCCCGTTGGTGATCTCCAGGTGATATTGCGTCAACTGATCGCGCAGCGTCTGCACGTCGAAGGCCCCGCGCTCCAGGTTCAACAGACGCTCGGTCGCCTCGGTGTCCGGCACGGTCTCGATGTCGAAGACGAACAGGTTCGGGTGTCGCATGGGGATCACCCTGGAGGATAGCCGCACGGCCCATCCGCTGTCCATGCCCGGACGCGCCGTGCGTCCGGGGCCTTGCACGCGGTGGATTCAGCGCTACAATGGGAAAAGCACGCAGGAACGGCCACGTGCTGATTCGGTTCGATACAAAGCGGCAACGTCATTGATGGACCTCCTACCCCTGCTTGGTCGCAGTGGCCTTCCCCGAACGGGGCGGAGGACACCGTTGGCTGCCAGGGTTTTGCTCGTTCGGTTCTGCCTCCTTACCGGCGGGATTTTCCCCCAGCAGCTGCCCACTAACGGCGGAAGGCCCTGCGGCCCAAGCCCTCAGCGCGCTTACCTTAGGCCGATCGACGTCCCGCTGTCAAGAGGTCCATGAGCGACCGAGATCCGATCGCGCTTGATATCCGAGTCGCGGTCTGTCAGAGTACCGAGAAGAGAGGTGGTTCGGCTGTGCCGAGCGCACTGGAGATTCTGTTGATCTTTGGCGCCTTGATGCTGATCTTCGGCGGCCGCAAGCTTCCGGAGATCGCGCGCAACCTCGCCGAAACTCGACGGGCGTTCGATGAAGAGGCCCCCGACTCGATCAAGGAATCGACGAAGTCGAAAACCCAGGAGGCGGCGTCGAACTGGGCCGAAGCCCGCCGCGCCTTCGACGAAGAAGCCCCCGATTCGGTCAAAGGATCGGCCCAGGCCAAGCGCGAGCAGGCCGCCCAGAACTGGGCCGAGGCTCGTCGGGCTTACGAAGAGGAGCGCGACCGACCCCAGCGTGCCTCCGACGACGACCCCCCATCCGACGACTGACGTCCCGAGGTGACCTATGGATCCTGTCTACATCCGCGACCGACTGCCCGATCGACTGCATCGACTCGCCGAGCTGGCCAGCAACCTGTGGTGGAGCTGGCACCCGAAAATCCGCAAGGCCTTCCGAACCCTCGACTACCCGCTGTGGCAGGCGACTGCCCACAACCCGGTCGCCATGCTCTATCAGATCGATCCCGAGCGCCTGGAATGGGCCGCGGCCGATCCGGACTATCGGGCGCTCTACGACGAGGCCGTGGCCGAGTTCGACCAGGCCATGGACGACGGCCTCTGGTTCCCCAACGCGCATCCCGAGCTGGCGGAGCGGCCCGTGGCCTACTTCTCCGCGGAGTTCGGCATTCACACGGCCTTGCCGATCTATTCGGGCGGCCTCGGCGTCCTGGCCGGCGACCACTGCAAGGAGGCCAGCGACCTCGGGCTTCCGCTGGTCGGAACGGGATTCCTCTACAACGAAGGCTACTTCCGCCAACGGGTGCCGGCCTCGGGGTGGCAGGAGGCGATCTACGAGCGCTTCAACCACGATCAGTCCCCGATCCAGCTGGTCCATGACGCGGACGACGCGCCCCTGACGATCGAGGTCCCGGTCGGCGAGCGCGACGTGCAGGTCCGCGTCTGGCACGCCCAACTGGGCCGGACGCCCCTGTATCTGTTGGATGCCGACGTCGAGGGCAACGCCCCCTGGGACCGCCGCCTCACCGCCCGGCTCTACGGCGGCGACCAAGAGACGCGCATCCAGCAGGAGATCATCCTCGGCTTGGGCGGGGTGCGCCTGCTCAAGGCCCTCGGCGTCGAGCCCTCGGCCTGGCACCTGAACGAGGGCCACTCGGCGTTTCTGGCGTTTGAGCGGCTCCGCGAGCTCATGAGCGCGGGCCGGTCGTTCGACGAGGCCCGCGAGCGGATTCGGGCATCCACGGTCTTTACCACGCACACGCCCGTCCCGGCGGGACACGACGTCTTCCCCTTTGACCTCGTCGAGAAGTACTTCCGGCGCCAGTGGCGCGATCTCGACGTTGACCCCTCGGCGCTGCTGGAGCTCGGCTCCGCCGAAGAGCACGGCGGCCCCATGTTCAACATGACGGCGTTCGCCCTGCGACTGGCGGGCGGGCGCAACGCCGTGAGCGAGATCCACGGGCGGGTATCCCGCCAGATGTGGCAGAGCGTCTGGCCCGATCGAGCGGCGGAGGAGGTCCCCATCGGCCACGTCACCAACGGGGTCCACACCCCGACCTGGGTGGCCCGCGAAATGGACGCGCTCTTCCAGCGCCACCTCGATCCGAACTGGCTCGGTCGCTACGACGATCCGGACCTGTGGGCGGGGGTCGACGCCGTGCCTGACGCGGAGCTCTGGGACGTCCACATGCACCTGAAGCGCAAGATGCTGCGGCGGCTGCGCGAGCGCACCCGACGCCGCTGGCAGCACCGCGATCTGTCGCTGGATCAGATCCTGACGGCCGGATCGTTCCTCGACCCCGAGGCGCTCACTATCGGGTTCGCCCGACGGTTTGCCACCTACAAACGGGCCGATCTGCTGTTCCGCGACATCGAGCGGATCAAGCGCCTCATGAACGACCCCCATCGCCCCGTCCAGTTCATCTTCGCCGGCAAGGCCCATCCGGCCGACGACGCCGGCAAACACCTGATCCAGATGATCACCCAGCACGCCCAGGACCCGAGCTTCGGCGGACGGATCGCGTTCGTGGAGGACTACGACATGCATCTGGCGCACGTCCTGGTGCAGGGCGTCGACGTCTGGCTGAACACCCCGCGTCGTCCCAACGAGGCCAGCGGGACCAGCGGCCAGAAGGCCGCGCTGAACGGCGTCCCGAACTTCAGCGTGCTCGATGGCTGGTGGGCCGAGGGCTACGACGGCTCCAACGGATGGGCCATCGGCGGCCAAGACGACATGCCCAGCCACGAGGAGCAGGACGCCCACGACGCCGAGGCGCTCTACCACGTCCTGGAGTCCGACGTCATTCCGTCGTTCTACGAGCGGGACGACCGGGGCGTGCCGGAGCGCTGGGTGGCGATGATGAAGGCGATCATTCGGAGTTCAGCCCCGAGGTTCAGCACCCGTCGCATGCTGAAGGACTACGCGGAGCACTACTACGTCCCGGCCATGACGACGCCGATCGAGGCGGAATAGTGTTCGCGATGCGCCGGGCGTTCACCAGTGACCGCCACGATGTGCCGCTGCCCGAGAAGCACCGCTTCCCCATGCGCAAGTACCGTCGGCTGCGGACGGCGCTGGTCGAGCGCGGCATCCTGAGCGCCGACCGGATCCACGACGCCGCGCCCGTCTCACTGGATGACCTGCGCCTCGTCCACGACCCCAACTACGTTCAGCGGCTGCTGGACGGCACGCTCGGCCGACAGGCAGAGCGACGACTCGGGTTCCCTTGGTCCGAAGCGCTTGTCCAACGCGCCCGAGCGTCCGTGGGTGCCACGATCCATGCCGCCCGGGCGGCACTCGAAGACGGCCTATCGGGCAACCTGGCGGGCGGCACGCATCACGCCCACGCCGACTGGGGCAGCGGCTACTGTCTGTTCAACGACGTCGCCGTGGCGATCCGTGTGCTCCAGCATGAGGGTCTGATCGATCGAGCGCTCGTGATCGACCTCGACGTCCATCAGGGCGACGGCACCGCGGCCGTCTTTGCCGGCGACCCGAGCGTCACCACGTTCTCAATGCACGGCGCCACCAACTTCCCTTTCCGTAAGGCCACGAGCGACTTCGACGTTCCACTGCCCGAGGGCACGGGCGACGAGGCCTATCTTCACGCGCTCGCAAAACGCCTGCCCGAAGCGTTCACAGCGGCCAATCCCGATGCCGTCGTCTACGTGGCCGGAGCCGACGTGCTGGCCAACGACCGACTGGGGACGTTCAACGTCTCGCTCGGCGGCGTGAGACGACGGGATGCGCACGTTCTGGACGCCTGTCTCCAGCGTGGGTTGCCCACGACGATCGTCATGGGCGGGGGCTACGGCGAGCCCTTGAGCGAGACGATCGAGGCCCAGTGCGGGACGTACCGATCTGCCGTCAGAAGATATCGATCGCTTATCGGTTCCGAATCTGCTTCTTGAATGAGGCGGGGTCGAACGCATTGACCACGTCGTTGGCCCCCAGCCCCCCACGCCGCGCTTGGTCGACGCCGTACCGCATGTTGGCCAACTCGGCTGTGCGGTGCGCGTCGGTGGAAATGACAAACCGGGCCCCGTTCTCCTTGGCCATGCGGATATGCTCGTCCTTGAGATCCAATCGTTGGGGGGAGGCGTTGATCTCCAGCCAGACGTCGCTGTCGATCGCCGCCGCGATGACCCGTTCGATGTCGACGTCGTAGGGATCGCGTCGGTTGACGATCCGGCCCGTCGGGTGGGCGAGGACGTTCACCGAGCCCTGCTCGAGCGCACGACAGATCCGCTCGGTTTGGGCGTCGCCACTGAGGTCGAATTTGGAATGGACGGAGACAACCACGAGATCCAGCTCGTCGAGTACGTCATCGGGCATGTCCAGCGTCCCGTCCTCCAGGACGTCGACTTCGCAGCTCTTGAGGATCGTGATGTCGTCGAAATCCTCGTTCAGATCATCGATCTGGGCCAGCTGGTCGCGCAGGCGCTCGGGCGAAAGGCCGTTCGCGACGCGCATGCGCTGCGAGTGGTCCGTGATCGCGACGTAGTCATAGCCCCGGGAGCGGGCGGCCTGGGCCATCTCGCCCAGCGTGCCCTCGCCGTCGGAGAACGTCGTGTGCATTTGCAGGTCGCCTCGGATCTCATCGACCGTGATCAAGTCGGGGAGTTCGCCACCGGCCGCCGCCTCGACCTCCCCGCGGCCCTCACGCAGCTCGGGCGGAATCCAGTCCGTATCCAACGCCCCGTAGAACGCGGCTTCCGACTCGGCCGCCGCGAGATCGCCGTTGCGGACAAGCCCATCGTCGCGCAGCTCGAGCCCCTGCGAACGGGCCCGCTGCCTCAGCGCTTCCAGATGCCCGCTCGATCCCGTTCCGTCAAGCAGCGCGATGCCCATCCGCTCGGGCGGCGCGATGCGAGCTTGCAGGGGCAACCCGGATCTGAATTGGGCTTTCACCCCCCGTTCGTCTCGCTCGATCGGCTCGGCGATGTCCTCGTGAGCCGCGATCAGCTCGACGGCCCTGTCGAGCTGTGGACTGACGACCACAAGATCGACGTCGCCGATCGTCTCGCAGCGCCGACGCAGGCTTCCCGTGAGATAGACCTCCTGGACGGCGTTGTGGGATCTTAGGTCATCCATCAATGGCTGACTGAGCTGTTCGGCCACGTCGATCCGCCAACGTGGTTCGCGGCTCATCTCGCGATCGACAGCGGCGCGGAGCTGGCGGACCCGCTTGGCCCCGAAGCCCCGCAACGACTCCACGCGGCCATCCTCAAGGGCATCCCGCAGCTCCTCCAGCGTGGCAATGGCGAGTTCCGCATGGAGCGTGCGGACTTGCTTGGCGCCGACGCCGGGCAGCGCCAGCAGGTCGCGCAGCGACAGCGGCACGCGTTCGGCCAGGCGTTCCAGCGTGTCCAGTTGGCCCGTCCGCACGATCTCGCGGATCTTGGCGGCGATCTCGGCGCCGATCCCCGGCAACGTCGTCAGGTCCGCTTCGGCCTCGACTCGCGCGTGCAGGGGTTCGTCCAGTTGACCCACGGTGCGGGCCGCCGTGCGGTAGGCCCGCACGCGGTAGGGGTTGTCGCCGTCGAGTTCCGAGAGGTCGGCCAGCGCATCCAGGACCCAAGCGATTTCGATGTTCTGAACAGGCATAGGGGGTGATTATACGCCACGCGGGTGAAGACTATAGTTGACACTGTGGCGCTGTCATGTTATACATAGTCTACGGCGCTGACGACGAGGCGCCACATAAGGAACCGAACCCCAATCATACAAGGAGGATGCTCATGAAGAGCTTGATGATCGGACTTGCCGCCCTCGCACTGGTGGCCGTCGCCCCGGGCGCGTTCGCCCAGGACGACATGACCCAGATCCGCGTCGCGCACCTCTCGCCCGATGCCCCGAACGTTGACGTCTGGGTCGACGGGAGCGTCGCCCTCGAGGACGTGCCCTACGAGGCCGTCAGCGGCTATCTGGAGCTGGCCGCCGGGGAGCACCGCATCCAGATCACCCCCACCGACGAGACCGAGCCCATCGTGATTGACGCCACCGTAACCTTCGAGGCCGGCGCGGCCTACACCGTCGCCGCGACGGGCCTGTTGGGCGAGGACGACCTCAGTCCCGTCGTCCTGCAGGATGACCTGAGCACCGACGAGGACCAGGCGAAGGTCCGCTTCGTCCACGCCTCGACGGACGCCCCGTCCGTGGACGTGGCGGTCGCGGGCGGCCCCGTGTTGTTCGCCGACGTGCCGTTCCGCGAGGGGTCGGACTACGCTGCCGTGGATCCCGCCACCTACGACCTCGAGGTTCGCCCGGCGGGCACCACCGACGTCGCTCTCAACGTGCCCGGCGTGACGTTTGAGGCCGGGTCGAACTACACCATCTTCGCCATCGGCCAGCTGGGCGAGGAGACGCTCGCGGCCCTGCCGGTCGTCGACGCCCAAGCGTCGAACGAGAGCATGACCGCCACGACGTCGTCCGGCGCGGGCATGAGCGCCGGCGTTACCGCCGTCATCATCGGCTTGGCCTTGCTCGGCGCCGCCATCGGCGGCCGCATGTTGCTGTCCTAGATCCGGACCTCACGGCAGTTCAGCGACGGGTCACCCCCAACGGCCCGTCTTCCGACCTCGTCGCAGAGAGAGACGCCGGCCCGCTTGCGGACCGGCGTCTCTTCTCATTCTCGGATCTCGTCGATCGAGGGCTGCCGTCGACTAGGATTCGAGGTGGGCGTCGAGCGTCAGCTCATCGAGCCCCGGCTGGACGAGCAGCGACACGGGGCAGTTCGCCTTGGCGGCCTCCGCCGCCGACTGGAAGTCCTCCGCGGCGATGCCGGGCACGCGCGCGCTCGTGTCCAGGTGGATCTTGCTGACCTTGAACCCGTCCCCTTCTTGGACGAGCGTGAGATGGGCACGCGTGCGGATCTCCTCGGGCTCATGGCCCTGTTGGCCGAGCACCATGGACAGCGCCATGCTGAAGCACGACGCATGGGCCGAGGCGATGAGCTCTTCCGGATTGGTGCCTTGGCCGCTCTCAAAGCGCGAGGGAAAGCTGTAGGCCGCCTCCTGCAGCGCGCCACTTCCGGTGGACGTCGATCCCGTGCCTTGCTGCAGCGATCCCTTCCAAACGGCCGTGGCTTCCCGGACGATGTCTGCCATCGTTCCTCCTTTCCCAATGTCGAGCGTCGACCTGTCGGTTGCCAGCCGCGTCGGGCGATCAGTCGTTGCCAAAGACGAGGATATCTTTGGGCTTGCGGACGAGGTCGCTGGAGCGCACCTTGTGGCGCGTCGTGCGCACGGGCCGGTCGTCGATGCAGGCGCAGACCTCGGCGATGATCGCGCGCGGCTGCTCATCGATCTCCCGATGGTAACGCACGCCGTGCCGGTCGAGCCACGCCTCCGTGACGTCGCTGTGCGCTTCGGGTCGGACGGTGGAGAAGCCGATGGGCTGGCCCGAATCGTGCCACTTCTGGATCTGGGCGATGGCGACGGACTCGGGCTCGGCCCGCGCCGGTCGCTCCGGGACCTCGTTGTCAACGCGGTCACAGGGGACGCCGTCGATGGCGATCAACAATTCGGCACCCAGTCAGCGCCGCTATTGCGGCGCCGCAGGAACAGCGCCAAGGCCAGGGTCGGGGCCCTGGGCAACGGTTGATGGAAGCCACGCTCCTCAACGATCAACTACAGCAAAGGTCGCGGACCCCGCCACCAGGCTCATGCCGTCTCCCCGCCCAACCCCAATGACGACGCCTGCGACGCCGGCGCGTGCTCTCATGGCGATCGGACCGCCGGCATACACAGCGCTGCCCTCAACGCCGCGCCGTGCAGCCCACAGATTGGCCGAAATCGAGGCGTCCGTTTGCTACAATCGCGCGGCCACTCGAAGCAAGGGAGTCAACGCATTGAATCGCTCGCTGCCGCCCTACGAAGTCAGACGCCGCTACGACGACCAGCCGATCTGTACCGATCCGACCGCCGATCCGAAGGAGAACGAAACCGGCATCCACTTCACCGGCGGCGACCGTTTGGCGTGGATCAGCAGCTACGAGCCCGCCGTCATCGAAGGGCTGCTCAAGCACAAGCACTTCCGGCTGAATGAGGTCATCACGATGCGGATCGACAAGCGGGAGTGCGTCGTCGGCGTGACCGGACGGATCCCGATCGGCGCGCTGCGCATCGGCCGGCGGCGCGCCTCCGACCGGCATGACCTGATCGTCCGTACCCGCTGATCGGTCCCTCAGTCGACGTCGGTGGCCCGGCCCATCTCGGCGAACTCGATCATCTGGCTGGGCGTCCCCATCACCAGCACCCGATCGCGTGCCCGAAAGACGGTCTCCGGTGACGGGTTGGAGACCAGTTCTCCATTGCGTCGCCGAATGGCCAACACGGAGACGCCCACGCGCTCGCGCACGCGGCACTCCTCCAGACTGTGCCCGACGAGCGGGCTTCCCTCGGGCAAGGGGATCTCCTGCAACTTGTGCGTCCGATGGCCGGGGTCCTCCCGCTGGAGCCACGACTGCACCAGGCGCCCGTAGCGCTGCTGGCGCATCTCGTGGATATAGCCCTCCACGTCGAGCGCCGACACGTCGGCGTGCATCAACGTGTGGCGGATCATCTCGATCGCGCCCTCGAATTCGGGCTGAATGACCTCGGTGATCCCCTCACGGAAGAGCTGCTCGCGCTCTGGGCCCCAGTGGGCCCGCGCGAGGATGGGCAGACCGGGATTGACGTCCTTGAGGTTAC
Organism: Candidatus Bipolaricaulota bacterium; assembly: GCA_018609825.1. The sequence continues at coordinate 10,055 of JAHEOA010000110.1, read as the reverse complement.
GGAACACCTGACGGGCGTTGTAGAAGTCCGGCAGGGCGATCACCACGAGCGAGGCCCGTTCGGGCGCCGCCTCGCGCAGGACCGTCTCGTACGTGGCATCGCCGATGACGACCGGGATCTCGCGAGATTTCAACAGATCGGCCTTCTCCGGGTCGCGCTCCACGACGAGCAGGGGCAGGCCGAAGCGGATGAGCGCGTCGGCGACCGCGCCGCCGATGCGCCCGTAGCCGCAGAGGATGACGTGGCCCGTCGCCTCGGTCGGGCGGGTCGATTCGACCGCCTGCGGCGACCGCGGCCATTCGACGTCGGGAAACGCCGTGCTCACCCGTCGCCACAGCGCCGGCGTCGCCCGGAACAGCGAGCTGCTGACGATGATCGTGATCAGCGCCGAGGCGAGGAGGACGTTGTAGTTGGCCTCCAAGAGGACCCCGCTTTCCAGGCCGACTTGGGCCATGACGAAGGTGAACTCGCCGATCTGGGTGAAGCCGAGGGCCGTGAAGAACGCCACGCGCCACGGCTGACCGAACGACGCCGCCAGTCCACCCCGCAGCAGCCCCTTGCCAAGCACGACGAGCGCGACAAGCGCCAACACGAGCTGCCAATGGTCGACGATCGCACGCGGATCGATCAACAGGCCGACCGAGACGAAGAACAGCGCCACGAACAGATCCCTCAAGGGGAGGATCCGCGCCAGCGTCTCGTGGACGTACTCGGACTCGCTGATGATCAGCCCCGCCAGGAACGCGCCCATGGCGGGCGAGAGTCCAAATTGGGCCGTCAGCACGCCCGTCCCGAGCCCGAACGCCAGCGCCACCAAGAGAAACAGCTCCACGTCACGCGTGTACGCGATCCGCTCGACGATGCGGGGCACGACGTAGACGGCCAGCGCGATCACGGGGGCCAGGATTGCCGCCCCTTCCAGCAACGCCAGCCCGACGTCGGCAAGCGCCACATGGAGGTCACTCTCACCCCCAAGGGCCGGCAGCACCATCAGCATCAGCACGACCGCCAGGTCCTCCACCAGGAGCGTGCCGATCATGAGGCGCCCGTGGGCGGAGTCGAGCTCGCCACGTTGCATGAGGAGTTTACCGATGACCATCGTGCTGCTGACGCTGATGGCCGCCCCGAGCACCAGCGCCTCCGCCAGCGCCAGCCCGAGCGTCCCGCTCAAGAGCACGACCAGTCCGACCATGGCGACGACGCCGATCAGGCCGCCCCCGATGGCGGCCGACTTGACCCGGTTCAACTCCTTGAGCGAAAACTCCAGCCCGAGCGTGAACATCAGCAACAGCACCCCGAGCTCGGCCAGTTGCTCGATGGTGTGGACGTCGGAGATGCTCGGTCCGGGGATCAGCGGTCCGATGAGAACCCCGCCGACGATGTAGCCGACGAACAGCGGCTGCCGCAGCACGTGTGCGAGCACTCCGCCGCCGAGCGCGGCGATCAGTGCGAGCGCGATGTCGAACGTCAACGGGGGCACCTGAGGCATGATCACTCAGCTCCCTCGTCGTCTTCGTCGTCGACGGAACGCGGCTCGCTGGCGATCAACACGGGACCCGTCGACTTGGCCAGAATCTCCAACGAGATGTCGCCGAGGAAGAGCTCGCGCACGCGGGAGCGCTTCACCTTGCCGAGCACGATGATGTGGTCGTCGCCGGCGGTGGCGATGAGCGCCTCGGCCGGATCGTCGCCCACGACGACGTGGCGCTCCACGTCCAGCTCTCGCCGAATCTCGGGATCAATGGCCGCTTCGGCCTGATCGAGATAGGCGTCGGCGGTCGCCCGCTCGTGGTCGCTGGGCGCGGCCGCCAGCAGCCCGAGCGGCACGCCGCGGATGTGGGCCAGCTCGGCCGCCTGTCGCACGGCCTCCAGCGCGGTCTCGCGGCCGCTGACGCCGACGAGAATCCCTTGATCATCGCGGAGGTTCTTGGCCAGCAGCGCCGAACAGGGGGCATACTGCGCGATGGACTGGGCGATGCTGCCGACCCAGAAGCGCCGGAATCCCCCGATCTCACGCGTGCCGGAGATGACGAGGTCGTAGTTCGGGTTCTCCAGCTCGCGCAGCACTTGGCGGACGGGATCCCCCTCGCGAAGCCGGAAGCGTACGTCCTGGTCCCGACTGCTGACGCGATGGACTTCGTAGAGCCCTTCGGCCAACAGCTTCAGCGAGTGGACTTCCAACGGACGCCCTTGCTCGTCCAGTTGAACGACGCCGTCGTCGATCAGGATCTGCTCCGCGTCGCGCAACAGTCGGAACGACGGCGGCTCGATCCCCCACTCGGCCAGCTTGCCGGCGGCCAGTCGTCCCCCCAACAGCGAATCATTCGGGTCGTTGGCGACGTGCAGGATCGTCAGCGCCGCGTCGATGTGACGGGCCAGTTCACCGCCGAGGGCGATGGCGCTCCGGCAGCTGTCGAGATGGGCGACCGGCACGAGAATGCGCCGCATGGCTAGCGCTCCCATCCTCCTTCGTTCCCGCAATCCCAGTCAGCCTTTGCCATATTGGAAAACTCCTATTGGCCGAGCCCCAGCCAGGGCCAATAGGCCCAAGCCAAGAGCATCAGCATGGTAACGGACGCGACGACCAGCTTGGCACCGGATCGGGCGAAGTCGCTCGGCTGCAATCGACCGCTGCTGTAGACGATCATCGCCGCCGGCGACGCGAACGAGGTGAAGAACGCGAACGCCGACGCCAGCGCGGTCACGAACCCGGCCGCAATGAGGCTCGTCCCGGAAATCTCGGCCATTTGTAGCGTGATCGATCCCAGCACGGCCACCGCCGCTCCGCTGCTCATGATATTGGTAAACAGCACCATCAAGAGCGCAATGACCAACAGAACCCCCATGCTCGACATCGGCCCCATGATGCCCAACAGATGGTTGGCGAGCCACTCGGCGGTCCCGGTCTGTTTGACCTGGACGCCGAGCGAGATGGCGGCCGCGTAGAGCCAGACGACGCCCCAGTTGACTCCGGAGTTGAGGTCGTCCCAGCGGACGAGCCCCGTGGCGAGATAGAGCCCGGCCCCCGCGATGGCGACCATGCCGAGCCCGAGCGTGCCGCTCAGCGTGATCCAGCCGAGCAGGACGACCAAAAAGAGCGCGATGACGTGGAAGTCGCGCCGCGACAGCTGGCCGCGTCCTCGGACCTCACGTCGCAGCCGCACGAGCGAGCGCTTCAGGTCCCGCACCTCCGGGCGATACGTCCACCAGAGCACGAGCGGCACGAACGGAATCTGCAGGATGACCATCGGGTAAGCGTAGGCGACCCAGGTGGCATAGTCGATATGAATGTCGAACAGTTGGCGCCAATAGTCGATGACGATGGCGTTGCGCGCGCCGCCCGAGGGAGTTCCCAGCCCTGCGATGGCGCAGCCGTAGACGATGCACAGAAGCAACAGAACGGAGAGATTCGGAATGTGGGGTTGATCCTCCTCGACGGTCTTCAGAATGCCCAGTGCCACGGGCAGCATGATGGCAGCGACCGTGTGCTCGCCGATGACGGACGCCAGCAGGGCTGAAATGGCCGTGATGCTCACGGCAAGCCGGCCGATGCTGGGGCCAGCCAGCCGCATCAGGCCGAACGCGATCCGCACGTCCAGTTTCTGTTTGACGATCGCCACCGAGATCATGAGCGAGCCCATGACGAAGAAGACGGAGTCGCTCATGAACGAGCGGGCGACCTCGTTCGGCTCGCCCAGCGCCAGCACCACCTGCCCGACGGCGATGAACAGCGCCGTGGCGGGCAGCGGAATCGGTTCGGCGATGAGAAAGACGATCGCCGTCGCGAGCATCGCCAGCGTCCGCTGGGCCGCCGGGCTGGGCATCTCCAGCGGCAACAGCATCACGACGGCCCCCGCGAGGAGGCCGAGGATCAGCCAGCGACGGGCGACGAGGATCCGTAGCCAGAGCACGCGCGATTCACCGCCCCGAGCGTAGCAAGTCCGTCACCATGCGGCCAAATGGCGTACACGCGTTGGCAATCGACGGTCGCCGTCGTGTACAATGCGCATTTAGTCGCACAAAGAGAGGGATGCTCGCGTGAAAACGGATATCGAACGGCAGGACGCCTCCACGTACCGCATTGACGTCGAAATTCCCGCCGAGGACGTGGATGCCAAGCTTGACGCGGTCTACAAGCGCATCGTCCAGGAGATCGAAGTCCCCGGCTTCCGCAAGGGCCACGTTCCGCGGAGCTATCTCGAGATGCGCTTCGGCTCCGACTTTCTGTATGAGGACGCCCAACAGGAACTGATCGAGGAGGCTCTTCCCGAAGCGCTGGAGAGCCACGACCTTCGGCCGGCCAGCCGCCCCGAGCTCAAGGACGTGGAATTCGAAGCGGGCCAGCCGTTCCGCTTCCGGGTTGAGGTCGAGGTCTTCCCCGAGGTGGAACTGCCGGCGGACATCGCCTCGATCGACGTGGACGTCCCCGAGCCCGACGAGATCAGCGAGGACGACCTCCAAGACATGATCGAGGACATGCGCTTCCAGCACGCCACGCTCGTCCCCAAGGACGACGCGCAGGCGATCGTCGAGGACGAGGACGTCGTCACGGTGGTCACGAGCGGCGGGCAGAGCAAGGAGCTACAAGCCCAGGCCGAGGGCTCCACCGAGGCCCTGATCGGCCACCACGTGGGCGAGGAAGTGACGCTGTCCACCCGCGACGAGGAGAGCGTCACCGTCACGGTCGACGCCATCAACGACATCGAGTTGCCCGATCTGGAGGATCTGGCCGCGACGGTCGGCTACGACGACGCCGAGGCCATGCGCGAGTCCATCCGGGACGACCTGCGCCAACGGACCGCTCAGCAGCATGAAAAGCAGGTCCACACCGCGATCCTGGACGCTCTCGTCGACGCCAGCGACGTTGACGTCCCGACCGGCGTCGTCGAGGAGTCCGTCGACCAGGAGATCCAGCACTTCCAAGAGCAAGGCCATCAGCCCACGGACGAGCAGAAGGCCGAGCTCCGCGAGCAGATCGAACAGCGCCTCAAACGTGAGCGCGTACTGAACGCGTTCAAGCGGCGCGAGGGCATCGAGCTGAGTGACGCGGATTTTGACAACTATCTGGAAGAGAAGGCCGCCGAGTACGACATGCCCGTGGTCAAGTTTCGGGCGCTGCTCGAGCGGGAAGAGCAACTGGAACACTTCCGCCACGAGCGCGAGAATCGCTTGGCCTTGGATCGCTTGACCGAGATGCTCGGCCTGAGTGAGACGATCCAGACCCCGACGGACGACGACACGGAGGAGGATTCCGACGATGGCGAATGAACGCGCCCAGATGATTCCGTTTGTCATTGACCGCACGGGCCAACACGAGCGCAGCTACGACATCTATTCCCGACTCCTGGAGGATCGCATCGTCTTTCTTCAGGGGCCGATCGACGACTACACCGCCAACCTGATCGTGGCCCAGTTGATCTTTCTCGAGTCCAAAAACCCGGATCAGGACATCCATCTCTACATCAACAGCCCCGGCGGCTCCGTGACCGCCGGGATGGCCATGTACGACACGGTCCAGTACGTGCGTTGTGACGTCTCGACGATCTGCGTGGGGCAGGCCGCCAGCATGGGGACGATCTTGCTGGCCTCCGGGACCCACGGCAAGCGCCTTGCGCTGCCGAACTCCCGCATCCACATGCATCAGCCGTTGGGCGGCGCTCAAGGGCAAGCCAGCGACGTGCAGATCCACGCCCAGGAGCTGGTCAAGGTGCGCGAACGGATCAACAACATCCTCTCGCACCACACGAACCAGCCGATCAACCAGATCGAGCAGGACACGGACCGCGACTTCTTCCTCTCCGCCGAACAGGCCCTGGACTACGGCCTTGTCGACGACATCATCGCCTCGCGCAAGGACTGACGCGCTCGCGTCTGCCGGGTAGGGGCAGATCTCGACATCTGCTCCTACCCTTGACGAACGCGAGGGGCCCGCTCTAGCGCAGCGTCGTCAGCGCGATGCCGACCACGGAGAACAGCAGGCCCGTGATGCCAATAATCCGGTTGGCCAGGATCTGCTGATCCGCCTCGGCCAACTGCTCCTCCGACGCGGTCGTCGACTTGACCTGGAACGACTCCATCCGCTGCTGCAGCTCGTTGATCTGCTGGCGCTGTTGTTGGACGGTGTCCTGGAGTTGGCTGATCTGCTCCGACTGACCCTCGACCTTCTGGATGCGCTGGCGCAGTTGCGGGTCGATCTCAGGGTTTTCCGACTTGAGGGTGTCGACCTCGCTGCTCAGCCCCTGAACCCGATCGCTGATCTTGAAGATGAGGTCCTGCAGAACCTTCATGTCTTCGGGGCGAATCTGCTCCTCGCCCGATGCCGATGCGGAACTCGTCTGGCGTTCCATGCTCTCGAGGCCCTGCAGCGCCCGCGACAGCATCGTCGCGACCTCGTAGCGGCTCGGGGCGCGCTCGCCCTGGAACTGACCGCCCGGGACGCCCTCAATGATGCCCTGATCGACGAGGAAGCGGACGTCGTCGGCCGCCCAGTGATTGGCCGGGACGTCGGCAAACGGGACGCTCCCGCTGTTGCCGCTGCCCTGGTTCGACGATTGGCTCTCTTGTTGTTGATTGACCGGGCCGTCGGCCTGGGTTGCGCTGCTCAGACCCAACACCAACAGCGCCACGATCATCAGCAACCCCCAACGGGGGATCGATTGACGCACGGTATCACGCTCCTTGGAGAAACGTGCTGCTAGCGTAGGCGTTATCGGGGCGCTTGTCGAAGGCCAGGTGTCCGCTGCATCTATCCCATCGCTGACGTGCGGGCACGCAACGCTTCAGTTGCCTCCAGCATGGACAGAACCGGACTGGACCGCCGCGGATAAGCGAAGCCGGCAGCCGGCGTCCGCAAGCGTTCCCGAGCGCGGGCGCCCCGAATGCCGTTGCGGCGTTGCCGTACGCGCTATCTGCAAGCCAGCGTTGGACCGAAGGAACCAGCCACGTTACTGACAGACCTGTTGCCGGTCACCGCGGCGCCGACCGCCTTGTGGGCGACCTCGTTGGCAGCCAGCTCGGCGTCGGTATTCCCCACCACCCGAATGCCGACGCCGGTGTCCGTAGCGCCCACGCGATGCTCCCAGAGGATCAACTTTTCCCCGCCGACGGGGACGACGTCGACGCCGATCCCCAGGTGGCTGATTCGGATGTTCTGGATCGTGGCCCGGCTGACCGAGCGCCGAAGCACGCCCGTTGATCCCTCGCCAAAAACGGAGATCTGGAGGCCAGAGATGGCGACGTGCGGAGCGTCCGCAACGCGGATGACGGCCTCATCGAGATCGCTCGCGGGACGCTGGATGGCCTCGCTATCCAATGTCGCTTCAAGGCGAACCGACTGATCGACGGTGACGGTCTCCTCCCATGCGCCCGACGCTGGGCAGATCGTTGCACCGGGAGCCGCATCGTCAGTGGCTCGCTGGAGCGAATCGGCCGGCGAAACAGTGACGGAACAGTCGGGGGCTTGCCCGGAGTTGCTGGAGTGGCCACGGGGATCGAAGCGCCAACGACGACGAGCGCGATGGCTGTCCCCATAATGATGCCTGTCAAGGCCTCACCCTGACCGGCGGGTATCCCGACGCTCGTCGTCCCGCTGTATCCAACCCGGATACAATGAATGACAGCTTTGGGCGGAGTCCGTCCCGAACGTTGGGAACCTTAAGCCAGGAAGCGAGGCTAGCGTCCGCTGCCGAGATAGCCGTTCATCGGCCCGATGCGAGCCACGGGCCAGACGCGGAAGAACGGCTCCCCGATGATCGTGCTCTTGTCCGCAAAGCCCCAGTAGCGACTGTCGGAGCTGTTGCGGGTGTTGTCGCCGAGGACGAACATCTTGCCCTTGGGGACCTCCCAGGAGCAGCCCTCCGCGTCGCGCGCTTCCGCATTCCGAGGTGCGCCCGCTCGGCAGACGTAATCCCGGTCGAACGCGGGGCCATCTCGGATTTCGCCGTCGATGTAGACGTCTCCTTGTCGGATGCTGACACTGGCCGGCCCGACGGCCACGAGGCGCTTGACGAAGCGCTCCTGGCAGGGCTCCAGCTCGCCCCAGCTCCAATAGAGGAACTGGTTTTCCGGGCACATGCGGGCGCTGTCCGTGTGCCAGAAGACGACGACGTCGCCGGATTCGGGCGCGTTGAGCCCAAGCAGGTAGGTAAACTTGTCCACGAAGAAGCTGTCGCCGGGCATGATGGTCGGCTCCATCGAGCCCGTCGGCACCCGCATGCGGACGATGCCGTAGCTCATCACGCCCCAAGCGAGCAATCCCGCTATGGCCAGCACTTGGAGCCAGTCCAGTGCCCAGTCGATGCCCGGTCCCGTGGGAATGCCGATCCTGTTGATGGCGCGCGCGATGAACGGCTTCGGGCCCGGCGGTGCCTCGACGTCCTCGGCGGTCGGATGGGCATACGGATCTTGAGCCCAGTCCGTCTCGGACTGGTCGTTCAGGGACGACGCTGGTGAGTGGCCAGCGTCGGTGCGGTTGTACTCCGAGGCCCAAGGATCATCGAACGACGCGCCCTGGCTTGGCGCGTCCGGGCGCTCGGGTTCGTCTTTCGATTGGGATTGGCGCTCGTCGTCGCGGGGCATCAGACCGGGTTCGGAACGTTAGCGGCGCCGCTGACGCATGCGCAGCTTGCGGAGGTAGAAGGGCCGGGACTGGCGGACGTTGCCGCGCTCCACGACCTCGATGGCCTCGATCTTCGGCGAGTAGAGCGGGAAGATCTTCTCCACGCCGATGCCGAAGGACTCCTTGCGGATCGTGAACGTCTTCGCCAGGCCGTTCCCCTTGACTTGGAGCACGATTCCGTCAAAGACCTGGACGCGGCTGCGGCCCTCGTCGAGGCCCTCGGTCACGCGCTCGTGGACGCGGATGCGGTCGCCGGCGCGGAATTCGGGGATCTCGCGCGGCGAGCCGTCCTCGCTCGTTCCTTCGCGCAATTCGGTCTCCAATGCTCGAATCAGGTCATCCATACGTTCGCTCCTGAGTTACTCACGGCGGCCACGCAGACGATCGAGCGTCACCGCTGCCGCAGCCCGAACCGAGAGGTGGTTATACGGAACAGGACCGACAATCGGCGGCAGGACGCCGTCGGCCCGATCCAGCAACTCGGGCGCCAAGCCCCAGCCGGTCCCGAACAGAATATACACCGGCTCCCGCTCGGTTTCAATCCGACCCCGTAACGTCTCGTAGGCCATCTCCGGCCCCGGTTGCGACCGCGCTGACGTGGCGATCAGCAACGGTTCCTCGTCTTCGGCGTCGCGGATGAGCCCGAGGCTCTCCTCGAGGTCGTGCAGAATCCGCACGCGCGCCAGCGCGTCGGCTCGATGGGTAGGGTCGTCCGGCTCGTCCAGCTCCAGCCAGTAGCGCTTCATGCGCTCGGCGATCTCGCGCTGGGAGGGGAACGGCTCGATCATGAAGTAGCTCGTCACGCCGTAGGTCATGGCCGTGCGGGCGATGTCGTGCAGGTCCATGCCCGTGATCGACGTCGTGGCGGTCTGGCCGTAGCGGTCGACGACGGGATGATGGACGAGGCCGACGTAGAGCGCGCCCATGGTCAGTCGACGTCGGTCAGTCGGTCGGCAGGATCGATGAGATCCGGGCGGTTGCGGCGCGTGGCGGCCAGCGCCTGCTCGCGGCGCCAGCGCTCGATCTCGGCGTGATCGCCCGACAGCAGCACCTCGGGGACGCGCATGCCGCGGAACGCCACCGGGCGCGTGTACTGGGGCGGCCCCAAGAGCTCCGACGCCGCAAACGAATCGGCTTCGAGGGAGTCGAGGTTGCCGACCACGCCGGGCACGAGGCGCCCGATCGCCTCGGCCATGACAAGCGCCGGCAGCTCGCCGCCGCTCAAGACGAAGTCGCCGATGGTCAGCTCGTCGTCCACGATCGTCGACACGCGCTCGTCGACGCCCTGATAGCGCCCGCAGAGCATGACAATCGCTCGTTCGCGGGCCATCTGACGGGCCTTGGCTTGGTCGAAGACGCCGCCGCGTGCCGACGTCAACACCACATGCGGTCGCCGCCCGAGCGCGTCCTCCAACGACTCCACCGCGCGGAAGAACGG
>JAHEOA010000109.1 GCA_018609825.1 Candidatus Bipolaricaulota bacterium | reverse complement strand
GGATTGACCTCGTACGGCCAGCTGTGCTTCTTGATGACGTTCGGGGCCAGGTCGGCGCAGATGCCGGTCTCGGCGCTGATGCTGACGCCGCTCGGCGTCTGCCCGCTCAGGCTGATGACGTCACCGAAGGCGAACTCCTGATTGGCCGTCTGGTGGCTGACGTTGTTGAGCGTGTTCGGCCAGTTGACGTCCTCGAACAGCGCCAGGTTTTCAAAACTTACGCCGCCGAGGGAGATGCTTGTCTTAACCCGCTTCTTGACGAAGAGCAGATCGTCGGTCAGTGGGAATGGGTTGTTGACAACGCCCAGTTGGCAGGTCTCGTCGCCCGCGTACGGCGCGCCAAAGATGCTGTCAAAGCAAACGCCGGTAAACCGGCCGAATACGAACTGACCGTTGATGTCGAGCGCGCCGAGCGTGGCGGCGTACGTCAGCGAGACGTCCTCGACACCGGCCAAGCCGAAGTGGCTGTGCAGCGTCGTGCTCAGACCGCTGATGACGACGGTCAGGTTGATGCCGTTCTGGATGTCGAAGTCGAGCGGCTGAACCTCACTCGGCGTCTGGACACCCTGGGGTGTGATTCCAATATGGGTAGTAAAACTACCGGTCACATCGGCCTGGGCCGAAAACGCGAAAGCGGCCATGAACGCAAATGCGAGCGCAAATGCGGTAATCCGTGTCTTGCTAGACATTTAGCGCGACCTCCTTTTTGTTTGGTTGCGATAGCGTGGTTGGTGAACGTTGAGTTTGCGCGTAAGCGCCTCTAGGGATGCGCGAACGGGTGACCACCTCCTTCGGGATGTCAGCACTCCCAGGGTAATTCCCGTCACACGCCGAAAAAATGAAGCAGCCCAACTGTGGAGATGGGGAGACATAGGGCGGTACCCGTTACAGCCAAGCTTGTGAACTAAGGTAAATTAATATTGAGATCGCCATTCATTAGTGTTCAACTTCAAAGCGAGTTATATACTTCACTGAGACTTGCTTGACATCAGATTGAGTTGACTGATATAACGACCCCACTGCAAAAAACCTGTGGCTTCAGCAGTCAGCAATTACGCGCCGAATAGCTTGGAACGGGAGGGTCAACCATGACGGCACACGTGGACCTGCGCGCGTGGATGGCGACGCTGCCCGAGACCCCGTTCGCCGCGCTGGAGGACGACCAACTCGATCGGGTCGAGTCGCTGGCTCGCCACATCCACCGGCCGGGCGGCAGCATCCTCTACGAGGAGGGCGAGGCCGCCGTGGAGTGCTACGTGGCGCTCGACGGCGTCGTCGAGGTCTTCAAGCGGACCGAAGACGGCGGCGCGTTCATCCTGATGACCGCGCGGGGCGGGCAGTTCTTCGGGCTGGACGACGTGATCGCCTCCGACGGGGTCTATCAGTCCTCGGCGCGCGTCACCTCGGAGGCGGACTTGCTCGCCGTTCCCCGCGAGGAGATGACGGGGCTATTGGAGTCGGCGCCGGCCTTCGCCGGCCGGATCCTGAGCCTCATCGCCGACCACGCCTGCTCGTTGCGCGGCAAGCTGGCGAACTTCGTGGAAAAGCCCGTCTCGGCACGCCTCCTGGAGACGCTGGACTATCTGGCCCGCTTCCACGGGACCGCCGAGAACGGCGGCATCAAGATCGACCTGGCGGTAACCAACCAGAAGCTGGCCGAGATGGTGGGCAGCACGCCGGAGACGGTCTCCACGCTGCTGCGCCAGCTCAAGGCCGACCGCGTCATCGAGCGCAAGGGGCAGACGTTTATCGTGCGCCGCCCCGATCAGCTCCAGGCGTCCGCGAACTGATCCTGATCGCATTCGTCATGTCGGGATTGGGGGAACGGCGAGTCTTCTATCCCCCATTTGAGGGGTAATCCCAAGGATCGCCCTTCCACAGGCATGGACCGATACCGACGGGTCGGATCCGTATGAGCGGCGATGGATAGGCGCGCGGAGAGCGTCCTAAGCCGGGTTCTGTGAGTCGGTCGTCGGCCATCGACGACCGACCCGCGGGCCATCCCTCTGAGCGGCCTACCCGCAGGCGCCGGCTCAAGGGCCGTCGGACGGGCCGCCCTCGAGCGCCTGCCTATTTGGCCTTGCTCCGGCCGGGGGACTGCCAGCCTCGGCCCGGTCGCCCGGACCGGCGGTGGGCCCTTACCCCACCCTTTCACCCTTGCCTGTCCAGCTTGTCCCCAAGGGGACAAGCCGTCATCGGCGGTCTGGTCTCTGTGGCCTGAGCCCAGGGGTCGCCCCCTCTCGGCTTGCGCCGAGCGGCCTGCCCTGTGGAGCCCGGACTTTCCTCAAGGCGCCTCAGTGACGGCGCCCTGCGGCCCGCCTCCGCTCTCCGCGCGTCTTTCATCAGCGCCAGCGGGCGTTGCGTCGATCGCGTCGCTTGGGCCGCTAGCGTCGCCGGCGGCTGTGCCGCCGCGGCCGGCTGTGCCGCCGCGGCCGGCTCGCCCGCCGCACGTAGCGACAGCGGGGGCAGTAGTATACCGATCCACTCCCCGAGCCTCGACCCAGGCGCTCCCAGGCCGGCGACGTGCCCGTGCGCTTGCGCAGACGCGCCCCGCAGCGCGGGCAGAACCAGGTCAACAGCGCCCAGATCGCGACCGCCAGGATGCCGGCGAGCAACGCGACGCCGCCTGCGATCCAGGCCCACAGCGGCCGCCACCAGGGGGATGCCGTGGACGCAGCGGACGTCGGTGCCTCCGCGTTCGACGCCCCGTTGGACGTCGCATCGCCGGCCGTCTCATGGGCGCTTGTCGCATCCTCGGAGGAAGGCGACGCCGTCACGGGGGCCCAACGCTCGACCAGCGCGTCGACGCCGATCCGGACGGCGTCGGCGACGTCGCGATCGGCCAGGGCCGCGTCGATGGCCGCCCGCGTCTCGCCGAGTCGGAGGGGGCTGAGCTGATCCCCCACGTCGGACGAGCCGCGGGCGCGAAACGCCCAGCGGCTTTCCGCCTCGCGCACCACGACGATCAGCACGGATCGTTCGGAGCCCAGGCCCCACGCTTCCCAGATGGCCTCGGCGTAGCGCGCCGGATCGCCGAAGGGATCGATCAGGGAGATGAGCACGGCGAGATCGACGTCCGCCTCGCTCGCCAACCGATCGATCTGGGACTGGAGACCCTCGCGGGTCTGGCGCCCCAACGACGCGGCGTAATCGTTGATCGCCCCCATCTGTTGGGGCAGGGGTGGATTCTCCTGGGCGGCCCCCATCCCCGCCAGGAGGAAACAGCCGACAATCCCGATGAGGGCCGCGACAACCCAGCGGCTCATGGGATCAGGTTATCAGAACTCGGATGCATCGGACATGCGGTCGAACTTCCGGCACCTCGGGCTGGGGAAGCTGAGGACGAGACGGGGCCATTCGACGCCGACACCGCCGCCTGTTCCTCCCCGTCAGGGGGAGGAAATCGTCCGTTAGGACGCGTACAGAATCCGCATGCAGTTCTCACACGTCACGAGGTCGCCCCCCTCGCGAACGCGCTCCATGGTCGTCTCGCTCAAGCCCAGCTGACAGCCCGTGCAGCGCCCGTCGCGCACGGGCACGATGGGGTCGCTCAGCTCGCCGCGCAGCCGCTCGTAGCGCTCGTAAAGGCGCTCGTCGACCGCCTCGGCCAGCTCCTCGCGCTCGGCCTGGGCCTCGGCGATCTTCTGCTCTTGCGCGTCGATGTCGGACTGCAGCGCCTGGAGGTCCGCGTCCATGCGGGCCTTCCAGTCGTCGAAGCGCTTCCCTTCCTCGGCCATCTCCGCCTCGCGCGCCTCGACCTGATCCATCAGCTCCAGCGCCTCGTCCTCCAGTGCCTCCATGCGCTCGCGATGGTGCGCGATCCTCTCGCGGACGGTCTCCATCTCCTTGAAGCTCAACAACCCCTCGTCCAGCTGCTTTTCGTGTTTGCGGATCTGGGCATCGAGGTCATCCACCTCGGCACCCGCCTCGCGGCTGCGGCGCTCGAGCTCGTGAAGGTCGCCCCGCTTGGCCTCCAGCTTGGCCCGTTCGCTCTCGATCTTGGCCTCAACCTGGCGCTTCTGGTCCTGGAGCCCGGCCAGCTTGGTGCGCAGTTTCTCGATGCGCTGGTCTTGATCCGCCAGCTCGATGAGGGCGCGCATGCTCTCGCGGGTTGTCATGGAGATGCCTCGCGGCGATTCTAGCCGACGATTCCGGGCGCCACAACCGACCCTTGAAGAGCCCCGCCCGAGCGACTACACTTGGGGCCACGCTGGGGCCCGTAGCTCAGTCGGGAGAGCGCCTGGATGGCATCCAGGAGGCCAGGGGTTCGAGTCCCCTCGGGTCCACCACGCCCTTCGGTAACCGCGCGAACCCCGTCATGTTGCGATGATCGGGGCGCGAGTTTTCCTTGCAACGGAGCCCGCCGAGCGTTAACGTATCTCCCTGAATCTGCCCGTCCTCGCGGACGGGGCCGTCCATCTGGACGGAGGTGACCCATGGCAGAGGACAACCGACGCAACCCAGACGGCCAGAACGGCTACGACGCCGACGAGAACGGGTTCTCGGTGGAGACGCAACTGAGCGCCCGCGCCATTCTCGACGAGATCCTGCAACGGACGCCATCCAACGACGATCGCCAGGAGCTCTTCCAGCTGTTGGATTACCAGCTCCGGGTGGACGAGAACCAGTTCCGCGAGGCCCAGCAGCTGCTCGAGGAGTACGAGGAGGCCTACGACCAGCTGACCGCGCCGGCCAACCGCGTCGGGACGTTCCTCGAGTCCCCCGACGACGACATCGCCTACATCGCGCTGGGCGACGCGGAGTACTACGCCAACGTCGATCCCAAGGAAGTTCAGGTCGCCGAGCTCAGCACGGGCACGCGCGTCAAGGTCAACGAGGCGTTCGCCGTGGTGGGCGACTTGGGCTATCCGCCGTCCGGCCCCATCGTCAAGGTCGGCGAAGTGCTGCCCGATGGGCGACTGCGCATCTCCATGGACGGGCAAGCGATGTCCGGGCGGGTCATCCTGCGCGCCCCCGACCTGGAGGACGTGGCGCTGCGCGAGGGCGACGAGATCCGCCTGGATCCGTCGATGCGCGTGGCGCTGGAGCCGTTCCAGAAGTCGGAGATGGGCGGCTATTATCTGGAGGAGATCCCCGAGATCGACTGGACCCAGATCGGCGGCCAGGAGCGGGCGATCAAGCTGATCCGCGACACCATCGAGCGCCCCCTGCTCTATCCCGAACTCTTTGAGAAGTTTGGGAAACGGCAGCTGAAGGGCATTCTGTTGTACGGCCCGCCGGGCTGCGGCAAGACGCTCATCGCCAAGGCGACCGCCCACAACCTGACGCAGTCGTATCGCGAACGGACGGGCCACGACGTGCGCGAGCACTTCATGTTCATCAACGGCCCGCAGCTGCTCAACATGTGGCTCGGCGAGACCGAGCGCCAGGTGCGCGAGATCTTCAGCGCCGCCCGCGAGCGCGCCCAGGAGGGCAACCTCGTCTTCGTCTTCATCGACGAGGCGGACTCGCTGTTGCGCGTGCGCGGCAGCGGCCGCGGGGTCAACATCGCCAACACCGTCGTGCCCCAGTTCGCCTCCGAGATGGACGGGCTCGTCGGGTTGGAGAACGTCGTGGTCATGCTGACGTCGAACCGCCCGGACTACATCGACCCGGCGATCCTGCGCCCCGAGCGCATCGACCGCAAGGTCAAGGTCGACCGGCCCAACCGCGAGGCGACCGAGGAGATCTTCCGGATCTACCTCGACGAGCGCGTCCCGCTCGACCCGGCCTGGATCGAGCAGCACGCGGACGAGGCCGACGCCCGCGAGGCGCTCGTGCAGGCCGCGACCGACTACGTCTTCCGCACGAACCCGGAGACGGCGTTCGTGGAGGTCGCGCTGCGCAGCGGCCGGCGCGAGACGCTGCACTGGCGCGACCTCGTCAGCGGCGCGGTCATCATGTCGGCGGTGGAGCGGGCCAAGGACCTCGCCATCCAGCGGGCGATCGACACGGGCGACGACGCCCAGGGGATCAACCCGGCGGACCTCTACGAGTCCCTTGAGGCGGAGTTCCAAGAGAACGAGATCTTCCCCAAGACCGACTACATCGAGGACTGGCTCAAGCTGATCGACTACGAGCCGGAAAACGTCATCAACATCCAGCCGATCCGCGGCGGCGACCGTCGGGCGCCGATGGAGTCGGTCGTCTGAGCCCGTCCCGTCCTCCGATGGCGCGCGTCTTCGGCGTCGAGACGGAATACGGCTTCGTCGTCGACGGGGTCAACGTGAGCGACCTCGTCGGCGAAGCCCGGGCGGTGGTCCAGAGCGGGCCCGTCGGGGCCGCCTGGCACTACGGCGACGAGCGGCCGCGCCACGACCAGCGCGGCTTCCGGGCGAGCCGCCTCAGCACCAACCCGGACGACGACCGCATCGACCGGGAATCGGCGGCCCAGCGCCCCCGAACACCCGAAGAAGAGCACGTCGATCGCGTGCTCGCCAACGGCGCCCGGCTCTATCACGACCACGGCCACCCGGAGTACGCCACGCCGGAGTGCCGCTCGGTTCACGACCTGGTCGCCCACGACCGCGCCGGCGCCCGCATCGTCTGGGAAGCCGCCCAGCGCTATCGGGCAAGGACGGGGCGGGACGTGCGCCTGTACAAGAACAACACCGACTATCACGGCATGAGCTACGGCACCCACGAGAACTACCTCGTCGGCCGCAGCCTGGACTTCGACCGGCTGGCCTACGGGCTGATCCCGTTCTTGGCGACCCGCACGATCTACGCGGGCGCCGGAAAGGTCGGCGCGGAGCGGGGCCGCACGGGCGCCCCTTATCAGCTCTCACAGCGCGCGGAGTTCTTCGACACGCTGATGAGCGTCGACACGCTCCATCGGCGGCCGTTGGTGAACACCCGCGACGAGCCCCATGCGCACGGGGACGACTGGCGCCGGCTCCACGTCATCCCCGGCGACGCCAACCTGAGCGAGTGGACGACGGCATTGAAGGTCGGCACGACGGCGCTGGTGCTCGACACGCTCGAGGCCGGGTACGGGCCGCCCGCGGAACTCAAAGACCCGATCCGTGCTGTCCGGGCGATCGCGCGCAACCCCGAAGGCCACTGGTTCGTCGAGCTGGCCGACGGGACCTCCGCCTCGGCCGTCGAGCTGCAGCGGGCCTATCTCTCGGCCGCCCAGGAGCTGGCGGGCGGGCGCGATCCCGAGACGGACTGGATCCTGGCCGAATGGGAGGCCGTTCTTGACGACCTCGACACGGACCTGACGCGGGCCGCCGATCGCGTCGACTGGGTCGCCAAGAAGCAGCTCTTGGACGAGTTCGTCGAGGCCGAGGGGCTCGACTGGGCCGATGACGTCGACCTGCTGCGCAGCGTCGAGCTGGAGTACCACTCGCTCGACCCCGACCAGGGGCTGTTCTGGGCGCTCGAAGCCGAGGGCCGCGTGCAGCGCCTGACGTCCCCTGACGAGATCGAAGCGGCCATGACGGCGGCGCCGTCGGACACGCGCGCCGCGGTCCGCTCGCTCTGTCTGACCAACATGGACGTGACCTCCGCCAGTTGGGGCCGCGTCCACGTCCAGGAGGACGGGACCGTCCGCGAGGTCGACCTGCGTCGCGCCGTGGCGCGCGACATGTCCGCGCACTGGGACGGCATCGGCCCCGGGGCCTCCGTGGACGACGTCAACGACTGGCTCCGGGGTGTGCACGCGACCGGCTGAATCCCTAAGCTATCAGGGCCGAGTGCGGCCACGGGCCTCCGGTCATAGCCCGGGAGGCAGCCGCACCCCGCGGAACACGGCGACGTGCGCCGTGATCGACATGATTGAGGAGGTGTCGTTCCGATGCCTGAGCGCAAGCAACGACCGACGCAAGAGGACCCGATGACGAAGCCGGGCGGCGACGACGGCGGCGGCCCGGGTCGCCCCAACGTCGACCAGCCACAAAGCCGCGACCTGCTCAAGCGCATGAAGCGCGTCGACCCGCGCCAAGCCCGGCGCTATCGGCAGCGCAGTGGCGAGTAATCACGAGCCTACGCGATCCGATTTCCCTCTCCCTTGACGCGGGAGGGTCAGGGTGGGGGTGATCGCTGACGATCGCCCCCGCGCCCGCACCCTCTCCCGACGGGGACGAAGGCGCACGCACAACAGAACAATGGACCCCATGGAACATACCGATCCCGACACGGCCAACGCGGACCGATCCACAGCCGGCGACTTCGCCCGCATGCTGCGCGACCAAGGCATCGCCCCGCCCATCGATCGAGTCCATCGAGACCTGCCGTCCTCGTCCGCGAATCGATCCGAGGACGGCGATCTCGGGACCCACGGGACGACCGTCATCGCGCTCAAGTACGACGAGGGCGTGCTCAACATCGCCGACCGACGCGCGACGTCGACCTCGGGGATCATGTACGAGGAGGCCGAGAAGCTGCTGCCGCTCGATGCGGACACGCTCATCGCCATCGCCGGCTCCTACGCCCAGGCCGCCGAGGCGGCCCGCTACCTGCGCCACTCGTTCAAGTACTACGCCCGCAGCCAACTCCAGGATCTCAGCCTCGAAGGCAAGCTCGCCGAGGTCTCCAAGCTCCTCTCGCAGAACGTCGCCGGCGTCATGCAGGGCATCGGCGGCTTCCTCCCCGTGATCAGCGCCTACGATCGCCATCAGGGCGTCGGCCGAATTTTCTTCTACGACGTCATGGGCGCCCGCTTCGAGAGCCGCGAGTACGGAGCCGCCGGCTCCGGGGCGGAGAAGATCCGCGGCACGTTCGACTACGTCGTCCGCAGCCGCGGCCCCTTCCACGAGATGGACCTCGACGACGTCCTCCACGAGGGGCTGCTGATGCTCGACGTGGCCGCCGGGCTCGATCCGGCGACGTCGGGCCTGCGCGGCGTGCCGCCCATGGCCAAGACGGTCACCTCGGACGGCGTATCCAACGTCCCCGACGAGCGCATTCGCGCGATCCAGGACGAACTGCTCAAAGACCTGTAAATGGCCGAAGAGCGCCGCATGCCCGATCTGACGGGGTGGTCCACGCTGGACCTGCTGCGCGGCGCGGGCCGACTCTATCGGCGCAACGCGACCACGTTCGTCGGCGTGCTGGGCGTGGCGTTCGCGTTGACCGCCCTCGTCCAGGCCGCCGGGTCGCTGCCGGGGCTGACGACGCTGTCCCGCCAGTTCCTCGCGGTCGTGTCGGCGTTGGTGGCCGGAACGGGCTCGCTCGCGCTCGCCCGCGCGGTGCTGCGCCGCCTGCGCGGCCAACGGGCGTCGATCGGCGAATCCTACGGCTTCATCCTCGAGCGCCTCAGCGGCTACGTGGGGTTGTTGCTCCTGACGGTCGCCATCGCGCTCGGCGTGGGGATCGTCGGCTTCATGGCCGCCGGCATACTCATCAGCCTCGGGCTCGGGCCGTTGGGGAGCGCGGTCGTGGCCGCGCTGATGTTGGCGGTCGTCGTGGCCCTGGCGCTGGTGCCCTTCGGCTTCGCCGAGGGACTGCCCGTGATGCGCGTCCTGGAGCGGAGCCGGACGCTCGCGTCCGGGGAGTGGCCGGCGCTGTTGCTCTGCGTGGGGCTCTACGCCGTGCCGTTCGCCGTCAGCTTCGGGCTGCTGCCGTCCACGACCGTGGGCCTGATCGTCGACGTCGTCGTCACGGTCGCTTACACGCCGCTGCCGATCGCCTTTCTGGGGATGATCTACCTCCGGGCCGTGAGCGCCGCCAGCGACGCTTCGACCGTGGGCGACGCCGGCGCCTGATCAGCCCGCCGAGCGATCGATGGTGCGCACCGCCCCCCAGGTGAACGCCCAGAGCGTCACGATGAACCCGACGCCGCCGACCCACGTCAACGCCCGCCCGTAGCCGACGATCATCAAAGCGGCGCTCGCCGCGGCCGCCAGCGTCATGACCGCCAGCCCGATCCGTTGGGCCGGCGTCCGGGGCGGCACCGAGCCATCGCCGTCGTCCGGCAGCAGGCCGTGCTCGTCCAGCTCCTCGAGCGTCTCGTCCGTGGCGTCCTTGGCGTCGCCGGTGGCGCCGACGGCGCCGGCGGCGTCGCCTCCGCCCCGGAGGCGGGCGATGACGCGATGGAGGCCGAAGCCGACGGGGCTGCCGCGTGGCCGGACCAGCACGACGGGTTGGCGCACCCGGCTTGCGACGCGGGCGGGCGTGGAGGTCACGAACCGCCGGCGGAGCCAGTTGCGCCGCGGCGTCCCCAGCAGGATCGTGTCGTGTCCCTGGGCGGCCTCGACGATGGCGTTGACCGGATCCGAGGCCACGTTCTCGACGACGTCGATATCGCCCGAGAAGTCCGGATGGGCCTCACGGAACGCCTCGACGCGTTCGCGGACTCGCCCCAGCAACGCCTCCCGGTCCTGACTCGACGTGCGCGGCTCGAAGGCGTGCATCAGCGTCAGCCTCAGGTCCGCAGCCGGCGAGAGCAGCCGCGCCATCGCCAGCGACGACTCGACCTCGTGGGGCTCCTCGATCGGCAACAGCAGCGCTTGGGGCGTCTCTTCGGTGGTCTCTTGCACGACGAGCAGGTCGCAGTTGACCTGTTCCACGATGGCATCGATGTTCCGGCCGACGAGCGTCCGGCCGGCGCGGTTGCGGCCCTGCCAGCCCATGACCAGCAAATCCACGCCCTTTTCGTTGGCCGTGTCGAGGATCGCTTGCGCGGGCCGATGGGACAGCCGCGTGACGACCTCCATCGGCACGTCGGCCCGCTCGGTGAGCGCGATGGCCTCGTCGATGAGCGGCCGGCTGCGCTCGATGAAGCGCCGCCCGGCGTCCAAGGGCAGCGACGACGGGACCGTGACGACGTGCAACAGCGTCACCGTGCCGTCGCGTCCCCGGGCCGCCTCGATCGCCGGCCCGGCGAGCTCGGGCAGCGTCTTCGGGTTGGCGATCGGCACCAACGCGTGAAAGCGGCGCTCGGTCGGCTCGGTCGTCCGCGGCGCGACGTCCATGACGGGCGTGCGCTCCTCGGCGTTTCCGCGGCCGCGCGCGTAGCCGTAGTACGCCATCAGCCCGAGCCCGATCCACGCCAACGTAAAGTACCAGGCCGTCGGCGAGAAGAAGAACAGAAACACCGCCAACGCCAACAGCGCCCCGATGGCCAAGATCGGCACGACGGGATAGAAGGGCACCCGATACCCGTAGCCCAGCTCGTCGCCCAGGCGCCGCGTCAGCGTCAGCAGCGCGACGTTGACCTGCAAAAACAAGAGCAGAAACATGACGTCGGCCGCCGCGGCGACGTCTTCAATGGGGATCGCCAGGGCCATGAAGAGAATCAGTGCCCCGCTCGCCAAGAGCGCTTTGTACGGGGTCCGGGTCCGTTCGTGGACGTGGGCGAAGGCGGCCGGGAGGTTCTCATCGCGGCCCATGGCGAACGACACGCGCGTCGACGAGTACGTCGTCGCGTTGAGCGCGCTCATGGTCGAGACCAGTCCGCCCCCCAGCAACAGCGACATGCCCAGGGGCATGAACTGGCGCGCGGCCTCCGCCACGCCCAATTCCGCGTGGTTGGCCAGCCACCGGAACGTCGGCACGTCGGTCTCGGGGTTGACGGCCCCGAGGCTCACGAACGCCACGAGCATGTAGATGGGAATGACGATCGCCAGCGACAGAAAGACGGCCTTCGGAATGTTGCGCCGCGGGTCCTTCACTTCCTCGCCCGCCTGGACGATGATCTCGTAGCCCTCGAAGGCGATGAACGTCAGGCCCATGGCGCTGACGATGCCGAGCCAGCCGAAGGGCGCAAAGTCGTAGAACTTTTCCAGATTGGCCGGCTCGGCGCCGACCGCCGCGATCCCACTGACAATGAACACCGCCAGGATGATGACCTTGATGACCGTGATGACGTTGCCGATCGCCCCGGTCTCGCTGGCGCCGCGGTAGTTGATCCAGAGGAAGAGCGCGATGATCAGCGCCGCCACGGCCTTGTGGACCAACTCCGCCGACCCTTCGCCCACGTGGACCCCGAACAGTTCGGCCATGGCCAGCATGACGTAGGAGCTGAAGCCGAGCCCGTAGAGGCTGCCGGCAACCGCATGGGCGAACCAGCTCATCCAGCCCGCCAGGAACGCGTTCGGCCCCGGTAGCCCGTACTTGATCCAGAGATACCCGCCGCCGGCCTCCGGGATGGCCGAGCCGAGCTCGGCGTAGGCCATGGCGGTCAACAGCGCGACGATGCCGTTGAGCGCAAAGGCCAAAATCAATGCCGGCCCCGCTGCGCCGGCCGCAATCCCGGTAAGCACGAAGATGCCGGCGCCGATCATGGCGCCGACGCCGATCATGGTGATGTCGAACAGCGAAAAGTCGCGGCTCAGCTCTTCGCGGACCTCGCTCATTTACGGATCACCGTAGACGTATGGTTAAGCATCCCCGCGGCGTTGGCTCAGCTTGAGCAGCTTGCGCACTGGCCTTGTGCGGTGGTCGCCAATCCACCGCCGGGGAACGTGGCGCCCATTATAGGCCATAAGGGCGGCGGCAACGACGAGGGGGACATCCCTCGAAAAAGCCCGTTCTGTTGGCATTCGAAGGGCCGATGCGATATAAAGTGGAGACCATGGCATACACGCCCTACGACTGGCAACAGACCCTCAGCCAGAAGGCCGACTACGCCGAAGATCGCCTCCACAGTGGCAGCCCCGTGGTCGCGCTCAGCGCCGACGACGGGATCGTCCTGCTCAGCACCCAGCGCGCCCAACAGAAGATCTTTGAAGTCTACGACCAGCTGGCGTTTGCCGGCATCGGCACGCCATCGGACTTGGAAGCGATCCGCGTGCGGGCCGTCGACTTCGCCCACGCCGAGGGCTATCAGCGCAGTCCCGAGGACGTGTCCATCCAACGCGTCGTGGGGTTCGCCATCAGCCCGCTACTGAAGCAGGCCTTCGCCGATCCGATGCGGACGCCGCTCGTGTTGCGCGGACTGTTCGCCCAGCTCGGCCGCACGCCGGCGGACGACGTGTTCTTTGTGCTGAACTACGACGGCGAGTTCGTCGCGCGCCACGGCCATGCCGTGGCCGCCGGAGCGGGCATCGCCGAAGACCACATGCAGGCCGCCCTCGATGACGCCACAGGCCCGGACGCCCCGACCGACGGGGCTGCGCCCAGCCGCGAGGACGCGCTGGAACTGGCCCTCAAGACCTGGACGGCCGGCCAGTGGGCGCTCACGACCGGCGGGGCCGCGGGCGAGACGATCGAGTTGCCCGACTCGAGCGAGCTGGACCGGGTCTTGACCGACGCCTTGCAGACCCAGACGATCGAAGCCAGCGTCCTGGAACGCAGCAGCGACCGCGAACGACGCCTGCGCGCGCTCACGCGCGCCGACCTCGAGCCCTTCTTGCCTTAGGAGGACCCCATGGAGCGTATCTGCGGCATCGAGACCGAGTTCGGCTGCCTGGTCCGCGACCCCTCGCTGGGCGACCCGGACGAGGTCGTCGAGATCGTCAAGGACCAAGCGTTCCAGAACGGGCGCTGGGGACTGATCGACCGCCACGCCCGTGACGCGTTCTTCGAGCCCGCCGAAGCGGGCGGGTTCCTCATCAACGGCGGGCGCTTGTACGTCGACGTCGTCGGGAGTCATCTGGAATACGCCTCGCCCGAGTGCAGCGCCATCGACGACCTGATCGCGTTCAACAAGGCCGGCCAGCGGCTCTTGGTAAAGCTCGTCGACGAGCTGGACTGGCGCGAGCGCGTCAGCTTCCACAACAACAACGTCGACCACTACGGCGGGCATACGTTCGGGTGTCACGAGAACTACTCGCTCGATCCGCAGACGCACCCCTACGGCCGCGACCTGGGGCCGCTAATTCCCTTCCTGGTCACGCGCCAGATCTACGCCGGCGCGGGGCGCGTGGGCGGCCATTTGCTTACGGACAACCCATCCGACATGATCCGCGACATCCGCGGCCACCGGGCCGATTACGCGTTCCTGGATCAGATCTACGGCGTCGAGGCCCTGGACGACGTCGACTTTCAGTTGTCGCAGCGCGCCGACCACATCCTCTATGTGGCCTCCGGGCGCGTGCGATTCAGCCGTGCGCTCATCAACCCCAAATGGGACAGCTTCCAGGACGCCTCCAACTGGCCGCGGCTCCACATTCTGTTCGGGGAGTCCAATCTCTGTGACACGGCGATGTTCCTCAAGATCGGCGCGACCGCGCTGGTGCTGGACGCCATTGAGGCCGGCATCGCCCCGCGCGACCTCAACCTGGATCGGCCCGTCCGCGGTCGCCGTTCCGCCATCCAGCGCATCTCGCACGATCCCGAATGGAAGTGGGTCGTGGAGCTGGAGGACGGGCGGACGATGAGCGCGATCGACATCCAGCGACGCTATCTCGAATGCGCGCAAGCCTTTCGCGGTCGCGACGACGAGACCGATCAGATCCTCGAGGCCTGGGAACGGGTGCTGGAGGCGCTGGAAGACGACCCGCTCCAGCTGAGCCGTGAGCTGGACTGGGTGGCCAAGTACCAACTGCTCCAGATGTATCGCGCCTCCGAAGGGCTCGACTGGGACGACGACGCGCTGCAGAGCCTCGACCTCGAGTACCACAACGCCGACCCCGACAGCGGCCTGTTCCCCGCACTGGAGCAATCCGGCGACGTGCAGCGCCGGATCGACGACGCGACCGTTGAGGCCGCGCTGGAGGGCGGACCGCCGAACACCCGCGCCTATGCCCGCGCTCAACTGGTCAAGGCCCTGCGATCGGCCAGCGTCCAGGATTATCTGATCGAGTGGGACGGCGTCACCGTCGGCGCCAAGCGGGCGCTCGTCTTTGAGGACCCCTTCGACGACTACGCCGACGAGGTCCAGCGCTTTCTGAGTCGCCTGACGTAAGCCCGCCTCCGCCGGGATCTCCCGGGTGCCGGCTTGACCACTGAGTGCTATTTACTTAATATGCTGCTGAGTGGGATTTTCCACCACGGTTATGAGGGGGCCCTGATGTTATGCGCACCGACCTCGCCTTGAAGGACGTCGAGGCCTACAAGACGATCAAAGTGCCGCTCTGGGTCTACGAGAACGCCAAGGAAGCGGAGCTCGCGCTGATCAAGAAGGGCGTGACCCAGGTGCCGGGCGACGTTCGCGACCCGCAGACGTGCCCCATCTGCAAGTCGGGCCTGGACCCGTTCGTAACCGAGAAGCGCGCCCACGAGTATCTGCGCTGCCCGCACTGCGGCTACACGCAGCAGCGCTTCACGGACCGAGCGGGTGAAGGGATCGTCCTCGGCACGGCGATCGGCATGGGGCTGGTCTATTTCCTCCATGGGCTGTTCAAGGGCTCGCCCTCGGATGACTAGCGGGAGCGATGGCAAAGGGGGCCGGGTCACCTCCGTCCGGTGGTGAGAGGGGATGGCGAGGTGCGAACAACCCGGCCCTTCGTCGATTTTACCGCTTGGTCTTGCCGCATGCCAGCCGAACGGCTAGACTGGCCGCCCATGCGATGACCGTCGAACTCTACACGGGCGACGCTTGGCGCCGCGGGCAAGCCATCCGCCGTCGAAAGGCACGACTCCACGAGGAGGGCTCACGCCGCTGGAGCGAGACCCGCTTCGACGGCGAGGCGTTCTCGCTGTCGCGCTGTCTTGAGGCCCTGGAGGCCCAGGCGCTGTTCGACGACGCCATCCTCGTCCACGTCACCCGCGCCGAGAAGCTCTCCGCCGAGGCGGCGGACGGGTTGGCCCGCGCGATCGAGCGCGGCCTGCCCGAGTCCCGCATGCTGCTCATCGAAGCCGAGAAGATCGACAAGCGCACGTCGTTTTTCAAGACGATCCGGGACCACGGCCAGATCCACGACCATCCCGCCCCCAACCGCCGCGATCTCCCCCAGGCCGTCAAGGGCCTGCTCGACGAGTCCGGCCTGTCGCTGTCGCGGGCCGCGTTCCGCTATCTCTTGGAGAGCGTGGCCAGCGACCTCTCGCGCATGGCCCAGGAGATCGCCAAACTGGCCATCTACGCTCGCGGAACTTCGAAGGACACGCTGGAGATCGACGATCTGCGCGGCGTGCTCTTCCACGACCGCGGCGGCGACGTCTTTGCCGCGCTCGACGCCTGGATCGAGCGCCAAGACGACGCGCCCCATCGCCTGCGCGAGCTGCTCGCGGGCGGCGAGGACGCGGGCAAGATCTTCTACCTGCTGGCGGGCCAGTTCCGCGCGCTGATCCAGGTCCAGTCGCTGGCCGAAGCGGGGATCCACAACGACGAGATCGCGCGCCGGACGGGCACGTTCAAGTGGCTCGTGGGCAAGCGTCGCAAGCAGACGGCGTCACTGAGCGAGGCCGAACTGATCGCCATGTTGAGACGGATGCACGCCGAGGACGTCGGGATCAAGCAGGGCGCCCGAGACCCCGAGGAGTCGCTCTGGGCCTTGCTGATCGACTGGCTTGACGGATCGATCGCCCGAGAGGGTCGCGTTCCCTCGGTCACCTAGCTCGGCCAGCGATCTCTTCTGACGCTCGGCGGCTTACGAGCTCGGCGCCTGCTGTTCGGCTGGCTCTGAGCCGGAACCGGTGGCGGTGACCGAGCGCCCGATCAGCGTCCCGCCGCCTCGGCTGGCCCACAGCACCAACAGCGGGCTGGCCACGAAGATCGAGGAGTACGTCCCGATCAGGATCCCGACCGTGAGGGCCAAGGCGAAGTTGTACAGGACCGACCCGCCGAAGAACAGGATCGACAACACCACGAGCAGCGTCGTCGTCGAGGTGACGACCGTGCGGCTGAGCACCTGGTTGATGGAGTGGTTGACCAGATAGACCAATCCGGAGCGCCGCTCCTTGCGCAGGTTCTCCCGAATGCGGTCGAAGACCACCACCGTGTCGGTCAGCGAGTAACCGGCCAGGGTCAGCACGGCGGTCATGATCAGCAGCGTGAACTCCGTGGGCACGATGAAGTTCTTGAGCCACATGACCCCGATCACGGCCAGCACGTCGTGGAACATGGCGACCGTGGCCGCCACGCCGAACTTGGGATCGAAGCGGAAGCCGACGTAGATGATGATCCCCAGAATGGCGTAGATGATGGCCCAGATCGCCTTCTGGCGCAGCTCGGACCCGATGGCGGGCCCGATGGACGTGTTGCTGCTGTCGGTGATGGCGTTGTCCGGAAAGGCATCGGCCACAATGCCCATGACCTCGTCCGCCGCCTCGCCGACCTCCAGGTCGCTGACGGCCTCCTGCTTCAGTTGGACGATGAGGCGATAGCCGCCCTCGCCCTCGGCGTGGGTCACTTGGGCGTTGGGGAACCCCGCGTTCGCCAGCGCCTGCCGGGCTTGTTGGATGGAGACGTCCTCCTGGAAGTCGAGCGTCACCGACGTGCCGCCGGTGAACTCGATGCCGAGGTTGGCGTTGCCCGTGACGAAGATCTGGAACGTGGCGATCAGGCCCAACGCCACCAGGACGATCGAGACCACCAGCGCGATCCGGCGTCGGCTCAGGAAGTCGATGTTGGTGTTGCCGAGGATTTGGAACATGCGCGGCCCCTGCGGTCCGCTCGAGGTGGAATCGCTCATATGCTGAGCCTCCTTGGCTCGCTGTCCTTGATGATGTCAAAGGCCAAGCGGGTGCCCGCGAGCGCGGTAAACAGGTTGACGACCAGGCCGATGCTGAGCGTCGTGGCGAAGCCCTGGATCGGCCCCGTGCCGAACGTGAACAGGATGAGGGCGGTGACCAGCGCCGTGACGTTGGAGTCGACGATGGTCCAGATCGCCCGATCGTAGCCGTAGTCGATCGACGCCCGGACGGTCTTGCCCGAGCGCAGCTCCTCGCGGACGCGCTCGAAGATGAGCACGTTGTTGTCCACGCCGATGCCGATGGTCAGGATCAGCCCCGCGATGCCGGGCAGCGTCCACGTGGCGTCCAACAGCATCATCGCCGCGACCAAGACCAGCACGTTGAGCGCGATCGTCAAGTCGGCGATCACGCCGGCGAGGCGATAGTAGACGACCATGAACAGCAAGACGAGCACGCCGGCCAGGATCGTGGCGAATATGCCGCTGTCGATGGAGTCCTGGCCGATGTTCGGCCCGATCGTGTTCTCCTGGATCACGCGGACGGGAATGGGCAGGTTGCCCGAGCGGAGCACAATCGACAGGTTGCGGGCCTCTTGGAGATCGGCCATGCCCGTGATCTGGCTGCCGCTTTTGATGTTGCGCCAGCCCGTCTGCGCCGAGTCGATGATCCCCTGCGTAATGCTCGGCGCGCTCTGCACGACGCTGTCCAGAATAATGGCCAAGCGGTCGTCGACCTGCAGCGTGCCGTCGGTGAGATACTGGGCGAACTCCTGCGCGCCGTCGTCGGTGAACGTCAGTTGGACGACGTAGGGGCTGCCCGCGCCGCTGCCGGGCTGGGTCGCTTGCGCGGCGGCGGAGGCGATCTCCGCGCCCGTCATCAGCGGCTCTTGGGGCACCAGATAGAACTGCCCTTGGCCGGTCGCTGATCCCGTCCCGGTGACGATCTGCTGGCTCGGCGTCGGCGAGAGTTGGTCGCGGGACGAGGCCGTGTTGATCACTTTCTTGAAGACGAGGAAGCCGCGCCGTTCAATGAGGTTGCGCAGCTGCCGCGGCTGCTCGCACGAGCCCGTGGCCGGACAGGGGATCTCCACCCAGACCCGTCGGTTCCCCGCCTGCGTGACCGTCGTCTCCGCCAGCCCGGTCTGATTGACGCGGAAGCGGATCGTGTCCACAATGCGGTCCATCGCCTCGGCCTGGGTCAGATCGGTCTGGCCGAGCTGCTCGGTCTCGGCTTCGAGCAGCATCATGACCCCGCCGCGGAGGTCGAGCCCCAAAATCGGCTCCTTGAGCTGGATCGTCACGAGCGAGCCCACGAGCACCACGACGATCACGGCGGCTCGGATCCAGCGGGCGGTGTCCCAGTTCATGCCCCGGGCTCCTTCGCCTCCGGCTTCGACTCGTCCGCGGCATCGCGCTCGGCGATGCTGTCCTTGACCAGCTTCAACGTCATGCCGTCGGCCACCTCCAACCAGATGCGTTCCTTGTCCACTTTCTTGATAACCCCACAGATGCCGCCGATGGTGACGACCTTGTCGCCCCGTTTCAGGCTGTCCACCAGGTCGCGGTGCTGCTGGCGGCGGCGCCGCTCGGGGCGAATGAGAAACAGATAGAAGACCCCGAACATCACCAGCAGAAAGACGAGCGTCGTGACGAGCTGACTGTCCATGAAAAGCGTTCCCCCTTGCGGGACGTCCGCCCATTATACTCATGGGCGAAAGGCACGCCAACAGGCCTTTCGACGGCGGCGCCGGGCGCGAGTGTCATCCCGGCGTGGGCCCCACGATCGGCTGGATCTGACGGCTATTCGGAAACCTGGGAGGTGACGATGCCGCGCTGGCTCTGGTACTTCCCCGCCCGATCCGTGTAGGAGATTTCGCAGACCTCGTCGGCTGTGAAGAAGATCATCTGCGCGATCCCCTCGTCGGCGTAGATCTTGGCCGGCAGCGGCGACGTGTTGGAGATCTCGATGACGAGCTGGCCCTCCCATTCGGGCTCGGCCGGCGTGATGTTGACGACGATGCCGGCGCGAGCGTACGTCGACTTGCCGAGGCAGATCGCCAGAACCTCGCGCGGAATACGAAAATACTCCACGGAGTGCCCCAGCGCGAACGAGTTGGGCGGAATGATGCAGACCTCGCCCTTGTGATCCACGAACGAGTTGGGGTCGAACGCCTTCGGGTCGACGACGATCTGACGCCCTTCGGCAATCAGACTCGTGTTGACGCTGTTGAAGATCTTAAACTCGTCGCCGATCCGCATGTCGTAGCCGTAGCTCGACAACCCGTAGGAGATCACCCCCTTGCTGACTTGGCCGTCGACGAACGGCTCGATCATCTGCTCTGTCTCGCACATCTCGCGAATCCAGCGATCGTTCTTCGGCACGTTCCAATCCCCCTTGCATCCCTGGCGTCTCAACAGGCGGTGGCTCCGATTATAGACGGTTCGGAGAAGTTGAGCGAACGGCGCTTAGAGCAACACCAGCGTCCCCAATCCGAGGAGATAGACGAAGCCGAAGATGTCGGTGACGGTCGTCAAGACGACCGTGGAGGCCAAGGCGGGGTCGGCCCCCATCGCCCGCAGCCCCAAGGGGATGACCGCGCCGGCGGCCCCGGCCGTCACGAGCGTTAGGAGCATCGAGGCCGCCACAACCAGCCCCAGCGTCGCATCGCCCTGCCAGACCGACGCCACGGCCGCCACCAGGACGCCAATGATCAGGCCGTTCAGGACGCCGAGCGTCAGCTCCTTGACCAGCACGCTGCGGCCCTGCCCCGTGGAGATCTCGCCCAGCGCAATGGCGCGCACCACGACCGTCACGGTCTGCGAGCCGGCATTTCCGCCTTGCCCAGCGATGACGGGCATGAGCACGGCCAGCGCGGTGATCTGGGCGATCGTCCCCTCAAACACCTGAACCACGACCGCCGCCGCGAACGCCGTGACCAGGTTGATGAGCAACCAGGGCTGACGACGTCGGAGCGACTCTTGCCACGGCGCGGAGACGCGGTCCTCGGGGGCGATACCGACCATGCGGTGCATGTCCTCGGTCTCCTCCTCGCGGATGGAGTCGATGACGTCGTCGACGGTGACGATCCCCAGCAGGCGTTGATCGTCGCCCAGCACGGGCAGCGCCAGGAAGTTGTAGCGATCGAACAGCCGCGCCACCTCCTCGGCGTCCATCTCCGGCGGCACGGTGAGGACGTCGTCGATCATGATGTCGTCAATGGAGGTGTCCGGATCGTTCATGATCAGATCGCGCATCGTCAGCACGCCCAGGAGCCGATGGCGCTCGTCGACGACGTAGGCGTAGTAGATCGTCTCGGCCTCGTCGACCTTGCGCCGCAGGGTCGAGATCGCCTCCTGCACGGTCAAGTGGGCCGGCAGCGCGGCGACCTCGGGCGACATCAGCCCGCCGGCGGTGTCGGGCTCGTAGGCGATCAGCTGACGCAGCACGTCCGCATCGGCCGACGTCATGCGCTCGAAGAGCTCGTCCTGCTGCTGCTCGCTCAGGTCCTCGATGAGGTCGACGGCCGAGTCGGGCACCATCTCGCCCAAGATCTGGGCCGCGCGGCGTTGGCGCAGCGCAGCCAACAGCTCCGTGGAGAGCTCGTCGTCCATGTGGCGCAGGACTTCGCCGGCGTCCTCGGGCGCCAGTTGCGCCAGCATCCGGACGGCTTCGCGCGCGTCCGCCGCGGCCTCCAGGTCCTGCGCGATGCGAACGACTTCCGTGTCGCTGAGGGGCGTGCGCTCGTCGGTCTGAGCCATGAATTCTCCCAAGGAACTTGATTCGTGGGACGCCCCATTTTAAAGTATGGGGCGAGGCGATCAACATGGCCGGCCACTCAAAATGGGACAACATCAAGCACAAGAAGGCGCGCGAGGACGCCGCCCGCGGCAAGCTGTTCTCCAAGCTCACCAAGGATATCACCATTGCCGCGCGCGACGAGCCCGACCCGCAGAAGAACCCGACACTGGCCCAAGTGATCGAGCGGGCCAAGCAGGCCAACATGCCCAAGGAGAACATCGAACGGGCCATCAAGCGGGCCACGGGCGAGCTTCCCGGCGTCACCTACGAGGAGTACGTCTACGAGGGCTTCGGTCCCTACGGCGTGGCCGTCATGGTGCGCGTGATCACCGACAACCGCAATCGAGCGGTCTCGGCGATCCGGAAGATCTTCGACGACCACGGCGGCGACATGGAGGGCTCGGTCGACTGGATCTTCGAGCGCCGCGGGGTGGTCACCGCCAAGCTGGACGAGGCCCAAGACCCCGATGAGATCCTCATGACCGCGATCGACCTCGGGGCCGAGGACATGAACGAGTCCGATCACGAGGTCGAGATCACCTGTCCGCCGGAGCGGGTCTCCGACGTCAAGTCGGGCCTCGAGAGCGAGAGCGTCCAGATCGAGGACGCCAAGGTGACGATGGTCCCGAAGACGACGGTCCCATTGGAGGGCGAGGAGGCCAAGAAGATCCTCAAGTTCATCGAGGCGCTCGACGAGCAGGAGGACGTCCA
This sequence comes from Candidatus Bipolaricaulota bacterium, assembly GCA_018609825.1. The sequence continues at coordinate 16,246 of JAHEOA010000109.1, read as the reverse complement.
GGAGGTCTACGCCAACTTCGACGTCCCCGACGAGGCCCTCGCCGAAGTCGCCTAACGCTTCGCCAACCGGGACCGTTATCAGTTGCACAGACGGCCGCAGGCCCCCCTATAATCGCCCATCCATCTTGCCCGCAGGAGGTTGTCCATGATGACCGCACGACGAACCCTGCCCCTCGCATTGGCGATACTGCTCCTCGCCAGCGTCGTGGGGACGTCCGCTCCGTTGGCCCCCCAAGCCGGCGTCCACGTCCCCCTCGCTGGCGTCGGCTCCGTGCAGGTCGCCGACGGCGTCCGCCTCGAGGGCGCGGCCGTGTTTCCCGGCTTCACCGCGCCGCTCGTGGCGTTCGAGGGACGCGTGGCCGGCAAGCTCTACATGGGCCCCTACACGCTGCTTGACTTGCCGTTCAGCCCCTTCATCGGGGCCGGCGCCGTCGGACTGTATTCCGAATCAATCGGCAGCGTCACGCCCGGTCTGGTCGGCCTCGTGGGCGTGGAACATCAAGCGACCGAGCTGCCGATCCGTCTCGTCCTCGAAGGGAGCACGACGCTGCTGGCGGGCGGCAGTTCGCCGACGCTCGTGTTCGGCCTGAGCGTCGGGGCGCGCATCGCGATCGGGCCGTGACGTTCTCGATTGTTGAAATGGACCGGTTCAATCTGTGCGATACGACGGCAGCTGGACATTAAGGTCTGGGATGGATGCGAAATGTTTCTGATTGCCCGTGATCAGCGTGCCCTCGACGGAGAGCACGATCGCAGCTATCAGGGCATCAGGCAGGGATAAGCCCCGGGAGAGACGATGCTGCCTCAACAGCTCACGTGCTTGTCGGGAAACCGTGGCTGATATGGGAAGGATGTGCGGAAAATTGTGCGTGATGAAGCGATCGACCTGATCCTGTTCACGCTGATTGTCGACGCCGCATAGCAGCTCCATGTAGCTGACGTCGGTGGTCGTACGCGCGTTGATGGGCACTCCCTCAATGAACGTCTTGGCCTCGTCCACGCCGCGGAAGTGATCGACGAGCACGTCGGTGTCCAGGACGGTCAACGCTGCCATTCGCGCTCCCGGAGCCGACGCACCCAGTCTGTTGAGCCCGTCATGTCGGGACGATCCGCCCACATGCCGAAGCCGACCGGGTCGAGGTCGTCCCCTTCCGGAAACTGCTCCAAATAGACCTCAAGGCTGCGCGTGATGACCTCGGCCTCCGAAAGTCCGAGGGACTCCGCGACGGAACGGACACGCTCAGCCAACTCTTCCGACAATTGCGCGGAAATCGTCGCCATATTGGCTCTCCTCACCCGCCAGTCTAGGTAGCTGCTCTGCTGGGCGCAATCCAAGCCTTGATCGGGATCGCTTGACACCGCGGGGGACAAGCCATAAGATGTTGATTAGCAGTCATAACATTAGACTGCTAAACGAGGGATGACCCATGATCCACTTTGATCGACTGACCGAACAGGCTCAGGGCCTGTTCCGGGACGCCTCGGAACTGCTGGCCCAATACAAGCACAACCAGCTCGACGTGGAGCATCTGTTCTACGTGCTGGCGTCCGAAGAGGGCGTCGGGCGCGAGATCCTCGAGGAGACCGGCGTCCCGGTGGACGGCCTCATCAAGGACCTGGATGGGCTGCTCAAGGGCAAGCCGACGGTCGCCAAGACGACCGGCCAACAGATCTACGTCACGCCCCGCTTGGAGACGCTCGTCCAGTCGGCTGAGAACGAGGCGGGTCGACTGAAGGACGACTTCGTCGGCGTGGAGCACTTGCTGATCGCCGTCGCGCGCGAGACGAACGCCCAACTCCGGAAGGTCCTGGACAAGTACGGGCTCAATCCGGAACTCGTCTACAACGCGCTCCAGAAGGTCCGCGGCTCGCAGCGCGTCACCGACCGCGACGCCGAGGAGCGCTATCAGATCCTGGAGCGCTACAGCGTCGACCTGACCGAGATGGCCCGCGACGGGAAACTGGACCCCGTGATCGGCCGCAGCCGCGAGATCCGACACGCCGCCCAGATCCTCTCGCGTCGCAAGAAGCACAACCCCGTGCTGATCGGCGAGCCCGGCGTCGGCAAGACCGCGATTGCCGAGGGCCTGGCTCAACGAATGGCCGACGGCAACGTCCCCGACACGCTCAAGGACAAGACGCTGCTCCAGCTCGACATCGCGTCCATGGTCGCCGGGGCCAAGTTCCGCGGCGAATTCGAGGAGCGCCTCAAGGCCGCCATCAAGGAGATCGAGGCCGGCGAGGGCGAGATCATCGTCTTCATCGACGAACTGCACAACGTCGTCGGCGCGGGCGGCGCCGAGGGCGCGATCGACGCCTCGAACATCCTCAAGCCGCCCTTAGCACGGGGCGCCTTCCAAGTTGTGGGGGCCACGACGCTGGACGAGTATCGGCGCCACATCGAGAAGGACGCCGCGTTGGAGCGCCGCTTCCAGAAGGTGCTCATCGAGGAGCCATCGCTCGAAGCCACCGTGGAGATCCTGAAGGGCCTGCGAGACCAACTGGAGGCCCACCACGAACTGACGATCACCGACGAGGCGCTCGAGACGGCCGCTGAGTTGGCCGAGCGCTACATCACCGATCGGTTCCTGCCCGACAAGGCCATCGACCTGGTGGACGAGGCCGCGTCCAAGATCCGCATCGACAAGACGTTCACGCCCCAGATCGAGGAGCTCGACATGCGCATCCGCCACGTCGAGGACGACCTCGCCAAGGTCGTTGAGGGAAGCCGCGACCACAAGCGGCTCTCCGAGCGACTGGAGGGGCTCCAGGCCGAGCGCGAGCGGCTCCAGGCCGAATGGACCTCGCGCCGCGAGCGCGTGGACGTCACGTCCGAGGACGTCGCCGAGGTCGTCTCGCTCTGGACCGGGATTCCGGCCGAGCGGATGGTCGTGGAGGAGCGTCAGAAGCTTGCGCACATGGAGGAGCGCCTCCACAGCCGCATCGTCGACCAGACCGAGGCGGTCCACTCGATCAGTCAGGCCGTGCGGCGCGCCCGCTCCGGGCTCAAGGACCCTGATCGGCCGATCGGCTCGTTCCTGTTTTTGGGACCGACGGGCGTGGGCAAGACGGAGCTGTCGAAGGCCCTCGCGTGGTTCCTCTTCGACGACGAGGACGCGATACTCCGTCTGGACATGAGCGAGTACATGGAGCGCCACTCGGTCGCGCGACTGATCGGTGCCCCGCCGGGCTACGTCGGCCACGAGGAGGGCGGCCAGCTCACGGAGGCCGCCCGGCGCAAGCCCTATCAAGTGATCCTCCTCGACGAGATCGAAAAGGCGCATCGCGACGTCTTCAACGCGTTGCTGCAAGTGCTCGACGAGGGGCGACTGACGGACGGACAGGGCCGCACCGTGGACTTTAAAAACACGCTCATCATCATGACGAGCAACCTCGGCTCCGAACTGCTCACCGAGAACGCCAAGATCGGCTTCGACGCGGGCACCAACGGCCACTCCGACGAGGCTCCGGCCGCCTACGGCGAGATGCGCGCCAAGGTGCTCGGCGAGGTTCGGAAGACCTTCCGGCCCGAGTTCGTCAACCGCCTGGATGAGATCCTCGTCTTCCGCCCGCTGGCGCGGGAGCACCTGCGCCAGATCGTGGAGCTGAAACTGGCCGAGCTAGGCGAGAAGCTGGATGAACAGGGCGTCGACATCGAGGTGACCGACGCCGCCAAGGATCTGTTGGCCGAGCGCGGCCACGATCCCGTCTACGGCGCGCGCCCGTTGACGCGGGTGATCCGCGACGAGCTGGAGAACGAGCTGGCCAACCGGCTCATCGACGAGGAACTCCACGAGGACGACCTCGTCCGCGTGGACGTCCATCATGGCGAATTCGTCATCGAGCGCCTCCGCGCGTCCGAGGCCAAGGCCAAGGACGAGGCCGAGACCGAGACCGACCCGACCGTGGAGGCCACCGGCTGACCGTCGATCGGGCCGAGACCGTCCTTGAACAGCGAACGAGGGGCCGAGTCCGGTGACTCGGCCCCTCATCCATTCCTCAAAAGGAGGTCACTAAGGAGGTCGCCATCTCCGTCGCGCGAGACCAGCCTGGCACGCCACCGTTAACAGACCGTTAACAATCGGCCCGTCAACCCCCCTTCTGGCGTGCGTCGCTGAATGGATGCTGAATGGCGGACGCGCTATGCCGCCTCGGTCGCGCGCAGATCGGCGTCGATCGCCTCGGCCGCCCAGCGTCCGTCGCCCATGGCCTCGATCATGCTGGCCGGCCCGCGCATGGCGTCGCCGCCGGCGTACACGCCCGCCCGTGAGGCCCGATAGCTCTCGTCGACCGTGATGCGGTTGTCCGGCGCCAGGTCCAGGCCGTGATCGCTGCCGAGCCAGTCGGCGTCGATCTGCTGCCCGATGGCGAAGACGACCGTGTCGACGTCGAGGGTGAACTCGCTGCCGGCGATCTCCACGGGGCGGCGGCGCCCGTCCTCGTCGGGCTCGCCCAGCTCCATGCGGGCGAGCTCCAGGCCGCCCGCGCGCCCCTGGCCGTCGTCGACCACCCGCGTCGGGTTGGCCATGAAGTGGACCGCCAAGGGGCCGACGCGCTTGTCCAGCCGATCGAACGTCTCGGCCTTCATCTCGCGCGTCAGGTTCGCCTCAATCTCCTCCATGCGATCCAGCGTGAGCGATTCCAGCGAGTGGAAGATCTGCTTGAACCGCTCCACGCGGCGCTCCGTCGAGATCTCCACGGCCAGATGGTGCCAGCCCTGTTGGATCACCTCCTCGGTCATCTCGAAGACTTCCTCCGGATTGGCCGGCATCTCCAAGGGCGAGCGCCGATAGATCAGATGGATCTGTTCGCAGACGCGCAGCGCGGAGCGCAGCGCGTCCATGGCGACGTCGCCGCCGCCGATGATGGCCGCCTTGCGGCCGAACAGCGACTCGCCCGCGTCCAGGCGTCGCAGCAGGTTGTAGCCGTGATAGACCCCGTCGAGATTCGCCCCCTCGATGGGAACGTCGCGGGCTTTGACGGCGCCGGCGCTGATGAAGACGGCATCGTGGTCGCCCAGCAGCCCGTCGATGCACCCGTCGCCGGCGATCGGGGCGTCGGTCTGGATCGCCACGCCCATCTCGCGCAGGGCCTCGATCTCGTCCTGCAGGACGTCGTCGGGCAGCCGATAGTCGGGGATGGTGTTGAGCGTGCCGCCGGCCTTGTCGAACTGCTCGTAGACGACGGGATGATGGCCGTGCCGGCGCAGGTGATAGGCGCAGCTCAACCCGGCCGGGCCGGAGCCGACCACGGCGATCCGCTTGCCCGTCGATTCGGGGATGGCGTAGTCGAACGCGTGCTGGTCGGTGTTGTCGGTGATGTAGCGCCGCAGGCGCGGGATCTCGATCGGCATCCCCTCGACGCCCTTGAGGCAGACGTCGGTGCAGGGGTGATAGCAGACGCGGGCGCAACTGCCCGGAATGGGGAACGCCTCCATGACGATCTCCAGCCCCCGGTCCAGATCGCCCTCGGCAATCGCCTCGCAGTAGCCCGGAATGTCGAGATGGGCCGGACAGGCGTCGACACAGGGCGGGTCCTGACACTGCATGCAGCGCAAGGCCTCAACGCGGGCTTGCGCGTCGGTGTAGCCCGTGACCACCTCGGCCGCGTCGAGCAGCCGCTCGGATTCGGGAATCTTGGGCACTTCCACCTGCTCGTAGTCGTACAGCCCCTTCAGTCGCTGGCTCAGGTCCTCGTCGCTCATCGGTTCGTGTTGGGCCATCGGTCCTCCTTTGCGTCAGCGGGGCCATTCTCGGGTCCACGACAATCAGACCCCATGATCTGGGTCATCGATTCGTCGAGGCACGGCGCCGAGCGTCCATCAAGGCCACCGCGACCTGTTGCCCGGCGAGCGCGTCACCCCGTACCATGGCCCATCATGGCCATGGCACACCGCGAACGAGTTGAAGCCGCCATCGCCCACGAGCCGCCCGACCGAACGCCGATCGCCCTCTGGCGCCATTTCCCCGTCGACGATCAGACCGCCGAGGGACTGGCCAGAGCGGTCGTCGGTTTTCAAGAGCGCTTCGACTTCGACCTCGTCAAGGTGACCGAGGCGTCCGGGTACCCCGCCGAAGCGTGGGGCGCCCAACTGGAGGACGCCGGCAACGATGAGGGGACGCGCCGCTATCGCCGCCGCGTCGTCGCGATGCCCGAGGACTGGCAGACGCTGCCCTCGCTGAGCGTCCATGACAACGAGGTCTTCGCCCGCGAACTCCGCGCACTCCGGCTGATCCGCGAGGGCGTCGGCCCCGACGTGCCCGTGTTGCCCACGATCTTCAGCCCGCTCACGGTCGCCAAGCAGATGGCGGGCGACCGCATGCTCGACCACCTGCGGGATCACCCCGACGACCTGGAGGCCGGGCTGCGCACCATCGCCGAGACCAACGCCCGCTTCGCCGCCGAGTGCCTCGACCATGGCGCCGACGCGATCTTCTTCGCCACGCAGTTCGCCAGCCACGACCTGCTGGGCGACGACGAATACCGACGCTTCGGCGTGGAGCATGACATGCCCGCGTTGGACGCCGTCCGCAACCGAGCCCGCTTGGCGCTCTTGCACCTGCACGGCACGAGCCCGATGTTCGGGCTCACGAGCGCCTACCCCGTCGACGTCGTCAACTGGCACGATCGCGAGACCGAGCCGTCGCTGGCCGAGGGGCAGCGACTGTTCAAGGAGGGGGCGGTCTGCGGCGGCCTCGACCGAAACGCCTTCGTCGACGCCTCGCCCGAGGACGTGCACGCCAGCGTCCGGGACGCGCGCGCCCAGACCGACGATCGTGGCCTGATCGTGGGCACGGGCTGCGTCACGCTGACGACGACGCCGGCGGCGAACATCCAGGCGGCTCGAGAGGCCGTCGAGCCCAATAGCAGGTGATCGATCATGCCGTGGGATCAGTGGTGGTTCTGGATCGTCGCGCCGCTCGTGGCGCTGCTCGTCGGGGTCCCCGTGGTGGCGATCCTGAGTTGGATGATCACCGAGGTGGCCAAGTCGCTGCGCGGGGACTCGAAGGAGGCCCGCCAGCTTCGCGAACAAGTGAGCGAGCTGCGCGAGGAGCTGGCCGAGGCCCGTGCCATGGAGAAGGTCTTCGAGCTCCAGCAACAGCTCACCCAACAGGAAGAACAGCAGCTGAAACAACACGTCCTCAACAGCGGCGTCGCGCTCATCGGCTTCACCGACATCGAGGGCTTCTCCACCTACGCCGACAAGCACGGCGACGAGGCCGCCAGTCGGCTGTTGTCCCAACACAACCAGATCGTGCGCGCGGCGCTGCAGCGCCACAACGGCCTGGAGATCAAACAACTGGGGGACGGGTTCATGGTCAGCTTCGCCAGCGCGCGGCGAGCGCTGCTCTGCATGGCCGAGATCCAGGACGAGATCCAGCAGCTCCAGCGGGACCAGGGGCTCGACCTCAACGTCCGCATCGGCGTCCACGCGGGCGAAGCCATCCATGAGGAGCAGGACGTCATCGGCCGCACCGTCAACATGGCCGAGCGGATCATGAGCACCGCGCACGGGGGCCAGGTCTTCGTCTCCGACGTCGTCCGCAACCTGGCGGGGCCCGTGCCGAGCTTGGAGTACGTGGATCGGGGCGATCACCAGCTCAAGGGCTTCGACGAGCCGCAGCGCCTCTACGAAATCCGGCCCGCGCCCGAGGCGAGTTCGGCAGAGTAAACTGTCAGCGGATAGGTAGCGGATGTACGGATGAACGGCAGTCTGTCGCAGCCGTCGTCGTTATCCGATAATCGGTTCGATATCCGTTGATAGAATCGGCCCCTCAGAAGATCCGACGTCCGAGCGCCGACGCGATCAACTCGACGGCCAGTTGGCCCGTCTGGTTGCTGTGGTCGAGGATCGGGTTGACCTCGACCATTTCGAGTGACCCGATCGCCCCGAACTCAGCTACCGTTTCCATCAACAGATGCGCTTCGCGATAGTTCAGCCCGCCGCCGACGGGCGTGCCCACCCCGGGCGCCACGCTCGGGTCGAGCACGTCCATGTCGAAGCTGACGTGGACGCCGTCGGTGCCCGAGCTCACTTGGCGCAGCGCGTCGTCGAGCACCTGGCGAAGCCCGCGACGGTCGATCTCGGACATGGTGAAGACCGCCACGCCGCTTGATTTGAGGAGCGCCCGCTCTTCGGGGTCCAACGACCGCGCGCCGATCAGCGCCACGCGCGAGGGATCGAGATGGCGTTCGTCGGGGAAAATGCGGAGGAGCTCGGGCGCGCCGCGACCGCAGCCCAACGCCAGCGACATGCCGTGGATGTTGCCCGACGGCGTCGTCTCGGGCGTGTTGAAGTCGCCGTGCGCGTCAACCCAGAGGACACCTGGATTCTCCCAGGCCGAGCATATCCCCGCGAGCGTGCCGACGCTGAGGCTGTGATCGCCGCCGAGCACCAGCGGCGTCTCGGCGGCCATCAGCACGTCGGCCAAGCCGTCGCGAACCCGGCTCGTGACTTGGATGACCGACGCCAACTGGCGCAGCGTCGGCTGCTGCGATGGCGAGCGCTCCGGCAGCGGCACGTCCACGTTGCCCTGATCCTGACAGCCGATGCCGAGCTCCTCGATCGACTCCGCCAGATGCGCATACCGAATGGCGCTCGGGCCCATGTCGACGCCGCGCCGTCCGGCCCCGAGGTCGCTCGGGACGCCGAGGATCTGAACCGTCGTCGAATGCGTCCATGCGGGCATAGGATCGTACCTTTCACAGTGACTTGAGACGCCCATCGTAGCAGAGCGACGCCCTCATGTCCGCACCCGATCTCGGTTCGCGCGCCGCATCGAGCGTTGGACGCACGGATGGCGCTCGCGTACCCTTGACGCATGCCCGCTGGCCTGAGCGAACGGCAACTCCTGCAGCGACTGGCCGCCCGCGTCCCCGCCGCGGGCGACGACGGCGCCGTGATCCCGTACGGCGAGTCGTTCCTGGTCTGGACGACGGACATGCTCTGGCGCGAGGTCGACCTGCCCGCGGGCATCGCGCCCGCCACCATCGGCTGGCGCGCCGTGGCCGTCTCGCTGAGCGACATCGCCGCGATGGGCGCCGAGCCGATCGGGGCCCTGTTGGCCTTGGGCGCGCCCGCGTTCGACGCTGAGCTCACCGACGGCATCGCCGACGGCGTGCTGGCCTGCTGCGAGGCGGCCCATGCCGAGTACCTCGGCGGCGACCTCTCCGGTCATCGCGAGCTGACGCTCTGCAGCTCGGCTCTGGGCCGCTCGCCGAATCCCGTCCGACGCCGAGGCGCCCGGGTCGGCGACCTCGTCGGCGTCACGGGCGAGCTCGGCCGCACGGCCGTGGCCCTGCGGCTGTTCCGGAGCGGGGACGTCGCGCGGGCCAACGAACTTTTCGCGTTCCCCGCCCGGGTTGCCGAGGGCCAAGCGCTGGCGCCCTACGTCACGAGCATGATGGACGTGAGCGACGGCCTGGCCCGGTCGCTGCATCAGCTGGCCGAGGCCAGCGGCGTCGGCTTCCGGATTCGCGAGCGCGACGTCCCGCTGTTGGATGCGATCGATGCATGGTCAAGCGATCAGCAAGATCGGCGTGAGATGGGATTTCACACGGGCGAGGACTTCGAGCTGCTCTTTACGATCTCCTCCCGCGACCTGGACGACGCACAAGCAAGCGTGTCATTGGCCGTGATCGGCGAGGTGACCGAGGCGGGCGTGGAGCTTCGCACGACTGAGGGCCTGGAGCCGCTCAGCGACCGCGGCTACGAGCACGGCGTGGGCTAGCTCGGCACGCGCGAGTCGATGAACTGGAGGAACTCCGTGCGCGTCTTGGGGTCTTTCCGGAATGCTCCGGTCATGGCACTGGTGACCATGCGCGTGTCCTGCTTCTGCACGCCGCGCATCGCCATGCAAAGATGGATCCCTTCCGCCACCACGCCCAGACCGCGCGGTCCGACGGCCTCCTCCAAGAATCGGGCGATCTGCTCGGTCATGCGCTCCTGGAGCTGCAGCCGCCGGGCGAAGTGATCGATCACGCGCGGGATCTTGCTGGCCCCGATAACGCGTCCTTCCGGGATGTAGCCCACGTGGACGTGGCCGTAGAACGGGACGATGTGGTGCTCGCAGAGGCTGTAGAACTCGATGTCCTTCACGACCACCATCGAGTCGTAGTCGACGTTGAAGATGGCGTTGCCGATCAGCTCATGCGGATCGAGGCGATAGCCGGACGTCAGCTCGGCGTACATGTCCGCGACGCGCCGCGGCGTGTCGACGAGCCCCTCGCGGTCGGGATCCTCACCGACCTGAATCAACAACTGGCGGACGATCTCGTGGATTTGGCCTCGATCGAAGCCGTCGGCGTCGCTTGCCAATGGATGGGTGGCCATGGTCAACCCTTGATGTTGCAGACCGGCATCAGGCGGGCCACCTTGCGGGCAACGCCGACCTGATGCGAGACCTCGACGACCTCGTCGGCGTTCTTATACGCCCCCGGCGCCTCCTCCGAGATCGTCCGCTTGCTCCGTCCGCGTACCACGATGCCCTGCGCCAACAGGTCGTCCGTCAACTGCTCGGCTCGCCAGCGCTTCTTGGCCTGGGACCGCGACATGAGCCGCCCGGCGCCATGCGCCGTCGAGCCGAACGACAGATCCAACGAGTTTGCGTTCCCCATGAGCACGTAGGAGCTCGTCCCCATGGAGCCGGGAATCAGCACGGGCTGGCCAACGTCCCGATACGCGTCCGGCAGTTCTGGACGGCCGGGGGGAAATGCCCGCGTGGCGCCCTTGCGGTGGACGTAGACCTCGCGCTCGTGGCCATTGACACGATGGACTTCCTTTTTGCCGATGTTGTGGGCGACGTCGTAGAGCAGCTCCATGCCCAGATCGCGCCAGTCCTCGCGGAACACGCGACCGAACGCCTGGCGGACCTGGTGCATGATGGCTTGGCGGTTCGCCCAAGCGTAGTTGATCGCACAGTTCATCGCGCTGTAGTAGTCGAGCGCCGCCTCGCTCCCCGCCGGCGCACACGCCAGTTCGCGATCGGGCAGTTGGTCGATCACGTCGCGGTGCTCGCGTTCGACTCGCTTGAGATAGTCCGTGCAGACCTGATGCCCGAAGCCGCGCGAGCCGCAGTGGATGAGCACCACGATCTGATCGGTCATCAGCCCGTAGGCGCCCGCGGTCGCATCGTCGAGGACGTCCGCGACGCGCTGGATCTCCAGGAAGTGGTTCCCCGAGCCGAGCGAGCCCAACTGGACGCGGCCGCGATCTTTCGCGTCTTGAGAGATCGCCCGCGGATCGGCACCGGGGCGGACGCCCTCGTCCTCGCAGTGCGCTAGATCGTCGTCGACGCCGTAGCCGTTCCGGACGGCCCAGCGGACGCCCTCGCGCGCCACGTCCTCGATCTCGTCGTTGGCCAGCTCGCCCACGGCGGTGCCCTTGCCGATGCCCGTCGGGATCGTCCGGAAGAGCGCCTCGACGAGGTCGTGCTCTTTCCCCCGGAGCTCGTCGACGCTCAGGTTGGTCCGGCAGAGCCGGACGCCGCAGTTGATGTCGAAGCCGATCGCGCCGGGCGAGATCGCGCCGTGTTCGGCGTCCAGCGCGGCCACGCCGCCGACGGGGAACCCGTAGCCCTGGTGAGCGTCGGGCAGCGCGAGTGCGAACTTGTGGATGCCGGGCAGCTGGGTGGCATGGACGAGCTGCTTCAGCGTCAGGTCGCCCCGGATCTTGTCCAGAAGCGCCTCGCTGGCGTAGACGCGGGCGGGCACGCGCATCTTCCCGCTCGGCGGGATCTCCCAAGCAAATTTGGAAAGCTGGTTCAGTTCCACGTTGGCCATTTGCGACCTCTCCCATGATCAGATGGGGACTAAACGCCGCCCGTCACGGCCCGAAATGCGACCAGGCGATCGGCATTATAGATCGTGGCTCGCCCGGCCTCAATTGGGGCAACCCGGCTTGAGATGAGGTATAAACACGTTATACTCTGGGCGCCATGAAGACGGCGATCTCGCTTCCTGATGAGCTGTTCAATGACGCCGAGCGGATGGCTCAGACGCTCGGCATGAGCCGTAGCGAGCTGTTCCGTACCGCCCTCGAGGAGTATATGCAACGGCATGGTTCCGAACGCATCACGGAGCGCCTGAACGAGATCTACAGCCAAGAGGAGAGCTCGCTCGATCCGGCCCTCGAACGCGTCCAGTTCGAGACCATCGACCCGGAGGACTGGTGATCCGACGCGGCGAGGTCTGGTGGGCGAGCCTGCCCAGGCCGAACGCTTCGGAGCCCGGTTTCCGGCGACCCGTCCTGATCGTCCAAGCAGACCCGTTCAATCGGAGCAGGCTTCGCACCGTCATCGTTGCCATGCTCACGTCAAACCTTCGCCTGGCGGAGGCCCCGGGGAACGTTCTGATCAGCAGCGATGAAAGCGGACTCCCGAAGGATTCCGTCGTCAACATCTCCCAAGTCCTCAGCATGGATCGGTCGCGACTGGATGAGCGGGTCGGCGTCGTTCCGCCTGACAAAGCGGAATCCGTCAATCGCGGACTGCGGTTGATACTTGACCTATAGGCATCCGGACGGATGAGAGCCCCCGAACGGCGCTGTATAATCCCGGAAGGATTACCCATGCCCGCGAATCTGCCGCCCGAATACAAAGAGGCCGAAGGGAACTACCGCTCGGCCGACAGCGCCGAGGAGAAGATCAAGTGGCTCCGCGAGATGATGTCGCTCGTGCCCAAGCACAAGGGCACGGAGCGCCTGCGCGTCGACCTGAAGCAGCGCCTCAAGAAGCTCGAACAGAAGAAGCAGAAGGAACAGCAGGCCAAGGGCGGATCCGGATCGCATCCCTGGGACCACGTCGAGCGCGAGGGCGCCGGCCAGGTCGTCTTGGTCGGCCTGCCCAACTCGGGCAAGTCGACCCTTGTCGATATGCTGACCAACGCCGAGCCCGAGGTCGCCGAGTACCCCTACTCGACGTTCGAGCCGACCATCGGCATGGCGCCCTACGAGGACATCCAGATCCAGCTCCTCGATCTGCCGCCGCTGAGCGAGTTCACCGAGGGCTGGACGTTCAACCTCATCCGCCAGGCCGACGCCGTCGGCTTGGTCGTGGACCTCGGCAGCGAGGACCCCGTCACCGACGTCCAGATGCTCCAAGAGCGCCTCGCCGAGAACAAGATCGAGCTCATCGGCCCCGCCCATCCGGACGCCGATCAGATGGGCTCGCCAGCGGTCAAGAAGACGCTCGTGATCGGGACCAAGGGCGACCTCGACGAAGCCCGTGCGCACTTCGGCGCGCTGCAGGCCGCCTACGGCGAGGACCTCCCCATGGTCGCCGTCACGGCCCCCGTCGAGGAGGGGACGGCTGAGCTCACCCGAGCGCTGTTCGACGTGCTGCGGGTGGTGCGCGTCTACTCCAAGAAGCCGGGCCAACCCGCGTCGATGGACGTGCCCTTCATCCTGCGACGCGGCAGCACCGTCATCGACGCCGCGCGCGCCATCCATCGGGAGTTCGCCGAGAACCTCGACTTCGCCCGCATCTGGGGCTCGGCCGAATACGACGGGCAGCGCGTGGAGCGGGCCCACGAGATCGCCGACGGCGACATCCTCGAAGTCCACGCCTGAGGCTCCCCCGGCCGTTCCACCCCTCGATCGGAATCCTCGACCGCGTCGCCTGATGGTCATCATAGGCAGAGCCCACGCGCTGTCGCAGACTGGTCCCATCCAAGCCGAACGTCGAAGACCGGGACAGGAGGATTCATGCAGGCCCGTGTGCTCAGCCTGCGCCATCTTTCCGAACGCGAGGATCGCCTGGCCCATGGCGAGGTCGTCGTGGAGGACGAGGCGGTCTTCCTCGTCTACGTCATGGCCGCGCGCCGCGACGACGACGACGTCGACCTCCAGTACGAGTTCGACCCCAAATACGCGCCCCCCGACGAACGCGCCTCGGAAGTGACCGAGCTGGCCTTGGAGGCGTTCGCCGCCGAGCTGGAGGCCCGCGGCATCGCCCGGTTCGACCTGATCGAGCGCGGCCAGGCGATCATCCAGCGCGCGCTGGACGGCTCCGACCGCAACTGACCTCCCCCGGGCGACGCCAACCGCCGGATCCCGTGCTTGCCGCGAACAAGGATCGGCTTGGTCCACTATCGCTGCCGCGTTACACTTGCCGCAGACGATTCACGGAGGAGATACGATGCCCGCATCCAACTCAACCGAGGCGAGCGACGTCCCGCCCCAACGAGGCAAGGTCTCAGCCAGCCTCCGACCCGCTGAACGCGACATTGCTTCGACGTTCCTGGAACAGGTCAACGCCAGCTTCGATACGGCGGCGGCCTACACCGACTGCCCACAGGGGATTCTGGACCAGATCAAGGTCTGCAACGGGATCTATCGCATGACGTTCCCGCTGCAGCGCGACGACGGCTCCATCGAGGTCGTCGAGGGCTGGCGCGCCCAGCACAGCCACCACAAGCTGCCCACCAAGGGCGGCGTCCGCTACAGCCTCACGGTCAGCGAGGACGAGGTGATCGCGCTCTCCAGCCTGATGACGTTCAAGTGCGCGCTGGTCAACGTCCCCTTCGGCGGCGCCAAGGGCGGCGTCCGCGTGGATCGCACGCAGTACTCCAAGCGCGAGCTGGAGCGCCTCACGCGGCGCTACGCCTATGAAATCTACCGCAAGAACCTCATGGGCCCAGGGTTGGACGTGCCCGCGCCCGACTACGGCACCAGCCAGCAGGAGATGGCGTGGATCCTGGACACCTACAATATGGTCGCCCATGGCCAACTCGACTCGATCGCCTGCGTGACGGGCAAGCCCGTCAGCCAAGGGGGCGTGCGCGGCCGCGTGGAGGCGACCGGCCAAGGGGTCTTCTTCGGCCTGCGCGAGGCGTGCCACGACAGCGCGGACATGGCCCGGCTCAACCTCTCCACGGGCCTGGAGGGCAAGCGCGTCGTCATCCAGGGGCTGGGCAACGTCGGCTACCACGTGGCCAAGTTCCTCCAGGAGGCCGGCGCACTCGTCGTCGGGCTCGCCGAGATCGAGGGCGCCATCCACGATCCCGACGGCCTCGACGTCGACGAGGTCATTCGGCACCGCAAGTCGACGGGCAAGATCCTGGACTATCCGGGGGCCGAGACCATCGTCGACCCGACGGACGCCCTGACGCTGGACTGCGACGTCCTCGTGCCCGCGGCGTTGGAGAACGTCATCACGCGCGACAACGCCCATCTCATCCAAGCCAAGGTCATCGGCGAGGCGGCCAACGGGCCGGTGACGGCCGCGGCCAACGACATCCTCTATGAGCGCGGCGTCATGGTCGTGCCGGATCTGTATCTCAACGCCGGCGGCGTGACCGTCTCGTATTTCGAGTGGCTCAAGAACCTCTCCCACGTCCGTTTCGGGCGCCTGGGCAAGCGTTTCGAGGAGACGGCCAACCGGAGCCTCATGGAGGCCGTCGAGGGGCTGGTCGAGAAGCGCTTCGAGCCCCAGACCATCGCGAAGGTCGCCCAGGGCCCGGGCGAGACCGAGCTGGTCACCTCCGGGCTCGAGGAGACGATGGTCATGGCCTACCAGGAGATCCGCGAGACCCAGCGTCAGCATAACGACGAGATCGACCTGCGCACGGCGGCCTTCATCTGCTCCATCGACAAGGTCGGCGAGGCCTACGAACAGCTGGGCATCTTCCCCTGAGCCTCCCTTCGGCGACCGAGACCGGTCGGTCGCTTCAAGCAGGGCTGCCCCGTTAGGACGATTTCCCCTCTATTGACTTTGACGCTCGTTCATGGCACCATCATCACTCGTGATTGGGGCAGTTGCCTCAACGGCCGACCTCCTGACGAACCACGGTGAGGGGGATGGGGGCAGTCGACCCTTGGCTGAAGGCTCTGTCCGATGCCCGGTCGCATGGGTCAGTCGATGGCTGGGCGCATCGGGGCCTTCGGCCAAGCGTTGTTCTGTGGCGAGTCCGGCTTTCGCCCAGCCATCCGGAATTTGGGGCGTCGTCACCCCGAGCGACGGTAGAAGGGAAGCTTGACGACTTCCGCCCGCCGGCGCTTCCCGCGCATCTCCACCTCGATCTCGGTGCCTTCCGACGGCTTCTCCGGCCCCTCGAGATAGCCCATGCCGAGGAACGCATCCAGCGTCGGCGCCTTCATGCCGCTGGTGACGTAGCCGGCCCGTTGGCCGTCGCGATAGAGCGCGTAGTCCTCGCGCGGCACGCCGCGGTCGAGCATCTGAAAACCGACCAGCCGCTTGCGCCCGCCCTCGCGCTTCTGGCGCATCAGTACGTCCTTGCCGAGATAGTC
>JAHEOA010000108.1 GCA_018609825.1 Candidatus Bipolaricaulota bacterium | reverse complement strand
TCTGGGGAACGAACTGCGGATTGAAGAACCCGTTCCAGAAGCCTTGGCTCTCGGGCCAGTCGCCCGGGTTGAGCATGAACGCCGTGATGCCCGTGATCAGCACCAGGCTCATCCAGGCGGAGAAGGCATACAGGGCGCCGATGGTCAGGTGGGTGCGCCGCGAGAGCTTGCCCCAGAAGTAGTAGAAGAGAAACGCGGCCACGATCTCCACGACGAAGAAGACGTACTCGATGGCCCAACCGAAGACAAACGTGTGGATGAGCTGCTCGGTGGCCAAGGGCGATGCCAGGCCGATGGTCCACCAGATCCCTACGCCCGTGATCGCCCCGAAGACGACAGTCAGCAGGATGAAGAACCAGGCGTGAGACTTCAGATAGGCGAGGTAGTCCGGGCGGTTGTGTCTGTAGGCGTAGCGGGTCTCCCAGTAGAGGAACAGCCCGCCGCCGACGGCGTAGTGGGCCACGAGCACGTGGACGGTCGCGATGAGCGCGATCAGCATGGGCGAGGTGAGCGAGGGCACATGCCACCAAGGATAGTCCACCGTTACTCCCTCCTTGGATCGTCGGTCACGGGATCCAACTCAACTTGCGGGTCCATCGGACCAGCCGGGTCGCGGTTACGACGCCTCGAGCTGGCGATGACAGAACCACCAGTCGTAGCAGCCGTCGCCGTCCTCGGCGAGTCGAGCTTCCGCGGTTCGAGCATCGCTCGGCGGCGGGATGATGACCCGATCACCGATGATCTGGTTTTTGGGCCAGTCCGCTGGCAGCGCGACGCCCTCCCCGTCCGAGACCTGGAGGCCGCGCACCATGCGGACGATCTCGTCCATGTTCCGACCCAACTCCTGCGGGTAGTAGAGGATCGCGCGAACCGTCGAGTCCGGATCGATGATGAACACGGCCCGCACCGTGTTCGACTCCTTGCCCGGATGGATCATTCCCAAACGCTTCGCGACCTCGCCCGTGTCGGCGATGATGGGGAACTCGATCTCGGTATCGAGGTTCTCCTTGATCCAGCGTTCCCAGGAGATGTGGGCGAAGACCTGATCAATAGAGAGCCCGATCAGTTCGGCGTTCAGCTCGCGGAACTGATCGTAGCG
Organism: Candidatus Bipolaricaulota bacterium; assembly: GCA_018609825.1. Next base: position 6,796 of record JAHEOA010000108.1, on the reverse strand, counting down.
GCTCTGGAACGCGACGAACTCCGTCGTGCACACGGGCGTGAAGTCCGCCGGATGGCTGAACAGCACCGTCCACTTCCCTTGGAAGTGATCGGGCAACGTCAGCGGGCCGTGGGTCGTCTGCACCTCCATCCCCGGAAAGCGTTCGCCGATCAGCGGCATCCGTTCGGCAGCGTCGGTCATGGGGGCGACTCCTTTCGTGTAGAAGAATGACCGATCGTATTATCGTTAATCGGGTGCCGCTGGGCAATGATGCAAATCAGTCGCAACAAGCGCTGTCCGGAGGCCGTTTGCGCATGGCGTGCTCGGGCGGTAAGTTACGGGTACGCGGGGAGCTCGCGACAAGCGGGCTGAGAGGATCCCTCACGGCGGGATCGACCCAACGAACCTGATCCGGATAATACCGGCGGAGGAAGCGTCATGGTTCACACTCAAGAGCCCCCCACGCAGATCAGACACTCGCTTTCCGATGCTCCCGCTGGAATCGTCCGGTCACAGGCGAGGGACGGCTGATGAGCGACCGGCTGGGCAAGATTTCGGCATCGGCGTTTGAAGCGATCATCCGGCCCCATCTGGGCGCGGCGCGAGACGAGGTGCGCGTCGGCCCGGCGACGGGCCGAGACACGGCGATCGTCTCGCTCGGCCATGGGGACGTCATGGCGATCACGACCGACCCGCTCTCGTTCATCCCCGGCCTCGGGCCGGAGGACTCGGCCTGGACGTCGCTCCATCTCATCGTCAACGACCTCGTGACATCGGGGTTGGAACCGGCCTACGCCTCCGTCGACCTGAATCTGCCCCCCGGCTTCACCGACAAGACGTTCGAGGCCTACTGGTCGGCGCTACACGCCGAGTGCGAGCGAGTCGGGGTCGCCATCGTGGCCGGCCACACGGGTCGCTACGGCGACGGAGACGGAACCGTCATCGGCGGCGGAACGGTCATCGGGATCGGCCCCGATGACCAATACCTCGAGCCGCGCTTCGCCCGAGCAGGCGATCGACTGATCGTCACCAAGAGCGCGATGATCGCCACGACGGGGCTGTTGGCCCGCACGTTTCCGGAGACGGTTCGGTCGGCGTTCGGCAAGCCCTTCCTGAAGGCCGCGCAAGAGCTGCTCCACCATTATCCGGTGATCCGAGACGCCCGTGCGGCATTGTCGGTCGGGCGTCGAGACGAAGGCGTATCGGCCCTGCACGACGCCACCGAGGGCGGCGTGCTCGGCGCGCTCTACGAGCTCGCCACGGCGGCCGGGCTGGGCGCCCGCGTCGAACTCGATCGTATTCCGATCGCCAAGGAGACCGCCGAGATCGCCGAGCTGTTCGGGATCGATCCGACGATCGGCCTCAGCGAAGGGTCGTTGCTCGTCGCCGCACGACCTGACCGCGCCGAAGCCGTCGTCGATACGCTTGAAGCTGAGGGCATTCCGGCCGCCGACGTGGGCGAGCTCACCCGCGATGCCGAGTTCACGCTGACCGCCGACGGCCACGACCGCCCCTGGACCCCGCCATCCGAAGATCCGTACTGGCGGGCTTATGGGAAAGCCGTCGAGCGCGGTTGGCGCTGACGAGAGTCTCCACAGGAGGGATGCAACGATGACCCGACGATGGACGGCGCTTGTGCTGGTGCTTGGGCTGATCGGGGTGCTCCTCGGTCAGCCGACCGTCTCCAGCGCACAGGACGAGGACCCGCTGACCGTCTACACGTACGACAGCTTCGTCTCCTTCGGCGCGGCCGACGTTATCACGGAATCGTTCCAGCAGGAGACGGGCCGGAAGGTGCGCTTCGTGGCCACCGCCGACAGCCGCACGATGCTGTCCAAGCTGATCTCCGAGCGCGATTCCGGCGGCACGCCGGCCGACGCGTTCGTCGGCGTCGAGGTCAACGACCTCGGCACGGCCCGCGAGAACGACGTGTTCCAACGCCTGTCAACTGAGGACGTTCCCAACCTCGACCACGTCCCCGACGGCATTCGGTTCGACCCCGAGAATCGACTCATCCCCTACGAGCACGGCTTCATCACGCTCGTCTACGACTCGTCGCAGATCGATCCCGCGGACGTCCCGCGCACCTTCGAGGAACTGACGAGCGAGCGCTACCGCAACTCGCTCATCGTGGAGGATCCACGGACGTCGAGCCCAGGGCTGTCGTTTCTGCTCTGGACGATCGCCCAGCGCGGAGAGGACGGCTATATCGAATACTGGAAGCAACTGATGCCGAACGTCCTGACGGTCACCCAAGGATGGAGCGAGGCCTTCCAGCTCTTCACCGAGGGGGAAGCCCCCATGATGGTCAGCTTCTCCACCGACCACGCCTTCGACGTCATCGTCAACGACAGCGACGAGATTCGCGTCCTGACGCTGGACAATCAAGCCTATCGGACGATCTTCGGCATGGGCGTGGTGCGCGGCACGGATCAGCCCGAGCTGGCTCGCCAGTTCCTGAACGTCGTGCTGTCACCCGACGTGCAAAGCCAGTTGTCCGAGACCGAGTGGATGATCCCGGCCAGCGACGACGCCCGCGTCCGCAACGTCTGGTGGCAGAACGTCGTCGTGCCCGAGGATCCTGTCCGGTTGCCGAGCGAGCGCGTGATCGAGAACTTGGATGATTGGGTCGATCGCTGGGTCCGACAGGCCCTGCAATAAGGGAACGTCGATATATGTTGCAATCCTGGTCGAAGCTCGGCAGGGCGGCCGCGGTCGCCCTGCCGTTACTGTTCTTGGGCATATTCTTCTACGTGCCGCTCGGCGGACTCATCATCCGCGGGATCGCAAGCCCCGAGGGCCTGACGCGCGTTTGGGACCTCGTGAGCGATCCCTACATCCAACGGGTGGCGCGCTTCACCGTCGTCCAGGCGCTGCTGAGCACCCTCGCCAGCGTGGCGATTGGACTGCCGCTGGCCTACGTGTTGGCAACGTATCGCTTTCCCGGCCAGCGGCTGGTCCGCTCGTTGACCATCGTTCCGTTTACGCTGCCCCCGATCACGGTGGCCTTGGGCTTTGTGCTCGTCTTCGGCAACGCCGGGGTCGTCAACGAGACGCTCATGGCGATCTTCAGCCTGGAACGGCCCCCCTTGAAGATCCTCTATTCGCTTACGGGAATCGTGCTGGCGCACGCGTTCTACAACGCACCGATCGTGACGCGGTTCACAGCGGCGGCCTGGGAGAGACTATCGCCGAGCTACGAGGAGAGCGCCCGCGCGCTGGGGGCGTCGCCACGACGGGCTTTTTTGAACATCACACTGCCGATGCTCGCTCCGTCGGTCGTCAGTGGGGCGACGCTGGCGTTCATCTACTCGTTCTTGAGTTTTCCGATCGTCCTGGCGCTCGGGGGAGCAAGGTTCAGCACCCTTGAAGTGGAGATCTATCGCCAAGCGATCGTGCAAATCAACTATGGAGGAGCCGCCACCCTCGCGACGCTGGTGCTGGGCATCGCGCTCGTGTTCACCGTCGGGTATCTGGCGATCGAGCGACGCTTTGCGCGCCAAGTCCGCCTTGAGGCGCCCCGTCCGCGCTGGCCGCTGTTCGCGGGCGGTCGGACCGCGCTTCGCCGGGCCGGCCTGCACATCTTCCTTGCCTTGAGCGTTTTGCTCTTTGCGGGACCGATGGTGGCCGTGCTCGTGGACTCGGTCAGCAAGCCCTGGCAGAACACGGTCGTCTTCAGCTTGGAGGGCTACCGGGAAGTGTTCGCGCGTGGGTTCTCCTCGCTCATCGGGGCGTCGCCTCTCCAGTCCGTGATCAACAGCTTCAGCTTTGCCGCAGCTACCATGGGGGTCGCGCTCGTTTGTGGGACGCTACTCGCGGCCCTGCTGGCCCGCCGACAGCTTCGAGGGCGCCGTCCACTGGAGACACTGGCCATGGCCCCCTTGGCGATCTCGTCGGTGGCGCTCGGGCTGGCCCTTCTGAGGGTGTTCAATCGGCCCCCATTGGACATCAGCGGCACGTGGATCGCAATCGTCGTTGCCCATTCGGCGCTGGCAATTCCGTTCGTGATCCGCGTGGTGCGCCCCGCGCTGGAGCGCCTCGAGGGCAATTTGACCGACGCCGCCCGCTCGCTCGGCGCGAATCCATGGCACGCGACGTGGGACGTTCGGCTGCCGCTGATTCAGGGAAGCCTCTTGACCGGCGCGGCCTTCGCGTTCGCGATCAGCATCGCCGAAACGAGCGCGACGCTGATGCTAGCCCAGCCCGGTTTGCTGACGATGCCGGTGGCCGTGTATCACCTGCTGGCGGCGCGCCAGTTCGGCGCGGCCAGTGCGATGAGCGTGATCATGATCGCCGTGTTGGCCTTGGCGTTTGTGTTGATCGACCGCTTCGGGGAACGGACGTTCCGATCGGAAATATGAACGGGGAACCCGCCATTGAGCTGAGTCGGATCGAGAAACGCTTCGGCGAGGTGCGCGCAGTCGACGGCCTCTCGCTCACGGCGGACGAGGGCGAGTTGCTCGTCCTGGTCGGGCCATCCGGATGCGGCAAGACGACGCTCTTGCGCCTCGTCGCCGGCTTTGACCAGATGGACGCGGGCGAGATTCGCCTGGGATCCCGGAGCGTTCGGGACGTGCCACCGGAGGAGCGCGATGTGGGGATTGTCTTCCAGAACTATGCGCTCTTCCCCCACATGAACGTCTTCGACAACGTCGCCTACGGCCTAAGGTTCTCCAAGGCGGGCGCACACCAGAGGGAGCGCGTCCGTGAGCTGTTGGAGCTTCTGGACCTGCCGGGCTACGAGCGTCGTCGCCCGGATGAGCTATCGGCCGGGCAACGGCAGCGTGTGGCGTTGGCGCGCGCCTTGGCCCCCAATCCGCAGATCCTGCTGCTGGACGAGCCGCTCAGCGCACTCGACGTCCAGCTCCGCGATCGACTGCGCCTGGAGATCCGCCGCATCCAGCGCGAGCTGGGCGTCACGACGGTCTACGTCACGCACGATCAGGAGGAAGCGCTGGCCATCGCCGATCGGGTTGCGGTCATGAACGCCGGCAAGCTGGAACAGATCGATGCCCCATGGACGCTCTATCACGAGCCGCAGACGCCGTTCGTGGCCGACTTCATCGGGCGGGGCAACCTGATTCGGGGGCAGATCGCGGATATCGACGACTCCAATGCGACGGCCGTGGTGCAGCTGAGCGACAAACGCTCGATTCGGGTGGCGACGGAGGGCTCCCGACTCGACCCAGGTCAACCCGTCTGTGTGCTGATCCGTCCGGAGCATCTCCAACTGAACGCTGAGGGCCCCAATCGGCTGCCGGGCGTGGTTCGGGCCCGCGAGTACGTGGGCGACGCGCTCGTGTTGCACGTCGAGGCCGCGGGACAGCGCTGGCTGGTCAAGCTGAATGATCCCGATCTCGCCTGGATGGACGCGGAGGGCCACGAGATTGAATTGACCGTTCCGTCCCAGGCAACGCGCCTCTACGTTGTCGACGGCAAGGGCATGCGCTATAAAGGCCATTGATCATGCCCATCAACCAAGAGCTGCTGGACATCCTGGCCTGTCCTGCCTGCAAGACGCCCGTCGAGCTCGTCCATGGGCAGTGGCTCGTCTGCTCAGATTGCGAACGGAAGTATCCGATCAAGGACGACATTCCCGTGATACTCGTCGAGGAGGGCGATCAATACATCGACACGCCCGTCGACGAGCTACCGAAGCCGGGATCGCTCACTTGACAGACCTTTCCGCCAGGCAACGCGAATCACCAACAGTGCGCGCCGGGCAGGGCCCGACGCGGAGGCGTTCCACGTCGGCGACCCGTGGGAGCTGGAGCACATCGAGGTCTTCCCGACAGTCGACGTGGGACAGCGGTTCGAACGCGTTCGCCGAGAAGGCCGCGATTGCCCGACGGCCAACCCGTGGGCTAAGCTGGGCCACGCCGAAACCGATCCACACGGAGGGATGGACCATGCCGGACCACGTCTACAAGACGATCGAGCTCGTGGGATCGTCGTCGGACTCCATGGAAGCCGCCGTGGAGAACGCCGTCGCACGCGCGGCCGAGACCCTGCGGAACCTGCGCTGGTTCGAGGTGCTGGAGACCCGCGGCCACATCGAGGATCAACGAGTCAACCACTGGCAAGTGCGCGTCCGCATCGGGTTCACGCTCGACGAGGAACAGAGCGCCGCATAGCCGCCACACAGGACACGCGCCCAACGCTGACGCTAGCTTCCGTCGGAGCGGACGAATCGGAGGAGTTTATCCCCGTGCAACAGCAGCGAGCCGGGGATGACGCCGACGAGGTGGGCCGCCAGATAGGGCTGCATGGCGACCTCGTGGCCCAGGCCGTAGGTTTGCACGGCATACGGCACCCAAGCCGCGACGCCGATCCAGATCAGGATCCGTCCCCATAAGTGTCGCCCGCGTTTCATGCGAACTGAGACCGCTCCTCGGCGCTTTGAGAGTGACCGTCCAGCATAGCGAACCGTCGGCTTGCCGCCAATCGCGATGCAACGTCTGCGAACCGCATGAGCTATCTCGCCCTGGCCATCGCCTGCAGCTCCTCGATCGCGCTGATCTTCAAGCACAGCGAGACGGCCGGCATGAACCGCTACGCGGTGACCACGGCCAACTACCTCAGGGCGGCGGGGTTGAGCGCCGGCCTCTTGGGGACGACGGGCTTGGCATTGCCCGAGGCCGGGTTCTCCCTCAGCGCGTCGCTGGCGGAGTTGCGGTCCGTCTTCGTCCTCACGGGCGACAAACTGCCGGTCGCCTCGAGCGCCCTGTGGGCCGTGACCGTCGGTCTGGGCGCCGGGGCGTTCTTCTTCCTGGCGTTCATCTACTATCAGAAGAGCATCCGCGAGCACGGCGTCGGG
>JAHEOA010000107.1 GCA_018609825.1 Candidatus Bipolaricaulota bacterium | reverse complement strand
GCCTGGCTCGGGGCCTATCTGACCGGCTTCATATCCAGTGGCGGGCTGGCGATCGCGTTCGGGGCGCTCTTGATCTACGTGGCTGGACTGATGCTCTGGGGGCGCTCCCCGAAGGACCTGGCCGCCAAGTTCCAGACGGAGACCGCCGACGGGCGGAACGTCTATCGCCCCGTCCCGGTGTTGGGCGTTGGGTTCGTGGCGGGCGTGGCCAGCGGGTTCTTCGGCATCGGCGGCGGGACGGTCATGGTGCCGGCGATCACGCTGCTGTTGGGGGCTGACATTCTGACGGCCGTGGCGACGAGCCTGTTTGTCATGGGGCCGTCGGCGATCGTCGGCTCGGGTCAGCATTTTCTGCAAGGCAATCTCCAGGCGGAGTTGGCGGTTCCGCTGGCGGCCGGCATCATCGTCGGCGCGCAGCTGGGCAGCCACGTGGCGACGCGGGTGCCGCAGTTATTGCTGAGGCGGCTGTTCGGCGTCGTGCTCCTCTACGCCGCGGTCAACATGATCCTGAACGGCCTCTAGCGCCCGCAGCCGGCGCGACTGAAGGATCAGGCCGATCACGAGGATCGCCAGCAGGCCGAGAGCTGCCAGAATGCCGGCCGTCTGGAGGCGATCGATCTGCGCGCCATGGTCGGCGACCCGTTGGCCCAGGATGGAGACTTGCCCCTCGACGCGCTCCTGCAGATCGTCCACCCGGTCGTTCAACTGGCTCGTCCGCTCGTCTTGGGCATCCAGCCGCGTCTCGACCTGCTCGAGGCGGGACTCGGTGCTCTGCAGCAATGTCCGCAGCGCCTCGAGGGTCTGCGCAATGTCTTGATTCTCGGCCTCCGTGGATGGCGTCTGGGTCGAGGTGTCCTGGGCCAGGACGGGCCATGTCGCCAACGTCATCATCGCAAGCGTGAGCAGCGCCACGACGCTCAGTCGTCCCCTCATCGCGTTGGAATGCTAACGTTGGGATCTCAATGGGCCGAGGACACGGGTCGGTGCCGACGGTGGCCTGTGGCTCGTGCCCAAATATCTCAGCGCGTCAAGGAGATCAGAGCGGAATGTTGCCGTGCTTCTTCCATGGGTTGCTGTCGGCCTTGGAGGCCAGCATCTCCAGCGAGTTGATCAGCGTGAGGCGGGTGTCGGCCGGGTCGATGATGTCGTCGATGTAGCCGCGCTCGGCGGCGATGTAGGGATTGGCGAAGCGCTCGCGATACTGCTGGATGAGCTCCGCCTCGCGGGCTTCCGGGTCGTCGGCCTGCTCGATCTCCTTGCGGTAGATGATCTCGACAGCGCCCTTGGGGCCCATGACCGCGATCTCGGCCGTCGGCCAGGCGTAGTTGAAGTCGCCGCGGATGTGCTTGGAGCTCATGACGTCGTAGGCGCCCCCATACGCCTTGCGGGTAATGACGGTGACCTTGGGAACGGTGGCCTCGGCGAACGCGTAGAGGAGCTTGGCGCCGTGCTTGATGATGCCCTGCCACTCTTGATCGGTGCCCGGCAGGAAGCCGGGCACGTCCACGAACGTCACGATGGGAACGTTGAACGCGTCGCAGAAGCGCACGAACCGGGCGCCCTTGATGGAGGAGTCGATGTCCAAGACGCCCGCGAGCACGTCGGGCTGGTTGGCGACGATGCCCACGGATTGGCCGTTGAGACGGGCGAAGCCGACGAGGATGTTGGCGGCGTAGTCGCGGTGAACCTCCATGAAGTGCCCGTCGTCGACGATCTCGTTGACCACCTCGTGCATGTCGTACGGCTTGTTCGGGCTCTCGGGGATGAGCTCCTGGAGCCGCTCGCTGCGCCGATCGGGCGGGTCGTCGGTCTGGATAGCGGGCGGCTCGGCCCGGTTGTTCTGGGGCAGGAACGTCATCAACTCGCGGATCCCTTCCAGACACGCCACGTCGTTTTCGGCTTTGAAGTGCGCGACGCCGCTCCTTTCGTTGTGCGAGGCCGCCCCGCCCAGGTCTTGATGATCGACGTCCTCGCCCGTCACGGTCCGGACGACCTTCGGGCCCGTGACGTACATGGTGCTCGTGTCCTCGACCATGAAGACGAAGTCCGTGATGGCCGGCGAGTAGACCGCGCCGCCCGCGCACGGCCCCATGATCGCGCTGATCTGGGGGACGACGCCCGAGGCCAGGGTGTTGCGCAGGAAGATGTCGGCGTAGCCGCCCAGGCTGACCACGCCCTCCTGGATGCGCGCCCCGCCGGAGTCGTTGAGCCCGATGACGGGCACGCCCGCTTTCATGGCGTGGTCCATGATCTTACAAATCTTCTCCGCGTGGGCCATCGACAGCGAGCCGCCGAACACCGTAAAGTCCTGCGAGAACACGTAGACTTTTCTGCCGTGGATCGTCCCGTAGCCCGTCACGACGCCGTCGCCGGCGTACTTGGGAAGGTCGAAGTCGTGGATGCGATGGGTGACGAGGGTGTCCAGCTCGTTGAAACTGCCCTCGTCAAGCAGCACCTCCAGGCGCTCGCGCGCGGTCAGCTTGCCCTTTTCATGTTGGCGAGAGATCCGCTCCTCGCCGCCGCCCATGCGGGCGTCGGCCTTGCGCTGATCCAGCTCTTGAATGCGATCGTCGGTCATGGCACCGGCAGTCTAGTCGACGCCATCCGGCCGGCGCAAGACGCGTCATCGACGCTCGATGCCCGCGTTGGCCCGCTCGGACGTGGCGGCTTGCGGTCGCGTTCTGGAGCGGGGTTGACAAGGCAAGGCGGGCGGCCGATTCTCTGAGGGAGGGGTCGGCCGCCCGTGCGTCTGGGAGGGGCGCAAAGGAGGTCGCTGCGCGTTCCTACCTACGCACGGACTCACGCGATGGTTTCATGAGCCGGCTCCGCCCCCGCCGAGGCCCGGGACTCGGATACGGTTCTCGAACCAGCGCAATCCCCACGTGATCAGCAAGACGATCGCCAGATACATCAGCGCCACGACGATAAAGACCTCGAAGTAGCGGAACGTGTCGCCGGCGATGATCTTGGCCTCGCCCATGAGGTCCTGAACGGTGGCCAAGAAGATGATGGAGGAGTATTTGAGCATCAGGATCAGCTCGTTCGACCAGGGCGGAATGACGAGTCGGAGCGCTTGCGGGAGGATGATGTGCCGCAGCGACTGCCACGGCGTCATCCCGACCGAGCGGGCGGCCCACATCTGGCCCGATGGCAGGGACTGGATCGCTCCGCGGAAGTATTCGGCCTGATAGGCGGCGGTGTTGAGCCCGAACGCCAGGACGCCGGCGGTGAACCCGTCGAAGCGGACCCCGATGCTCGGGAGGCCGTAGTAGACGAGGAAGAGCTGAACGAGGATCGGCGTGCCGCGGAAGAAGTTGACGTAGACGCTGCAGATTCCGTAGACGACGTGGCGTCCATAGATGCGGCCCATGGCGATCAGCAGCCCCAGAACGATGCCGATGGCGATGCACAGAACGGTGATCTCCAAGGTGAGCACCAACCCTTGGAGCAGCCTCGGCGTCCAGGCGGCCAGGTCGAATCGCAGATCCATGGGCTACTCTCCGTCCTCGCCCTCCTCGTCCAGGGCCGCGATGCGTCGCAGGAACTCGCCCGTCCGGGGATGTTGCGGGTTGACGAAGAGTCGGTTGGGCGCTCCCTGCTCGACGATGTGGCCCGACTCCATGAAGATGATCTCGTCGGCGGCACGTCGCGCAAAGCCCATCTCGTGGGAGACGACGACCATCGTCATGCCCGCTTTGGCGAGATCGTCCATGACCGCCAACACTTCGCCCGTCAGCTCGGGGTCGAGCGCGCTGGTCGGCTCGTCGAAGAGCATGACTTTCGGTTCCATCGCCAGCGCCCGCGCGATTGCGACGCGCTGCTGCTGGCCGCCCGACAGTTCCGCCGGGTACGCGTCGGCCTTCTCGGCCAAGCCGACCTGCGCGAGCGTCTGCCGGGCCTGCTCGGTCGCCGACGGCTTGTCCATGCGCTTGACCTTCAACAGGCCGATGCGGACGTTGCCGAGCGCCGTCAGGTGCGTGAATAAGTTGAAATCCTGGAAGACGAACCCGATCGCCGCGCGGATTTGATTGATGTTCGTCTTCGGGCTTGTGGCCTCCAGGTCCTCCAGCCAGATGCGGCCCTGGTCGGGCTCGGTGAGGCGGTTGATGCAGCGCAGCAGCGTGCTCTTGCCCGTCCCCGATGGGCCCATGACGACGATCGTGTGGCCGCGTTCGACGTTGAACGACACGCCCTTGAGGACTTCCTCGGGGCCGAATCGCTTATGGAGATCCTCGATCCTCAGAATGGGGGTCATACCGGCCTCGCTTGCCCCGTCCGTCGTGATGACGTCCCGCGAGCTTCAAAGCCCGGAAGGGCCAGCCGCCGTTCGAGCATTTGCAGGAGCGTGTTCCCGATCGAGGTGAGCGCCCAGAACACGAGCGCCACGGTGAGATACGTGTGCATCTGCAACTCGGGATTCATGACGGAGACGTTGCGCGCAAACCGCAGCACCTCGTTGATGCCGATGGCGTAGACGAGCGTCGTGTCCTTCAATACCGAGGAGAACTCGTTGGACCAGGCCGGAATCGCCAGTCGCAAGGCCTGGGGGAGCACGATCGTCCCGATCGTCTGCAATCGCCCCATGCCGAGCGACTGGGCCGCCAGCAGTTGGCCGCTCGAGACCGACTGGATCGCGCCGCGGAAGATCTGGGACTGATAGCCCGACGATCGGAACCCCATGGCCAGCGCCGCCGCCGTAAAAATGGGCACGTCGATCCCGAATTGGGGAATCCCGAAGCCGAACAGATACAGCAGCACGAGCGCGGGCACCCCGCGGAAGAACCATTCCCATCCGAGGGCGATCGCCCAAGGGGTCCGAAGGACGACGACGCGCATCCATTCGAGGGTCCGGCCGGTGTGGCTCGCTCGCGGTCGAGGGTGGACGCTCGTGTAAACCTGGACCAGCGCGATGAGGATGCCGACGAGAAAGCCCAACGGGATGAGGGCGGCGAAGACGGCCAGGTTGTCGAGCGTCTCCCGAAGGAAGCCCGGCAGGCGCGGCATGATCTCGCCGAACTTGGCAAAGAACGCAACCAAGCTGACGAGAAGCTGCTCTGCGGCGTCGATCAGTGGGTCTACCATGGGCGCAACAGGCCGAGTTTACTCGGCCGGGACGCGCGATGGAAAGCGCGACAGAAAACGCGATGGAAAACGGGCCGGCAGCGTTCGCGCGCTCCCGGCCCGTTGTCGGTCATGGGCGATTGCGTTACTGGGTTGCGTCCGCCATGCAGGCGGCGTAACTGGCGACGTCCTCCATGCTGTCGGCGTTGCGGATCCCGTCCTTGCACTCGTTCCAGGCGGCGGTGATCGTCTCGTTGTCGGGGCCGAAGTAGGCCGAGGTCAAGTCGGCCCACGGCGTGCCGGACTGGATGTTGAGCTGGGTGCCGGCGGCCGTGTCGACCACGTCAAGCCCAAGTTCGGCGATGGCCTCGTTGATCGCGGGCAACAGCCCGTTCGGGTCGCCGTCCTGGACGTTGAAGCCGAAGTACTCGAACGTGTTGATGATCCCGGCCACGGTCAGCTGATCCGGGAACGAGGCGACCGAGGACTGCGAGGCCGGCTCGTCCTGGACCACCGCGTCGATGCGCTCGTTGACGAGGTCCTGGATCGCCAAGGGATAGGTCTCGTAGAGCTGCAGCTCCACGTCCACGCCCTGATCGATCAGGTTGTTCTGGACCCAGGCAGCGCCGGTCGTGCCCCGCTGGGCTCCGACGGCCCCGCTGGGCCCGTCGCCGGCGAGCGCGGTCACCATGTTGACGTCGCTGTTGGACCGCACGACGACCGCTTGGTTGGAGAGGTAATACGGGTCGGAGAAGTCGACGACCTCCTCGCGATCTGACGTGATGGTGAACCCGGAGGCGCCGATGTCACACCGATCCGCGCGCACCGCCGGGATGATGGAGTCGAACGCCAGGTTCTGAATCTCGATATCGAAGCCTTTGACCGCGGCGATCGCTCGCATGACGTCCATATCGAACCCGAAGAACTCCCCGCTCTCGGTGGTCATCTCGAAGGGGGGCCACGGCAGGTCCGAGCAGACGGTGTAGGTGCCGTCCTGGGCTTGTGGGGCAAGGCCGATCCCAAGCGCCATGGTCGCAGTCAGCGCGACAACGGCGCACATCCGGAGCATGTGGCTACGCATACTCCCGAACACCTCGCTTCGGTTTTGGATTGCAGCCTTATACCATAATCCGCGCCAATCCGTCAAGGCCGACGCCGAGGTCGGCGTAATGAGTGCGGTTTTCCCGCGGCATCATCAAGCGGCCGCGGCCGTCTCCGTCCGTCGGCTCCGACGCCCGGACGTCGGGACGGGTGGGGTGGGCGTGGCTCAGCGATCCTCGAAGCGGTAGTTGGGCGCTTCCTTGGTGATCTGGATGTCGTGGGGATGCGACTCGATAACCGAGGCGTGGGTCATCTGCAGGAACTCGGCGTCGCCCCGCAGCGTCGCGAGATCGGGCGCGCCGACGTAGCCCATGCCGTGCTGCAGGCCGCCGATCACTTGGTGGAGCACGTTGGCCACGGGGCCCCGGTACTTGACGCGTCCCTCGATGCCTTCGGCGACGGGCTCCTTGGTCTCGTCCCAGAAGTAACGGCGCTCGCGATCTTGAGCTCCCTTCATCGAGGTCACCGAGCCCATGCCGCGATAGGTCTTATACGTCTCCCCGCGCAGCGTGAACCGCTCGCCGGGGGCTTCTTCGGTGCCCGCGAGCATGGAGCCGAGCATCACGGTGGCGGCCCCGCCCGCCAGCGCCTTGACGATGTCGCCGGAGGCGCGGATCCCGCCGTCGGCGATGATCGAGACGCCGGCTTCATCGGCGGCTTGGGCGCAGTCGAGGATCGCGGTCATTTGCGGCACGCCGATGCCGGCGACCACGCGCGTGGTGCAGATCGCGCCCGGCCCGATGCCCACTTTGACCGCGTCGGCGCCGGCCTCGATGAGGTCCCGCGTCCCCTCGGCCGTGGCGACGTTGCCGGCGATCACTTCCACGCCGGGAAACTCGCGCTTGAGCACCCCGATCTTGTCGATGACGCCGTCCGAATGCCCGTGAGCGGTGTCGACCACCAGGAAGTCGACGTCCTGTTCCAGGAGCAGCTCCTCACGCTTGAGGTCCATGGCCGTGCCGATGGCGGCGCCGACGATGAGCCGCCCGCGCGCGTCCTTGCAGGCGTTCGGGTGCTCCTCCGCCTTGCGGATGTCCTTGATGGTGATCAGGCCCTGCAAACGGAAGCGCTCGTCCACGAGCGGCAGCTTCTCGATGCGGTGCTCGTGGATGATCGCCTTGGCCTCATCCAGCCCGATGTGGGGCGGGGCGGTCACGAGCTCGGCCTCCGGCGTCATGGCCCGCTCGATGGGCCGATCGAGGTCGCCCTGGAACTGCAGGTCCCGACGGGTCACGAGCCCCACGAGCGTCAGCTCGTCGTCGACGATGGGCACGCCGGAGATGCCGCGCTCGCGCATCAGTTGATAGGCTTTCCAGAGCGGATCGTCCGCCCGCAGGGTGAACGGATCCTTGATGATGCCCGACTCGTAGCGCTTGACCCGCTGCACCTCGCCCGCCTGTGCCTCGGGACTGAGGTAGCGATGGAGGACACCGACGCCGCCCTCGACGGCCATGCCGATGGCCATGCCGGCTTCGGTCACGGTGTCCATCGCCGCGCTGACGATCGGAACGTTGAGACGGATCTTGGGCGTCAGTTGCGTGGAGACGTCGACCTCGTTCGGAACGACGGCCGAGCGTCGGGGAACGAGCAGCACGTCGTCGAATGTGATGCCGGTTCGCACGATGGTTCCCCCTTGTGCGAGCGTTGCCAGATTATAGTCATCCCTCGACGGCTGTGCAATTGGCGCTACTCGGGCAGGCCTTCCTCGGGAACCGGACAGAGATCGGCGATGACGCAGGCCTCGCAGCGCGGCTTGCGGGCCCGGCACGTCTCCCGCCCATGACGGATGAGATGAATGTGGAACTGGAACTTGAGCTCATCCGGCACGAGCGCGTTCAGGACCTCGTGCGGATCCTGGCGACGCTCGACGACGCGCAGCCGCTTGGCGATGCGCTCGATGTGGGTGTCGACGGGGAAGTAGGGTTTGCCCAGGCTGAACGCCAGCACGATGCCGGCCGTCTTCTTGCCCACGCCCTTGAGCGCGACGAGCTCGTCCAGGGCCTGCTCGCCCGAGAGCTCCTGCAGGTGACGCAGGTCGTAGGCGCCGTGGCGCTCGTAGGTCGTTTCCAGAGCCCGCTGGATGCTTTGGGCCTTCTGGTTGTGCATGCCGGCGGTGCGGATCGCCTCGGCCAGTTCCTCCGTCGGGGCCTCCGCCTTGGCCTGGTGCGACGGATATTGGTCTTGCAGGTCGGCATAGGCGCGATCGCGGTTCGTGTCGTTCGTGTTCTGCGACAGGATCGTCAAGATTAGGACGTCGAGCGGGTCGCCCTGGCGTTCCCAGGGGATCGGCCCGTAGTGGGCCTCAAGACGACCCGCGATGGCCTCGACGCGTTCCGAATCGCTCATGTCACGCATGATCCGTTACTGGCGACGGCCCAAGGGACGTTCCCCGAGTGTCGCGCGAACGTCGGCCGTGAGCCACAGTCTAGCCCGGGGAGCCCGGCCTGGACAACGCGCTCGGGAGGCGCCCAGCGACGTGATACGATGGCCGAGGCCATGACCGTCGACAAGCTTGCCGCCGAGGTCGCCCGCAACGTCGCCCACCTGCGCGCCGAGCTGGCGCAGATGGACCAACCGGACGCCGAGCCGCCGGACTCGGGCCTCTCGTTGGCGAGTTACGAAGCGATGGACGCCTCGATCCTGGACGAGGGCACCCTCGAGCTGGTGGCCGCGTTCTACCGCTCCTTGATCGTCGTGATCGACGGTCATCCGGGGTTCCTCGACGCCCATCCCGACGAGATCGACCGGTCCTATCGCATCGTCGTGGAAGCGGCCATTCAACTGGGGGATCAGCTCATGGAGCGACTTGGCGATCAGGCGTCCGATGCGGCCTGAACCGCCCGCATCAGCTGCTGGTAGGGGATCACGCCGACGACGCGATCGTTGTCCGTGACGACGACGAGCTGTTGGTCGTCCAGGCGCTGGAAGACGTCGGCCAGCGTGTCGTCGACATCCGCCACGAGCGTCGGCCGCCGGGTCGGCAGGATCTCCGCGACCGCCGTGCCTGCCCGCGTCTCCCAAGGGACAGCATGAAGGTCGTCGCGGGTCAAGAGCCCGAGCGTCGTGCCGTTTTCCACCACGGGCCAGGCCGGTTGGCTGCCCCACCGGAGGTCGTTGCCCACCACGTCCGCCACGCTCACGTCAGCCGGCAGCGACGCGGG
>JAHEOA010000106.1 GCA_018609825.1 Candidatus Bipolaricaulota bacterium | reverse complement strand
CGAGGCGGCGCAAGACGAGGGGTGGATGCCCTCATGAAGCCTCAACAGGGTCAGAGACGTCGGCTGACCAAGGGATGTGTGTGGACGTTCGGCCTGGCGATCGTCGTCACGGCGTTGCGCGGCCTCGGCCTGTCCGCGTCCGCGTCGGCGACCGCGAACGGGGCCGGCGTCGTCCGGGCGGCGATGTTCTGGAGCGACTCGTGCCCGCACTGCCACCACGTCATCGACAACGTCCTCCCCCCGATGCAGGAACGCTACGGCGATCGGCTCCAGATCCATCTCATCGAGGTGGCTACTGCCTCCGAGTTCCAGCGCGTGGCGCAGGTCGCCTCGGCCTACGGGATCCCGCGCAACCAGGTCGGCGTCCCCTTCCTCGTCATCGGCGATCGGGCCCTGATCGGCTCGAACCAGATTCCCGAGGAGCTGCCCGGCCTGATCGAGCGCCACCTGGACGCCGGCGGCGTCGACTACCCGGACGTGGCCGCCCTGACCGACGTGCTGCCCGACGAGGCCGCATCGACCCCGGAGACCGCCCCCGAAAAATCAACTGAAGAGGCGTCATCGTCGCTGCCGCCGATCAGCGAGACGATGGATGCGTCACGGGAAGGCGGACGCCCGAGCGGCTTCTGGCCCGCCATCGCGGTGTTGATCGGCATGGCGTTGGCGGTCGGCTACGCGGGCGTCCGCCTCTGGCGCCGGCTCCACGACGGCCTCGCCATCGGGCGTCGGCCGTGGGCCGAACGGCTGGTCGTCCCCCTGGCGATCGCCGGGCTGGGCGTGGCCAGCTACCTGGCCTACGTGGAGACCGCGGCCGTTCCGGCTGTGTGCGGACCCGTGGGCGACTGCAACGCGGTGCAGAACAGTCCCTATGCGACGCTGTTCGGGGTCGTCCCCGTCGGCGTGCTCGGCCTGATCGGCTACGCGGCGATGCTCGCCGTCTGGCTCTGGGGCCGGCGCTCGGCCTCGGCCAGCGATCGGGTGTCCCTGGCCGTGTTCGCCATGGCGTCCGGCGGCGTGCTCTTCTCGATCTATCTCACCTATCTGGAGCCGTTCGTGATCGGCGCCGTCTGCGCTTGGTGCTTGACCTCGGCGGTCATCATGACCATGCTGCTCTTGTGCACGCTCGACCCGGCGTTGCGGGCAGTGCCGCAGCGGCGCGGCTAGAGCCGGATATGAAAGGAGACGTGGGCGATGTTGCTCCGCGGGTTTCTCGAGATGGAGACGGCCTTTCCGCCGTGTCATCCGGGCCAAATGGAATGGATGCGGGCCTCGGCCGAACTGACCGATGACATCAGCCCCGTGTTTCCCTACTTGAACGCGATCATGAAGGGGACGGTCTACGATGCCGATCGCCAGACGCTCAACTTCAAGCTCGGCGGTCGGGGCGTGACGCTGCGCGCTCGCCGGGTGTTCGTCACTCGTCTGGAGAACGAGGAGGATGCCTGGGAGGTGCTGGATCGCCTCAAAACGCTCATCAATCGGACCTACGCGAAACGGGGCCAGATCGAGCCGAGCACCAAGAGCCGGGGCAAGCTGACCGCCCTCGACGTCTATAGGCTCTTGCCTCAGACCAACTGCCGCGAGTGCGGGGAAGCAACGTGCCTGGCCTTCGCGATCCAGCTGATCACGGAGCTGGTTCGCCTCGAGCGGTGCACGCCGCTGTTCAGCGACGCCTTCAGCGCCAACCGCGAACGGCTCTTGACGATGCTGGAGGAGGCGGGCTACGAGGTGCCGAGCTTCTGAGCAAGCTCGAGCGCCATGGGGGGAACGCATGGCGGCGACAGACGCTGGAACCGACGGCTGAGCGGACGACAGAGAAGGCGCCAAGTCGCTGGACGGAGGCATGGTCTGAGGCCGGTCAGCGGCGGCCCTATTCAATTGAAGGAGGGATACGATGAGCCAAACCCGTCAAATGTCGTCCTTCGATCGCTACTTGACGCTCTGGATCTTCCTCGCCATGGCGGTCGGCGTCGGCCTGGGCTCTCTCGTGCCCTCCGGCGTCGAGCGCTTCAACGAGGCCCTGACCGTGGGCAAGCAGACCAATCTTCTGATTGCCGTCGGGCTGATCCTCATGATGTATCCGCCGCTGGCGAAGGTGAAGTATCACCTGTTGCCGCGTGTGTTCGCCGACGTCAAGATCCTGGGGTTGTCGCTCGCCCAGAACTGGCTCGTCGGCCCAATCCTGATGTTCGCCCTGGCGATCGGGTTCTTCGGCGGGCTGGCGCCCCTTATCTTCGGCCCCGACCCCCGTTGGGGGATGTACATGACGGGGCTGATCCTCGTCGGCATCGCCCGCTGCATCGCGATGGTGTTGGTCTGGAACGACCTGGCCGAGGGCAGCAGCGAGTACGGCGCCGGCCTGGTGGCGCTCAACAGCGTCTTCCAGGTGCTCACCTACGGCGTCTACGCCTGGATCTTCGTGACGATGCTGCCGACGCTGTTCGGCATGGAAGGGACCGTCGTCCAAGTCGGGGTCGGCGAGATCTTCGCCAGCGTGATGATCTACCTCGGGATCCCGTTTGCCGCTGGGATTCTGAGCCGCGTGCTCCTCGTGCGCCTCAAGGGCGAATCGTGGTACGAGCGGTCGTTCGTCCCGCGGATCTCCCCGATCACGCCCGTCGCGCTGCTGTTCACGATCGTGGTGATGTTCTCTACCCAGGGCCAGAAGATCCTGGGCCAGCCCCTCGACGTGCTCTGGATCGCCATTCCGCTCGGCGCCTACTTCACACTCATGTTTCTGATCAGCTTCTGGATGGCGTGGCGGATCGGGGCCGATTACGAGCGCTCCACGACGGTGGCGTTCACCTCCGCGAGCAACAACTTCGAGCTGGCCATTGCGGTCGCTATCGCGGTCTTCGGCATCGCCTCGCCGATCGCGTTTGCGACGGTGGTGGGGCCGCTCATCGAGGTGCCGGTGTTGATCGGGCTCGTCAACGTGGCGCTGGCGTTCCGGACACGATTCTTCGGGCAACGGGCGGCCATCCCCCCGAGCGATCGGCCGACGACCCAGATCGACTGAGGCCCAGGGCCAACGGAGCTATTGCCGGAAGAGCACGCTCTCGGTCCGGAACATCCGCACGGCCAATCCGAGGCTGACGACGCTGTAGGCCGCCGAGCTGGCCAGCGTCACGCCGAGTTGGCCCCAGTTGACGTTGCCGAGGACCAGCTCCTTGATCGAGGCCGTCGCGTTGTAGATCGGAATCAGGAACGACGCCAGCGAGCTCGGCGGGTCGGTGAAGGCGACGATGAACGCCGGAATCATCACCACAAACGAGATGTAGGAGGAATACGTCTGCGCCTCCTTGAAGTTGCGCGTCCAGGTGAACAGCGCGAACGTCAGCGCGCTCATCATGGCGGCCACTAGCGCCGTCACGCCGAAGATCAGCGCGATGATGGAGGGGGCCAACGCCAGCTCCAGCTGGGCGATCACCGGGTTCTCGCCCATGGTCTGTTGCGCCAGGACGACGGCGAGCACGAACCCGAGCAACGCCAAGATCGTCGCCACCAGCGTCACGGACGCGATCGTCAGAAACTTCCCGACGACGAGACTCGAACGCGACGGCGGCGCCACGAGCAATGACTCCAGCGTGCCGCGCTCCTTCTCGCCCGCGGAGACGTCAATGGCGGTCTGGGAGCCGCCGATGGAGGCGTACAACACCAAGAATAGGGGAAGGATGAAGCTGAGCAGGACCGCGCCGAACTGTTCCTGCGAGGCGACGTTCTGGGACTGGACAGCGAACGGTTCGAGGATTCCGGTGGAGAGGTTCCGCTCTTGCAGACGTTGCCTGACGACGGCATCGCTGTAGGTGCTTAGCAGGGCACTCAGCT
>JAHEOA010000105.1 GCA_018609825.1 Candidatus Bipolaricaulota bacterium | reverse complement strand
CACGATCGTGGGCGAGCGCTTGGAGCTCACCCGCATGCGGCGCCTCGACGCCCCGGCCCGACGGACGTTTCTGGCCGCGCTTGCGCTCACGATGGTCGGAACCGTCCTCACCCTCGTCCGTTTCGACCTCGGCGTTCCGGTGTTCGGCGCCGGCTTGATCAGCTTGGCGCTCTGGCTGGGCGTCTACGACGTCGTCGCCCGCACGATCCGCCAGGGCGGGGTGGCGCGCTTCTCGGCGGTCTGCTTGGCCAGCGGCTTCGTCTGGCTGGCCGTGGGCGGGGCGTTGGCGATCGTGGCGGTCGGCGTGCCGGCAGGCCCGCTCTACGACGCCTGGCTGCACGCGGTCTTCCTCGGCTTCGTGTTTTCGATGATCTTCGGCCACGCCCCGATCATTTTTCCATCGGTGCTACGGGTGCGCATGGCGTTCTTGCGGACGTTTTACGCCCATTGGGCCCTGCTCCATCTCTCATTGATTTGGCGTCTGTTGGGTGACTTGGCCGGCCATATGCCCGGCCGTGAGTGGGGCGGGCTCCTCAATGCCTTGGCCATTCTGCTCTTTCTCCTCAACACGGGTTGGTCCGTCCGGATGGGTCAGCGCCAAACGCAGCCCGACACTCCGACGACACGGAGCCCTTGACCGATGCCCCGGCTGACCCGCGTCTGGATCAAGACGGCGTTCGGCTACCTGATCGTCGCGTTGGTTCTCAAAACGGTCCTTTTCATTGAAGGGACACCGACTCCGTTCGGCCGCAATACGCTCAATCCCGTCGTCGTTCACCTGCTGACGGTCGGCTGGCTGACGCAGCTGATCTTCGGCGTCGCCTGGTGGCTCTTTCCGCCGCGCTCGCCCGAGAACCCGCGCGGGAACGAGCGGCGTGCGTGGTTCGTCTATGCGCTGTTGAACGCGGGGCTGCTCCTTCGCGTCGCCACCGAACCATGGGCAGCTCTGGGTGGGTTTGGGTCGTTCACCCTGGCATCGTCCGCGCTTCTGCAGTCCTTGGCGGTCTGGATGTTCGCCTTTCAGCTCTGGCCGCGTGTCCGTGGCTTCGGGAAACGGGGTGCTTAGCCGGTGTCGCTGCTGGCTGTCGCCTACGTTCGTACATCACTCGGCTATCTCGTGCTGGGATCAGGGCTCGGCGGGTGGCTGCTCGTCGAGAAGGCCGTCCACGCCACGCCATGGATCTGGGCCCTTCGGCCTCTGCACGTCGACTGGCTGTTCCTCGGTTGGACGCTCCAGTTGGCGCTCGGGGTGGCGAGCTGGGTCCTGCCCCGGCCCGGCTCAACCGTCTGGCATCGTCGCCTCGGCTGGGCATCCTACGGGTTGCTCAACGGCGGTCTGGGGCTGATCACGCTGGTCCGTCTGACGGACGCGGGCGAC
Organism: Candidatus Bipolaricaulota bacterium; assembly: GCA_018609825.1. Next base: position 9,176 of record JAHEOA010000105.1, on the reverse strand, counting down.
CTGCTCCCGGTTGCGCCAGAGCTGATCGGGGTTGGCCATCTGCTCGTCCTGATGGGTGCGCTGGCGTTCATCGGCTCGGTTCGGCATCGGGTCGCGTTTGTGCCGACGATCCAGCGCTGAGCGGTCGCCTTGATCGCGATCATTCGCAATGCTGATCCCCATCATTGGCGTTCTGGCCCCATCCTTCCAGCATGGAGGCGCATGAAAGGGGGACGACTGCATGAACCTCCGTCTCGTCTGGATCGGATTGGGACTGCTCGTGATCGCGCTCGTGGTCAGTTTCGGCTTGGCGCGCAACGTTGACGACTCGACGGCCGATCCTCCGCCGCCCGAAGACGTGGAGACGACTGCTGCCACGTCGACCGACGGCGCCTGTGTCGACTGCCACCAGGACGAGACGCCCAACTTGGTCCGCGACTTCCAGCAGGGGGCCATGGCCCAGTCGGGCATGGACTGTTCGGCCTGTCACGGCTCCGAGCACACGTCCTCTCAGGACGCCGACGAGGCACAGTTGCCGACGGCACAGACGTGCGCTCGGTGCCACAAGGACAAGTTCCAGCAGTTCAAGAGCGGAAAACACGCGCTGGCGTGGACCGCGCAGAACGCCATGCCGGCGACGCACTATCAGCCAATGGAACTTATCGAAGGACAGAAGGGCTGCGGATCGTGCCACAAGATCGGCCTCAAGAGCGAGGCGGAAATCCAGCAGCTCCAGGCCGAGGGCCACGACTACGGCGTGGCGTCCTGCGACTCCTGCCACACGCGCCACGCCTTCAGCGTCGAGGAGGCCCGCCAGCCTGAGGCCTGCGCGACGTGCCACATGGGCTTCGACCACGCGCAATGGGAGATGTGGAAGACGTCCAAGCACGGCGTCCGCTATCAGCTCAAGCGCGAGGGCGTGCTCTCCCAGGAGATGGCCGCGCCCACGTGCCAGACCTGTCACATGCAGGACGGCGACCACGAGGTCCGCACCGCGTGGGGCTTTCTCGCGGTCCGGCTGCCCATGCCCGAGGACGAGCAATGGGCACAGGACCGGACCACGATCCTGAAGGCACTGGGGGTACTCAACCCGAACACGGGCGAGCCCACCGATCGCCTGGAGGCCGTGGAGGTGGCGGACATGGCCCGGCTCGATCAACAGTCCTGGCAAGCGGAACGTCAGGAGATGCTCGACACTTGCAGCGGGTGCCACTCGGAGGACTTCGCCCAGGGCGAACTGCAGAAGGGCGACGGGCTCATTCGCCAGGCCGATGAATTGATGGCCGAGGCGATCGAGATCGTCGCCGGACTGTACGAGGACGGCATTTTGGAAAAGCCGGAGGACTATGGCTTCGCGTACCCTGATCTGTTGACGTTCAACGAGGCGGCCACGCCGATCGAGCAGACGCTGTTCCAGATGTTCTTGAAGCACCGCATGCGGACGTTCCAGGGCGCGTTCCACAACAACCCGGACTACACGTTCTGGTACGGCTGGAGCGAGATGCGGGCCGATCTGACCGAGATCCAAGCGGACGCCGAGCGACTGCGGGCCGAGGCCGAGTAGCCGGCATCATCGCCCGAACGGTCACGGACATGCTTCGTCAACGCCTCGGCAGCTGCGCTCGTGTGATCGCGGGGGTTCACCGTCATTCCGTCGTTAACGACGCGTCGAAGGCCCGGACGTGACCGTCCCACGTGCTCACGTAGACGACCTCGTCTTGCACGAGGAGGTCACCGGTGACCATGTCGCCGAGGGGCACGCTGTAGCGGAGTTGCCCGCTCTCGCGGTCGAGGGCGTAGAGAGTGCCCTCCGTCGAGGCGACCAGCACCGTCCCGTCGGGCCCGATCGCGGCGCTCGCCTGGATCGATCCCTCGGCACGGAAGCGCCATTTGAGGGTTCCGTTTGACTGGAGCGCGTAGACGCGGCCGTCGTCGGCGCCGAGATAGACGTCGCCCTCGGCGTCGATCGCGGGCGTGGTCCGCATGGACGTGCCGACGGGGAAGTCCCAGCGCAGGTGAACGCGATCCCCCTGATCCTCGAGGGCGTAGAGGGTGCCGTCGCCCGATCCCAGATACAGGAAGGCATTCTCGACGGCCGGCGCGGCGCGCAGGAACGCCCCCGTCGCAAAGGGGGCATCCCATTTGGCCTGCAGGCCCGATTGAAAGCCATAGAGCCGCCCGTTGTCGGCCCCCACGTAGAGCGTCCCCTCATTCGTGATCACCGGGGCCGAGCGGACGGGCGCGCCGATCTCTAGGCGTCGGGTGATCTCGCCATAGCTGGGTGTCTCCCCCTGCGCCGGGTGATCCCAGATCCGGTAGAGGAGGCCGTCCTCGCCGCCAGCATAGACGAGCGGCTGATCGGGCGAGACCGCCAGGCCGGACAGCGCCGTCTCGGTCTCGACGGGGCTGCTCCACTTGGCCTCGCCGCTCGGCGTGACGGCATGAACGCGACCTGCTTGGGTGGAGACGTAGATCGTGCCGTCGCTCGCCAACGTGGGAGCGGTCCGGATCGGCGCGAGCGGATCCTGCCCTTGCGCCGGGAACATCCAGGCGAGCGAGCCCTCCATCGCATCCGAATCGGCCGGCGTCACGGCATGGAGGCGCCCATCGTCGGCGGCGGCATAGAGGGTGCCGTCCGGTCCTTGGGCCACCGAGCCGCGGATGGCCCGCTCCGAGGGGATCCGGACCTGCCAGCTGAGTCGATGGTGCAGGATCCGGAGATGGGGCGCGCGTCGCTGTTCAAACTCCAGGCTGTCTGCAGTGGCGATCCTGTTGTCGGTCTCGTCGGACTCGGCGATCGCGTCGTCGGGGTCCACGACCGCGCGGATCTCGTAGGTGCCCGCGGTCAGGCCCCCGGCATCGGGCTTACTCGGGTCGAAGACGAGGAGCTTGCTCTGGGCCTGGACCTTGTTGCCGGGATCGAGGTCGGTCAGCTCTACGCGATCGACGGGTGTCCAAGCCTCCGTCCCGACCTCGCGTCGATAGAACGCCACCGTGACGGCATCGACGGCCGCCTCGCCAGCGTTCTCGACGTCCGAGATCAGCGTGACCTCGCGATCGATGCCCTCTTGGACCTCGAAGGGCACGACGCGGAGGCTGGTCGGTCGCAGGTTGGCCTCGCCTTGACTCACAGCCCATTGGGTCGCTCCCAGGAGGGCGAGCAGGGCCATACCGGCCACGACGGCCCCAACCCTCAACGATGTGGTCATCGGTCTCATTCGCTGACTCCTTTATGGTTACTCGTGTTGCAGCGCTTGCACCGGTTGAAGTTTCGCGGCCTGGCGTGCGGGAAACCCGCCGGACAGGGCCCCCAACAGGAAGGAGAACGCCAGCGCCATGAGGATCAGCTCCGGGCTGATCGCGACCGCCATCGTGGCTCCACCTGCGGGACCGACGGCGAGCGCGCCGCCCAGGAGGCGACTGGCGGCGACGCTGAGGCCCGCGCCGAGCGCAACCCCCATGAGGCCGCCAAGGATGCCCATCAGCCCGGATTCGATGAGGAAGATGGCGAGCACGTGCCGGCTTTTGGCGCCGACGGCCTTCATGATGCCGATTTCGCGGGTCCGTTCGAGGACGGAGGTGTACATGGTGTTCATCACGCCGATGCCGCCGACCAGGAGGGAGATGGCCGCGATGGCGGCCAAGGTGAACTGCAACGTGCCGAGCACGTTGCTGATCTGTTGACTTACTTCCTCGGCGGTGATGGTCATGGCCGGTGTTCCGGCTTGTTCCAAAGTCCGCTCGATCTGGGTCGCCAGGGTCGGCACGTCGACGCCATCGTCGGCCTTGACCAGCGCCATCGAGACGGTGCCCTCGCCGCCATAGAGCTCAACCATGGCCTGAATGGGAATGAAGATATGGCTCCCCATGTTGCGGAAGCTGAAGGACCCGGAAGACGCGTCGACGTCCTCCAAGATCCCCGTGACCACGAACGGCTGGTCCTCAATGCGGACCGTCGATCCCAGTTCGGCGCCGAGGTTCTCGGCCACCTGATGTCCCAAAACGGCGGACTGTCGATCCTCCGGTGGGAAGGTGTCGCCGACCTGGAGGGGGAAGTCGTTGAAATAGCCGCTAAAGGTCTCGGTGATTCCCGGGCTCAATCCGGTCACATCCAGAAATCCTTGGCCGTTTATGGCGGCCGAGGTCACCGATCCGGTCTCAGTGCGGAAGTGGGCGACCTCCGCGGCGTCCGACAACTGGGCGATGGACGTCGTGTCCAAGGGGGCCGATTCCTTGCCGCCGCTCATCATGCGGCGCGCCATCTCGTTCGCTCCCTCACTGGCCGTGCCGGGAATGACGGTGACCGTGTCGAACCCGATCGCCTCGAACTCCTGCTCCACGGACTGTTGCATGCCCTGTCCGATGGCGATGAGCGCCACCACGGCCGTCACGCCGATGACCACGCCGAGCATGGTCAGCCAGGAGCGGAGCCGACGATTGCGGATGCTACGCCACGCCAGGCTCAAGTAGTCGCGAACCATGCCGATTCACCTTCCTCCGTGCCCGACTCGACCGGTTGTCCGTCCTTCAGGCGGATGATCCAGTCGGCGTACCGGGCGACGTCCGGGTCGTGGGTCACCACGACGACGGTCGCGTCCCGTTCGTCGTTCAGCCACGCCAACAGATCCATGATCTGGCCTCCCGACTCGGAATCCAGGTTGCCGGTCGGCTCATCGGCCAACAGGATCTGGGGGTCGTTGGCGAGCGCTCGGGCGACGGCGACGCGCTGCTGTTCGCCGCCGGAGAGCTCGGCCGGCTTGTGATCCGTCCGCTCCTCGAGGCCGACCTGCTGCAGCAGACGCTGCGCGCGATCTCGGCGCTGACCTCGATCGACGCGCTGGAAGATCATGGGCAGCTCGACGTTCTCCAGCGCGGAGAGCGTGGAGAGAAGGTTGAATCCTTGGAAGACGAAGCCCAGAAGGCGTCCGCGCAGCTCTGCGAGCCGATCGTCGCTGAGTTGGCCGACGTCCTGGCCGTCGAGCAGGACCTCGCCCTCGTCCGGTCGGTCCAGGCCGCCGAGGAGGTGCATCAAGGTGCTCTTCCCCGATCCGGACGGGCCCATAATCGTCACGAACCCGCCCGCTTCGATCGAGAGATACAGGCCGCGCAACGCGGGCACGATGCTGTGTCCCCGCCGATACGTCCGGGTGACCTTACGCAACAGAATCATGGTCGGCTCCTAACGGGTCCGCTCGAACTCGACGAGCTCCAGCCGATAGACGGTCTCGAACGAGCCGTCCGTTCGCTGCTTTTCCGTCACCAACAACGGGGGAAAGTAGAGGAGGGCGTTCGTCGCCTGGTCGGTCAACGCGATCTGGACGCGCTGGTCGGGGAAATCCGGATGGATGTAGGTCCCCATGACCACGTCGATGCCAGCAATCTGATCGCGCTGGGCGGTCGTCAGTCGGGCGCCGTCGGGCAGGAGATAGCTCTCGTCGGGCCCGACCTCGACCTCACGGTCGTCGAGGGCCGACAGCGGCGTCAGGTCGATCGAGTCCGCGTCCGCGCTCACGCGGACGCCGATGCTGGCCATGACCCCGGAGAGGCCGAAGCCGGCCTGAAGGTCGTCGACCGTCTGATCCCGATCGATGATGGTCTTGGTCACCTCGAACCGGTCCCCATCGGGGCTGATCTCGATGATGTAGTCGCTGGGGGCGGCATCGTCGTTGCTCCGTTCGATCTCGTAGACCGTCCTGACGCTGCCGCCGGGGTAATCCCCCCACCCGAAGATCTGGGCAGAGGCCCAGAGGCCGCTGCCGGCCAACAGGAGGGCAATCACCCCCGCCGCAATGCCGATCCGCGTCGGGTTCCGCTTGAGTTGAGTCATTCGTATATGCTCCTTTCAAACTCGTAACGTGATCCGTCAGTTCGAATACTTGCAGGCGCATGTGGCAAAAGTGTGGCATTCATGTGAGGATGCGATGTGCATGTTCCGCTCATGAAGGATGGGCCAGCGGTCTCGGGAAACGGGCGGCGCCTGCGATGGCGATGGGTCCGCGCGCTGCGTGGAATGCGTGGCACCACGAGCGTCCCGGCGTCGTCGAGCGCATTCCCCAGCGCTAGGATGACGGCCGCGCGCCGCGGCAGACCTAACCGAGTGAGCCCAACGACGGGCGATACAGAAACGTCATGTCCGGGTCGACGCCGAGTTGGGTGACATCTCGACTCAAGGGGTCCACGGTCGCCGGACGGCCTTCGGTTCTGTCGACGAGATCCCCCTTCCGACATGTTCAGATCCTCCCGATGGAGAGCGGAGTCCCGAATCGATCGGGATTGTCGTTCAACGGGGGCGATCGGAAGCGTCGGAGTCGTTGGAGGCGGTCCTCAGTGTGAATCGGAAGCAAGCCCCGCCGTTGGGCGCCTTCTCCGCCCAGATCGTGCCGCCGTGGGCCTCGACGATGGCTTTGGCGATGGGAAGGCCGAGCCCCGTCCCGCCGCTGTCCCGCGAGCGCGACTTGTCCGCTCGGTAGAAACGATCGAAGACCTGGTCGATGTCTTCCTCGGTCAATCCCGACCCACTGTCGCAGACGCTGACTTGAATGCTTGAGGCGTCCGTCTGGGTGGCGTCGACGGTCACGGTTCCGCCTGCGGGCGTGTGCTGAAGTGCGTTGCTCAACAGGTTGATCAAGATCTGCTCCAGGCGATGGCGATCGACGTAGGCTTGAGGCAGACCGTCGGGAAGGTTGGCCTGCAGCCCGATGTCCTGTTCGTCGAACTGGTCCTCGACGGTGGCAACGATGTGGCCGACGACGTCCGGAAGCGCGAGCCGTTCAGGCTCGATCGACAGCCGACCCGCGTCCGCCAAAGCCAGCTCCTGCAGGTCCGCCACGAGGCGGCTCACGAGCAGCGTCTTGCCGTGCAGCGCCGCGACGTTCGCTTGATTGGGCTCCAACACGCCGTCCATCATGCCTTCTAGGCCCGACTGGACGACGCTGATCGGCGTGCGGAGTTCGTGCGCGATGTCGGCGATCATGTTCTGGCGGGCCTGCTCCGCGTCCTGGAGGCTGTCGGCCATCTCGTTGAACGAATGACCCAAGCGGGCCAACTCGTCCGAGCCGCGGACGGGAACCCGTTCGCTCAAATCCCCTTGGGAGATCCGTTTGGCAGCGGCGTCCAGTTGACGCACGGGGCCGGTCATCTGCCGAACCAACAGCAGCGCCAGCAGGGTGGCCACGACGACCGCGATCACGCCCGTCATCCAGAAGGCCCGATTGACCGACTCGGTGAAGGTGGCCTCAATGGGGCCGCGGAGCATGCGGGGCGTTACCGGCACCAACGTGCCGACCTGCTCGCCCTCCACGTCCAACGACATCCCGGAGTTCAGCTCGTCGCGGGAGAGTCGATCGCCTTGGAGATTGGAGTCGCTGGCGTAGATGACGCGGTCATCCGGACCGGCCAGAATGTAGGGGAAGGGGCGGTTCCGCCGGCTCAGGAACTGCGAGATGTCGTCCCAACTGCCGGTGCGAGCGTAATATGAGGAGATGAACTGGGCAACCATGAGGTCGTGCTCATGGACGTTGCGAACGCGAAAGGTCTCGAACGCCTCGTGGACGGATCGGTTGACGAGCAGATAGCCGCCGCCGAGCGTCAGGATCACGATGACGCTGAACGCCACCAAGAGCCGCACCTGGAACGACAGTCGGTTCATCGCTTGCCCCCGGGGATGGAAGCCGTCATTCGCGAACGTCCGGGTTGAACTTGTAGCCGACCCCATAGACCGTCAGGACGTAGGTCGGCTCGTCCGGATCCGGTTCGATTTTCTGGCGCAATCGCTTGACGTGCGTGTCGACCGAGCGCTCGAAGCTCTCGTAGGCCACGCCGCGCACGGCTTCCAGGATCTGGAGCCGCGTGAACACGCGCCCCGGCGACTCCATCAACAGCGCCAGGAGCTCGAACTCCATCGGAGTCAGGTCGACGGCAGCGTCCTGTACGGTCACGTGGCGCTGATCGAGATCGAGCCGAACGTCGCCTGATTCCAAGATCGTCGGCCGATAGCCGCTGCCGTCCGAGCGACGGAGCACCGCGCGCACGCGCGAGACCAGCTCGCGCGGGCTGAACGGTTTGACGACATAATCATCCGCCCCGAGCTCCAGCCCGGCGACCCGGTCGGCCTCACCGTCCCGAGCCGTCAGCATGATGATCGGGACCTCGGACGTCTTTCGGATGCGTCGCGCGACCTCCAGCCCGTCCACATTGGGCAGCATCAAGTCCAGAATGACCAGGTGCGGCTGATACTTCTGGTATTCGGACAGAGCCTGCTCGCCGTCGACGGCCGCCTGGACGTGGAAGCCCTCCTGGCGCAGATACCCTTTGACCATGCGCACGACCCAGTTCTCATCTTCGACGATCAACACGCGTTGTTCCATACGGCCTCCCTGACAGTATAACGATCCCTTCGCACCGGACATGCCGTAGGGCGATCCCCGCGGGCCCGAGCCCCGTCGTGCCCGGACCCACGGGGACGGAAGCGGAGAGGTGGAGCGGGGGTATGGCCATCACGTTCCGTCGGCAAGTCGGGTCGCCAACGCGCGCGCCAGGGCGTTGCTGAACTCCGCGCTTGTGTCGGGCAATGCCGAAAAGGCCTGCGAGTGAGCGACGATCATCTCGATCAGCTCGTCCCGTGTCAGATCGGTGTCCACGATCCGCTGGCTCCACACCTGGCCGGCAGCCGCGCGAAGCGCGGGCGTCGCGCCGTCGATGGCGATCGCTTGGAGCCTGTCCGTGCCCACGTCCGGGGCGTTTCGGACGCCCGCCCGTATCGAGTTGAGCAGATCACCGATTTGAGAGACCGTCGTCCGCACCGTCGAGAGACGTCGGCCCTCGAGGGCACCTGCCAGCGTCTCCACGCGGCGGTTGAGGTCGTTGTTGAGGATCTGCTGGGCGGAGAGCTCGCCGCCCACCTCGGCCGTCGTGATGAGCAGCTCGCGATCTGCGTCCAGTCGCTGGCGAAACGTCTGAAGGGACCGTTGGGCGGTCGTCCACGCGCCCTCCGAGACGTCGGACTCGATCTGGCGCAACAGCGTTGAGAGCCGATCAAGGGTCTGGGTGGCTTCGCCTCGTTGCGCGGTATAGACGGGAACCAACGCCCGGCCGGCCGCAGCGCGGTACGCCTCGGTCAGTGATGCGTCGCCAGCGATGGTCGCCAGCTCCGACAGCGGGTCATCGAACCGATCGAGGAAGCCGAAGAACGTGTAGAT
>JAHEOA010000104.1 GCA_018609825.1 Candidatus Bipolaricaulota bacterium | reverse complement strand
GTACGGCATGGACGCCGTCCGGTTCACGCTGGCCTCGGGCATGTCCAAGAGCCAGGATTTGAAGCTGGACGAGAACGACATCGACGGCGCGCGGCGGTTCCTGAACAAAATCTGGAACGCGACGCGCTTTGCGCTCATGCATTTGGAGGATTTCGAAGAGACAACCAGCGACCCGAGGGACTTGCCGCTCAAGTTGGAGGACCGCTGGATGCTGTCCTCGCTCGCGCAGACGATCGAGACCGTTCGTTCGCACATGGACAGCTACGACTTCAACGTCGTGGGCGAGCGGCTCTACGACTTCGTCTGGCACGACGTCTGCGACTGGTATCTGGAGCTGATCAAACCTCGATTGAATGACGAGTCCCATCCCGAGGATCGTCGGGCAGCTCAACGCGTTCTCCAGTTGACGCTGCGCGAGAGCCTGAAGATGCTGCATCCCATGGTGCCCTTCATCACCGAGGAGCTCTGGCAGGTGCTTCCCGGAACGGACGCCGAAAGCGTTATGATCGCGCCGTTCCCGGCGTCTGGGGACGAGCGACGGGATGCCCAAGCCGAGCGCGACATGGCCGCGCTCCAGGAACTGATCGTGGGGATCCGGACGCTGCGCAGCGAACTGAAGGTTCCCCCCGAGACCCAGCTCCGGGCGCTGGTGCGCACCGAGGACGACGCGCTGCAATCGCTGTGCCGTGATCACGAGCATTACTTCCGCACGCTCGCCAAGGTGGAGTCACTGGAGACCGGCCCGGACCTCGAACGCCCCAGCTATGCGGCCCGACGCGTGCTCCAACGGGCCGAGCTGCTGCTGCCCCTGGAGGGCATCATCGACCTGGACGAGCAACGTGACCTGCTCGCCAGCGAGCTGGAGGACGCGCGCACCCAGCTGGAGCAGACGCGGCGCAAGCTGGAGGACACGGACTTTTTGGAGAAGGCCCCGCGCGAGATCGTCGACCGCGAGAAGGCACGGGCCGAGGAGCTCTCGGCCAAGGTGTCCCGACTTGAGGAGAACCTGGCGTCGTTGGGAGCCCACGCCTGAGGACGAGATGACAACATCGATGGGGGAGGATCACGGGTGAGTTCGGAACCGTCAGGGGCACAAGCGGATCGACTGGCGACCGTTCAGGCCAGGCAACTGCCGCAGCACATCGCCATCATCATGGACGGCAACGGCCGCTGGGCCGAGAACCGCGGCCTGCGCCGCACCGAGGGCCACCGGCGCGGCATGGAGACGGCCGAGCGCATGGCGGAGTTCATCGCTGACGAGCTGGACATTCCCTATCTGACGCTCTTCGCGTTCTCCACGGAGAACTGGCACCGGCCGCCCGCGGAAGTGGACTACCTCATGGGCCTCATCCGACAGTTCCTCGACGAGAAGGTCGACAAGCTCATGGAACGCGGCGCGCGGCTCCGGGTGCTCGGCAATCTGGGAGGCCTGACCGACTCGTTGCAACGAGAGATTCGACGCGCCGAGCAGCGCACGGCCCACAATGATCGCTTTCATCTCAACATCGCCTTCAACTACGGCGGGCGCCAGGAGATCCTCCGCGCGGTCGAGTCGATCGTGCGCGACAAGCTCGACGGGCGCCTCAACGGCGCGCCGCTCGACGAGGACGTCTTCAAGCGCTACCTCTACACCGCCGAGATTCCCGATCCCGACCTGCTCATCCGCACCAGCGGCGAGGAGCGCGTCAGCAACTTCCTGTTGTGGCAGATCGCCTACGCCGAGTTCTGGGTGGCCGAGACGCTCTGGCCCGACTTCACCCCCGATCATCTCCTGACCGCCTTGGAGACCTACGGCGGCCGCAGCCGCAAGTATGGGGCCATCCCCAAGAGATAACCCGTCCGCCATGTCGGACTTGACCCGGCGCGCGCTGACCGTCGCCGTCGGAATTCCGCTGGCCATTGGCTGGCTCTGGCTGGCCCATGCGCTGAGCTCGTTCTGGCTTTTGGCCCTGCCGCTGGCCGGGCTGGTGGGCGTCGCCGCCTGGGAGTACGCGGGCTTGGCGCACGCCATGGATTGCCCGCTCGATCGCTGGATCTTTGCCGCGGTGAGCGGCGCCTCGCTGGTCGCCTACGGCGCCCTGGGCAATCCCCTGGCGACGATTGGCGTGCTGGCGGGCGGCATGGCGCTGGTTGGGCTGGCCCAAGTCGGGCAACCCCACCCCATTCAATCCGGGTTGACGGGAGCCGTCGGCCTGGTCTATCTGCCGTTCCTGGCCTCGTTCCTCGTTCCGTTCGTCAACAGCCCCAGCATCGTGGGGCTGAAGCTCGTGCTCACGCTGCTGGCGCTGGTGTGGAGCTACGACAGCGGAGCCTATCTGGTCGGCTCGCGCTGGGGGCGACACCGCATGGCGCCGACGCTCAGCCCCAAGAAGAGCTGGGAGGGCGTCGCCGGCGGTGGCTTGGCGGCGCTCGCCGTTGGACTGTTGTCCATGATCTGGCTTCCCTGGGGCCTGCACGGATTGGCCATCGCCATGGTCGTCAGCGCCGCGGCGCAAGTCGGCGACCTTTTCGCGTCGTGGCTCAAACGCATGGCCGGGGTCAAAGATACGGGCACGCTCTTTCCCGGCCACGGCGGCGTGTTGGATCGAATCGACGCGCTGCTGTTCGCCCTGCCCGCGTTCCACACGTATCTCGTCATGGTCGCCGGCTGGGCACCGCTGTAAGCTGACCCTCGCCTATGAACGACATCGAGCTGCTGTTGCTCCACCCGCCGAGCGTCTACGACTTCCGTAAGAAGTCGATCCTGTACGGACCCGTCAGCGACTTGATTCCCTCCTCGACCGTCTTTGAGATGTATCCGCTCGGCTTCCTCACCATGGCCAGCTACCTCCAAAACCGTGACTGGAACGTGCGGATCGTCAATTTGGCGCTTCGGATGCTCAACGACCGCACGTTCGACGTGCCGAGGTTCCTCGCCAAGCAGCAACCGCAAGCCGTCGGCATCGACCTCCACTGGCTGCCGCACGCCCACGGTGCCTTGGCCGTCGCCGAGATCGTCAAAGAGATCCATCCGAACGTGCCCGTGATCATGGGCGGGCTCTCCTCGAGCTACTTCCACCGCGAGCTTATCACCTATCCGCAGGTCGACTACGTGCTGCGCGGGGACAGCGTCGAGCCGGCGTTGGAGCAGCTGTTGTTGAGCCTGCGAGACGACCGACCGCTCCGCGAGGTCCCCAACTTGACCTGGAAGGCGGACGACGAGATCCAGGTGAACCCGCTCGACTGCATGCCGGCGTCGCTCGACATGGCCGACATCCGTCCCGATCGCATGGTCGACATGGTCATGCGCTATCGCGACCTCCACAGCGTCATGCCGTTCAACGGCTGGTGGCAACACCCCATCACGGCCGTCTTCACCGTCAAGGGCTGTGCCCACGAGTGCGTCACCTGCGGCAGCTCGCGCACCTCTTGCGGCCACGTGACCTCGCGCCAGCGGCCCGTCTATCGCAGCCCCGCCAACCTCGTCAAGAACATGATCGACATCAGCCGGCTGTCCCGGGGCCCGATCTTCCTGGTGGGCGATCTGAACCAGGCGGGTGACGCGCATGCCACCGAGGTGCTCGATCGGCTGCGCGATGCAGACCTGCCCAACGAGGTCATCTTCGAGTTCTTCACGATGCCGTCCCGTGACTGTCTGGAACGCATCGATCAGTCGGTGCGTCACTGGAGCATCGAGCTGAGCCCGGAGAGCCACGACCCGGAGATCCGTCGAATGCAGGACGAGACGACGTTCTTCACCAACGAGGCCATGGAGGGAACCATCGAGGACGCGCTCGCGCTGCGTTGCACGCGCGTCGACGTGTTCTTCATGATCGGCCTGCCGCGCCAGACGCCCGAGTCCGTCGACGCCACCATCGACTACTGCGAGACGCTCTTTCAAACCTACGACAAGCGCCTCTCCTGCTTCATCTCCCCCATGGGCCCCTTTCTCGATCCGGGCAGTCGCGGCTTTGAGGACCCCGAGGCGTTCGGCTATCGGCTCTTCGCAAGAAGCCTGGAAGAGCACCGCCAGCAGCTCGTGCAGCCGACCTGGGAGCAGATCCTCAACTACGAGACCGTTTGGATGACGCGCGCCCAGCTCGTGGAGGCGACCTACGACGCCGCCGAGCGGCTCAACCGCCTCAAGCTGATCCACGGCCGCATCTCGCAGCAACAGGGGCAGACCGTAGCTCGCCACATCCGCGAGGCCCGGAACCTGAAGGCCCGCCTCGCCTCGGCCAACGGCAACCCCGGCGGCCGCGAATCGCTGGAGCAACTGAAGGGCGAGATCTCCCGCTACAGCATCTCGACCGTCTGCGACAAGCGGGAGCTGTTCTGGCGTCGCCACGTCGTCAACTTCCGCCTGAGCGAGATCGCCCGTATCGCGGGTCGTTATCTCCGCCGTCGGCTCCAGCGATCCTAGCCCGTCGACGTAGTGTCCGCGCCAACCGTCTGCTATCGTGGGACGATCAACCATGCCGACGACCTGGCGCCTGCTGACCGTCGACAGGCCGGACGACCCGGCGATCAACTACGCCCTCGACCAAGCGGTCGCCGAGCGCGTGGGTTACGGGGAGGTCGCGCCCACGGTGCGCCTCTGGCGGCCCGGCCGGTGCCTGGCCCTCGGCCGCTTCGACACCAAGCTTCCCCATTATCAGAGCGCGGTCGAGCAGATGAAGGCCGCAGGATTCCGGCTTGTTCGCCGCCTGAGTGGGGGGAAGGCCGTCTGGCAGGATACGGGGTATCTCAACTTCTCCGTCATGGCGCCGCGCGAACGGATGGGCGTGCCGGAAGCCTACCGGAGGTTCTCCGAGGGGTTCATGGCCGGCTTGGCGGAACTCGACCTGGAAAGCACGTTCAGGCACGTGGAGGGGGCGTTCTGCGACGGCCCCTACGATCTGGCCATCGGCGAGCGCAAGCTCGTCGGCACGGCCCAGGTCCAGAAGCGTTCCTACATGATCGTCCACGGCACGGCGATGGTCGACTGCGACATCGAGGACATGGTCCGAATCGTCGGGGAGTTCTACGAGCGCGCCGGCGATCCCATGGACTTGCGCGCCGAGACGATGATCACGCTGCGGGAGGCCCTCCAACGCCCCGTTCAGATAGATGAGGTCGTCGAAGGGCTGGCCCAGGGATATGAGGCGACATTGGGACCGATGGAGCGCGATGACGTAACGGACGCCGAACGCGAGCGGGCTCGCGAGTTGCGCGAGACCGTCGTGCTGTAGGGGCACATCTTCCCATCGACGCGAGGAGGTGGACGACATGAGCATTCCACTGCGAGACCAGGCGAGCATTGTGACCGGCGCCAGCTCGGGCATCGGCCAGGCCATTGCCGAACATCTGGCATTGGGCGGGGCGAAGGTCGTGGTGGCCGCTCGACGCGGCGATCAACTGGAGACGATTGCCGAGCGGATTCGATCCAACAGCGGCGAAGCCCTTCCCGTTCAAGCCGATGTCACGAGCGATGCGGACGTGCAGGCCCTGGTGGACCGAACGCTCGATGCGTACGGCCGAATCGACCTGCTCGTCAACAACGCCGGCCTCGCGCGCCACAAGGCATTCACGGAGCTGTCCATGGCTGACTTTGAGGAGCTCTTCGCGGTCAACGTCTTCGGCCTCGTTCGCTGCACGAAGGCCGTCGCGCCGCACATGATCGAACGGGAAGCAGGCACGATCGTCAACATTTCGTCCGGGGCCGGCTTCATGGGCTACGCGGGCGGCAGCG
>JAHEOA010000103.1 GCA_018609825.1 Candidatus Bipolaricaulota bacterium | reverse complement strand
GCCTTCTCCGCCTGGATGAGCCTGGTGCTGATCACGGGCATCACGGCGTTCATGCTCAACCCGGGCGACTGGCCCGAGAGCCAAGGCTTCTGGAACGGGTTCTTCAATCCGCAGTTCGTTCCCCAGACGCTGGCCCGAACGGGGGGCGCGTTGTTGCTGGCGTCGCTGTACGTCTACCTGCACGCGGCGTTCCGCGCGGAGGGCGAGCTGCGCGATCTGATCGCCCAGCGCTCGTCCCGGCCGGCGCTCTTGGGCGCCGCGCTGGTCGTCTTGGGCGGGATCGGCTGGTACCTCTATCTGCCCGAGTCGGCCGCCGCGGCCCTGGAAGCCGCCAGCGCGCTCAACCTGATGACGCTGCTCATCTTCGGCCTGACGGTCGTCGTCTTCTTCATGCTCTATCTCGGCCCCTACCGGAACCCGAGCTGGCTCAGCCCCGGCTTCGCGGTGCTACTGTTTGCCGCGGGGCTGGTGGCGTTTTCCAGCGGCGAGTTCATCCGCGAGGCCGTGCGAAAACCGTATGTCGTCTACAACGTCGTCTACAGCAACAACGTCTATCCCGAGGAAGTCCCCGAACTTCGCGAAAAGGGCTATCTCGAAGGCGGCACGTGGACCAACGCCTGGGTGCGCGACAACTATCCATCGGCCGTCGACGACGAGGGCCAAGACGCGACGATCGACGAGAGCGTCCTTACGGCGCTGCCTGCTGAGGATCGACAAGCCGTCGGACAAGTTCTCTATCAGTATCACTGCAGCATGTGCCACGCCGCCGAGCGGGGCATGTCGGCGACGGCCCATCTGGTCCGCGGCTGGGACCGGGAGATGATCCAGTCGCTGGTGGCCAAGCCGAACCGGTTCCACTTCTTCATGCCGCCCTGGGCCGGCACGGACGAGGAAGCCGAGCTGCTCACGGACTATCTGGCGTCGATCGCGCCGCCGGCGCCGGGCGGCATGCGCCAAGCCAGCGAGAGCGAGTAACCCAAAGGCGTTCTGCCATGACTCGCCGAGTGCAAGAACGACCCGCTTGGACGCTTGGCCGCGCGATCGGCGACTCGACTTACGGATCAATCAAGGTGGTCGGATCATGGACCCACAATCGTTGATCGGACCGGCCAGTCCATTGGGGTATCCGGCCCCATATTGGCTCATGGCCGTATTGAAGGTGCTTGGATTCACGCTCCACGCGACCGCCATGGGGCTGTGGTACGCCGGGGTTCCCGTGGCGCTGGTGATGCGCTGGCGGGGCGGTCGATCCCAGCTTCTGTCACGACGGCTCATGAATCCCATGCCCGTGATCATCGCGCTCGGGATCAACTTCGGCATCGTGCCGTTGCTGTTCCTGCAGGTGATGTATTACCAAGTGTTCTACCCCGCGACGATCCTCATGGCGTGGCCCTGGTTCGGCGTCATCGCGCTGCTGCTGGTGGCCTACTACGGGGTCTACGTCTACGTCGTCGGGCTGCGACGCGACAGCCTGACGAAGCCGCGGGCGGCGGCGGGCTGGGCCGCGATGATCGCGTTCCTCGTCATCGGCTTTCTGTTTTCGAACGCGATGAGCCTCATGGCCAACGTCGACGCCTGGGCGGAGATCTGGCGATCGACCAGTGAAGGCGGTGCGCCCCTGGGCACCGGGCTCAACACCGGCGACCCTTCGCTGTGGCCGCGCTGGCTCATGATGTTTGGACTGTCGCTGACCACCGTGGGCGCGTATCTCGTCGTTGACGGGGCGTTCTTCGCCCGCAACGAGTCGAGCGCCTATCGGGCTTGGGCCAGCCGAACGGCCGGGAACGTTTACACTGTCGGGCTCGTGTGGATCGCGGCCACCGGCCTGTGGTACACCCTGGGGACGTGGCCGGCGGCCGTGAAGGACGCCATGTTCGGCGGGCCGTTGCTCGTCTTGACGATCGTGACGGCCGTCGCGCCCGGCCTGGTCTGGGTTCTGTTGATGCGCGGACGTTCGATGGTGCCCTCAAAGGGCCTGGCGCTCGGCGTGGCGACGGGACAGTTCGGCGTGATCGCGCTCAACGCCGTCAGCCGCCAGGTCGTGCAGAACATCGAACTGGCGGCGTATCTGAACGTGACGGGCGAGGCCGTCGACATCCAGTGGAGCCCGATGGTCCTGTTCTTGGTCCTGTTCGCCATCGGGATCGGCGTGATCGTCTGGATGCTGCGCCGGGCCGTCGTGGAAAGCGGGCAGCACACCGAGGGGACGTCGGTCTGACGGTCACATCTAAGTCCAAGAGCCGAGGCCATGTCGGCGACCCCGACCGACATGGCCTCGCGTCGTTCCATGGGCGGTTGGACGGAAGGGCTAGCGCAAGCGCAGTTGGCCCATGAACGTCAGCACGCGCATGGCGTCGATGACGGTTGAGGCGTGGAAGTCGATGGCGATCTGGCTGCGGTCTGCGCTTAGCGTCAGCGCGTCGGTCAGGTCCAGATCGACCCCGCGCGAGGCAACGCCCGTCGGATAACGAGCCGTGAACCCGAGCGTCGAGTCCGTGGCGTCGAGTCGAGCATCGGTCAGGATGATGCCCACAATCGGCTCGCCGAACGACAGCACGCAGTTCATCCGTCGGTCCGCAGTCGGTCGCCCGACGGGATCGACGTGGACATAGTAGCTGTAGACGCCGACCTCGCTCAGTTGTCCGGGCACGAGATCACGGCTCCCATCGAACGTCACGGCCCCGGAAGCCAGTCGGTCGACGTCAATATCAACGTCGATCTCCTGGCCGGCTTGCGCCCAGTAGACTTGTTCCTCAAAGACGAGGATCGCGTCGTCCCGCTCCCATGCGCCCTCGATCACCGATGCCGGTTCTTCGCGGACGACGTTACAGGCGTTGCCACCGCCGGATGTTCCGCTCTGCAGGGTGAACCCGTCGCTGTAGAGCCGTTCGCCGTCGACATAGACCACGATCTGCCAGGTGCCGGGATACGCGGACGGCGGACTGCTGGCGGTTCCCTGGGGACTCTGCAGGCCCATCCAATGCCAGAGCGAGTACGAGGCCCATTGCCCGGGTTGGCCGAAGCCGCTCGGCTGATCGGTGGTGGTGACGTAGAGGTCGCCCTGGGGCGTATACCACTCGACGGCGCTCGTGTGGGCGCCGCTGCCCGGGCCGACCTGGAACCAGACGTAGACGCGCCCATCGGAGGTCGTGAACGACCGCGTCCGATCCACCGGTGACCCGTTCCGGACGTCCTTGGCGATGGCGTGATCCATCAGCGGAATGGCCGCCCCGGACGCGGGCTCGGTCACGTGGATCTCGACTTGGTCGCGCCCGCTGGCCCCGTCCTCATCGGTCACCGTCAGCGTGACCATGTGGCGGCCGGGTTCGGTGTAAGAGTGCGTCACCTGGAGCCCGCTGTCCGTCTCGCCGTCGCCGAACGCCCAATCGTAATTGAGAATGACCCCGTCGGGGTCATAGGACTCCGCCGCATCGAACGTGACCGCCAACGCCGCCGGTCCGGACGTTCGCGACGGCTGGATCATCGCCACGGGGGCCTTGTTGAGCACCGGGCCGAGGAGATTGTCCAGAAGCTCGCAGCCGCTGACGCCGATCATCAATACCCCCACCAGTAAGACGGTTACGCCGGGTCGCATTCGCATATCGCTCGCCTCCTGACATATCTTTGCCGATCGACGACCCGACGGACATGACGCCGGTCAAACCCCGTTTCCCGAGGCCCGCGTCCGGCCCCGGGTATCGAGCTGGGTGACGACATGAGACAAGCTTGAAAACGGCATTGCGAGTTGGGTCCTTGGCTGCTTGGCCCCGATCCAGGCCCTCGCTTGATATACCCCCACCCCTATGTTAGAGTGGGGTCATTATACCCTGCGGGGTATCGTTATCATGATCCCGGCGAAGGAGGATCCGATGGTCGACACGCCGAACGAAACGACCGAATCAAGCATCGTCGCCCACGACTTGAAGGCGAAACTGGATCGCCGTGATCCGATCATTGTCTTCGACGTGCGCGGGCGCGACGCTGTCGAGTCTTGGGGCGTTGAGGGACGGGGCAATTTGAAGACGATCAACGTGCCGTACCGCGAGATGGTGCCCCCGGGGGGTGTCGACGACGAGCCCATCGTCAAGATCCAAGACTACGTGCAGACCCATCTTCGGGACGAACTGACCACCGATGCCGAGGTCGTCTCGGTCTGCGCCCAGGGCGTCAGTTCGATGGACGTCACCGAGGCGTTGCGCGGGCTCGGCTACACGGCCGAGACGCTCCGCGGCGGCATGGAGGCTTGGGGCCGGTTTTACGACATTCAGACAGTCGCCGAAGATGATCGACTGGGAATCTATCAAGTGACGCGGCCGGCGCGCGGCTGCATCAGCCACGTCGTGGTCTCGAAGGGTCAAGCGGTGGTCGTCGACCCGCTCCGCCACGTGGACACCTACATCGATCTCGTCCGGGAGCGGAGCGCCGAGATCCTTTTCGTGCTCGACACCCACGCCCACGCCGACCACATCAGCGGCGGCCCCGCGCTGGCCGAACGGCTGAATGTCCCCTACCACCTCCACCCCTATGACGCCATCCATCCGCTCGACGTGCTGCCGGCCGAGATCGACTACGCGTTCGTCGACGACGGGCAGACGTTCCAACTCGGAGATGTCGAGATCGAGGCCTTGCACATCCCCGGTCACACGCTGGGCAACTTGGCGTACTTGGTCGATGGAAAATATCTGACCACCGGCGACAGCGTCTTCATTGACTCCATCGCGCGCCCCGACCTGGGCGGCCAGGGCGAAACGTGGGCCCCATTGCACTACCGTTCGCTCAAGCGCATCTTGGCGCTGCCCGAGGAGACCGTCGTGCTGCCCGGCCACTTCAGCGGGCCCGACGAAGCCGGCGACGACGCCCTCTTTGCCGACACCCTCGGCAACGTCGCTCGGCGCAACGAGGGCCTGCTGAAGGTCCAAGAGGGCGAGTCGGCGTTCGTCGACTACATCCTCGAGAGCCTTCCGACCTTCCCCGACGAGTACGTCGAGATCAAGCGCGTCAATGCCGGCTTGATCGAACCCGACGAGCGCAAGGCGAGTGAGCTGGAGACCGGCCGCAACGTCTGTGCGGTCAGCTCGGCCCACGACGCGTGAGGTGATCGCCATGGAGCTGTTTCCGAACGGGATCGCGGTCTACCTGGGCGGCGGGCTGCTGGTCGGCGCGGCCACGGCGCTGATTTACCTGGGCACCGGGATTCGGGCCGGCGCCAGCACGTTCCTCGAGTCCACGCTGACCTACGTCCCTCGACTCGGCACGCTGTCCCGGTTCCAGAAGTACGCGGGGGAACGGGACTGGCGCCTCGTCTTCACGCTCGGGATCGTCTCCGGGGCCGTCCTCTACGCGCTCACGTTCCAGAGCGGGCCGTGGATCACCGACGTCCAGTGGTGGCGGCTGGGGGTCGGCGGTGTCCTCGTCGGGGTCGGCACGCGGCTCGGCAAGGGCTGCACCTCGGGCCACGGCATCTGCGGCCTCGGGTCGCTGTCGACGACCTCGCTCGTCAACGTCGCGGTCTTCGTGCTTGTCGCCATGGGCGTGGCTCAGTTGGTGAGCGCCCTGGGGGTGACACCATGAACGCGGGAGGCCAGACCCAGCAGACCCGCAGCCGTTGGACGCTGCCGCTCGTCTATCTCGGTGGTCTCGTGTTCGGCTTTGGTTTGGCCTTGAGTCGCATGGTCCGCCCGGAGGTCGTGCTCGACTTCCTGCAATGGGCCGACCTCGGCTTGCTGTTCGTCATGGGCGGTGCGGCGGCGGTGGCCGGGCTGACGTTCCGTCTGACAACCCGCTTCCGACGCGGACCTGCGCCCCTGACCGGTCGAGCATACGAGCTGCATCGCCACACGCTGGATCGCAACGTCCTGACCGGCGGCGCCGTCTTCGGCATGGGTTGGGGACTGACCGGCCTCTGTCCGGGAGCGGCCTACGCCAGCCTCGGCGTGGGCAACTGGCCCGTGTTGGTCGGGATCGCCGGCATGTTCCTCGGCGCGTATCTGCACGGCGTCGTCCGCTCGCGGGGCCCATCGATTATATCCGAGACGACGGTTCAGACCGGACGTACGAAAGGAGCTTGAGGATGGCGCAGTTCGGACTGGAGCTGAACGGAACCGTCGACGCGCTCGCGGTGACCGGCGTGGTGCTCGTCGAAGCCTTGGTGCTCTACGCGCTCTACGGCGGCCTGACCCGAACAGTGGCCCGCGTGCGAGCGCGTCATCGCAACGGGATGGATCGGTGATGGATCCGCTCAGCGTCGCGACCTTCGTCGTCTTCGGTCACTTGATCGGGACGCTCTTCGGCTTCATTCGCATGGCGGCGCTCATCTACCTTATCGGCGTCCCCGTGCCGATCGCGGTCGGGACCGATCTGTTCGAGATCGTCTTCTCCGGCGGCATCGGCACGTTCCTCTATGCCGGAGCCGGCGGCGTGAACCTCGGGGTTGTCAAGCCCCTGCTCGCTGGCAGCGCCCTGGGCGCTCAGCTTGGCGCTGCTGCCACGAATCTGGTCGACGCGGACTCGATTAAAAGCGTCTTCGGCTGGATGCTCGTGGGCGTGGCCACGGCCGTGGCCGTGCGCCAGATCGGCTCGGCCTTGAACAACGCAACGCTGGAGACGGTCAGCATGGGGCTGATCTTCGCCTCGGCACTGCTTGTGACGGGCGTGATCGCCGTCAAAGTGGCGCGCGCCCGACCAGCGACCGAGCCGAGCGCCAACCCGGAAGCTTCCACGGGAGGAGGAACCGCATGACGACCCAAGAGACCACGGACGAGGC
>JAHEOA010000102.1 GCA_018609825.1 Candidatus Bipolaricaulota bacterium | reverse complement strand
TCCTTGTCGTCGAGCTCGCTCGGCGGGACAGCGTAGAGCGACGCGTACGAGCGAAACGCCAGGGTGCAACCATCGCGGGCAAGCGCACGACGCTCTTCGAGCCGCAATTTCAGGTAGTGGTCGGGGAAGTCGATAAGCTGTGCGCGGTACCAGGCGAACGCCGCCGCCAGCCGGAACGGATACTGATAGCGGCCGAAGCCGCTCCGTTGGAACGCCCCATCGAAGGTGGCGTTGAGGCTCTCGAACGTCGCTTCGCCACCGCAGGCCACGCGTCGCCAGGCTTCGATGTTGAACAGATCCGACGGTAAGCCCTCGGGCAAGTCCAGGGCGCGGCCGTGCTCCACGTGCGAGATGGCGACCCAGACCGGCACCATGGCCCGGGCAAGGGCCAGCGAGTAGGACTGCGCTTCATAGGCACTTGCCGCGATCTCACCAACGTGGTCGTAGAGCGTCGCCGTGGGGAAGTCGCCTCCCGGTGGCAGACGGTCGGCTTCGCGCCAGGCCTGGACGAACGCTTGGAGCACGTAGGCATCGGGCAACGGGCCGAACCCGAAGTCGGAGACGTACGGGTGCAGATTGACGTCGGTTCGCCGATCCAGCGTCAACACGAGCGTTCCGTCGCTGATCCCCGGCGTCCAGCCCGTGACGGCGCTTCGACACTCCGGATTTGGGCCGCGGGCGATCGCCTCGGCGCGCTCAATGAACTCCGTAAGGTCTTGCGATAGCTGGTCGAGCCGCGCGCGATCGAACGGGACCGCGCGCATCATGACCGACACGCTTCGCCAAAGCGAGCCCTGGTCCCGTTGGAATTCCTTGGGCAGCAGCTCAAACAACGCCCGATTGAGCTGCATGGCGGCCGCCGTCGCCGCGGCCGAACGGACCTCCGGCACGAGGTCCGGGGCCTGCCCGGCGCCCCCGCAGGCGACCGTCTCCGGCGACGCCGTCGCCGATAGGGCTGCGGGCGACGTCGTGATCAGCGACACGGCAACCAGCAACAACAGCGTCATCATGCCCAATGCCACCGTCCGTGTTCGCATCGTCGTCTCCCTCCTTAGGCCCAACATAACATATGACGGCAACTCCTCCAATGAGGACACATCCTCCTGCGGCGTGGACGGTCCGATGGATGTCCCTTCTGGGACCTCAGAGGTCGGCGGGGTGATGCCTTCCCGTTCGTATGACGAATAGCATGTACATCTCGTGTCCACGATGTAGACTAAAATTAACGACCGCGGCACTCCACCCAACGCAAGGAGGGGTACCACATGCCCGAACTCGGCATCGGCGAATACAACCTCGTCTACAACATCATGTCGTTCACGCTGGCCGCGATGTTGGGCAGCCTGCTGTTCTTCATCCTGCGCCGCAACGACGTCGCGCCGCCCTATCGCATCTCGCTCATTCTCTCAGCCGTCGTGGTCGGTATCGCTGCCTACCACTATGCCCGCATCTTCATCAGTTGGAATGAGGCCTTCGCGCTGGCCGAGGGCGTCTACGCCCCGACCGAGCAGGGCTTCAACGACGCCTATCGCTACGTCGATTGGCTGCTGACGGTGCCGCTATTGATGGCCGAGCTCGTGCTCGTGCTGCGTCTGCCGCGCGGCGAGGGGCGGTCGCTTCTGACCAAGCTCGTCGTGGCAGCCGCGCTCATGATCGGGCTCGGCTGGCCCGGCGAGGCCAGCAGCGAGTTCGGCACCCAATTGCTCTTCTGGGTCCTGTCGATGATCCCGTTCCTCTACATCATCTACGTGCTCTTCACCGAGCTGACCCAAGCCATCCAGCGCCAGCCGGAGGGCGCTCAGCCGTTCGTTCGGTTTGCGCGCAATCTCACGGTCGTCGTGTGGCTGTTCTACCCCATCGCCTATCTCTTCCCCTTGGTGGGGCTTGACGGCAGCACGGCCGAAGTGGGACGCCAGGTCGGCTACAGCATCGCCGACGTCACGGCCAAGTGCGCCTTCGGCGTGTTGATCTACTTCATCGCCAGCGCCAAGTCGCAAGCCGACGGATGGTACGAGGAACGCACCGCCAAGATCAGCTGGTAAGCGACGCTGGCTGGGCGGTTCCGGCCGCCCAGCCACCGCCGCCCCCGAAAAAGCGAAACCGGAGGTAAACCGATGCCCCCAACGGCCACACGACTGCTGCCCCTATTGCTCATCGTGGCGCTGCTCGGCGGGTCAGCGCCGGGCCAGGCCCAGATCTGGCCGGACGTGCGGCTCGTCCACGCCGCCTCGGACGTGGGACCCGTGGACGTCTACGTCAATGGCCTGCGCATTCTGAATGACATGGAATTTAGCGGCCATACGGACTATCTGAGCGCCCCGCCGGGCAAGCAGAACGTCGAGGTTTTTCCCGACGGGGGCGACGAACCGGTGTTGACCGATCAGTTCGTGATTGAGGGCCAGCAGCGCTACACCGTCGCGTTCCATCGCGACGCCGCCTCCGAGCTGGCCATGAGCGTCTGGACGGACGAGGTCGGGCAACGGCCTGGGGATCGCTCACGGCTGCGCGTGCTCCACTTGGCTCCGGCCCCCGAGCAGATCTCGATCGCGCGACCGGACGGCCCGGCGCCCTTTGACCGCGTGGCCCACAACGAGGCCACGGGCTACACCTCGCTGCCGTCGGGGCCCCTAACGCTCCAGGTGCGCAACCCGGCCTCCGGCGAGACGCTCGTGGAGACGGAGCGGATGCTGCCCGGCGAGTCGGCCGTCACTCTGGTGCTGATTCCCCATCCGACGGACGCGACCCTGGACGCCCTCTGGCTCCACGACGCCGGCCCATGGAACGCGACTGACTGACGCGAGATCTTCCATCGGCCCCCCCGCCGATGCGGGGCGGAGCTAAGCTCCGCCCCGTCCTCCCCTCTCCACCCGTCTCGCTTCCGCATGGCCCCCGTGCCCCCGGCGGGGGCCATGATCTTCGTCATTGCTCGATATCATCATCTGAATATGATAAAAGAGGATGCTATCGATCTTCATTCGGCAAGGGGAGGAAACGGGCCATGATCTTCACCAAGCGAGCGGACTACGGACTGCGGGCAGCCCTGGAGCTGGCTGCCCAGCACGGGCGCGGCGCCCTCTCGGC
>JAHEOA010000101.1 GCA_018609825.1 Candidatus Bipolaricaulota bacterium | reverse complement strand
GCGGATGCCCTCCAGGACGCCGGCGCATTTTCGCTCGTCTTGGAGATGATCCCCTGGCAACTGGCCGAGATGGTGACCGAGAAGCTGACCGTCCCCACCGTCGGGATCGGAGCCGGACCGAAGTGCGACGGGCAGGTCTTGGTCATCAACGACGTGCTCGGGCTCTCAGAGACTCGGCTCAAGCTGGCGAAGCGCTACGCGGAACTCAACGGCATCATCGGACAGGCGCTGGCGGACTTCCATACGGACGTCAAAGAGCGCGGTTTTCCCACGGGGGCGGAGCACAGTTTTTCCTTGTCTGACGACGTATTGGAGAGACTGAGGGAGGAGCCCGGCCACTGAAGTGGCGGGCTCGTCATGCGAAGCCCGCCTTCGCGGGCTTCATCAACGATGGGTCGACCTTACACACAGCATCTTTACTGTCACATCGTTTGGGCAACTTGGGATCGGAAGCCACTTATCAGACCGCATATGGAGCAGCGAATTCATGCGACAATCGCCGATAAATGCCGAGAGCTTGATGTGGAACCGCTGGCCATCAATGGAACGGAGGATCATGTTCACGTGCTTGTCCGATTTCCGAGTACGCTGTCAATTGCCCAGTTGGTCAAGGAAATGAAGGGTGCGTCGTCTCACCTGGTGAATCACGAGATTCGACCAGCAGCGTCATTCAAATGGCAAGGGGGGTATGGCGCATTCACGGTTAGCAAGGACGAGGTGCCCCGCCTCATGGCATACATCCGGGAGCAGAAACGCCACCATGCCAACCGAACGGTCAACCCCGATGTTGAACGGACGTGGAAGGACGAAATCCCTGAAGAGGGATTTCGCAAGGGTTAGCCCGCGGCTTCAGCCGCCGGGCGAAGAAGCGTCATGACCATCGCCATCGTCGGCGCCGGCGCCATCGGCAGCCTCTTTGGCGGGTTGCTCGCCCGCGCCGGGCAGACCGTCTGGCTCTACAACCGTTCTTACGTCGAGCATATCGAGGCGGTCGCCAAAAGGGGCACGTTGACAATGGCGACAGCGGAAGAGGAGCGGCACGTGCCCATCCGGGCCGTGACGCGCGTCGACGAGATCGACGGCCCCATCGATCTGATGCTGATCGCCGTCAAGACCTACGACACGGCCAACGCCACAGCCGACGCCGCTGCGCTCGTCTCCGAGGACACGCTGGCGCTCAGCCTGCAGAACGGCGTCGGTACGGACCGAATGATTGCTCGCCACGTTCCCGAAGATCGCATCCTCCGGGGCATCACCGCACAAGCGGCCAACATCCCGATGCCCGGCGTCGTCCGTTGGGCCGGCCAGGGGCCGACGATCCTGGGCTGGTGCGATCCCGAGGTTGCGCGTCCCGACGAGCGAGCGAAGCCGGTGGTCGACGCCTTGGTCGAGGCCGGCGTCGAGGCGCAATTCGCCGCCGACGTTCGCCCGCCCCTCTATGAGAAGCTGCTCGTCAACGCCGCGATCAACCCGCTCACGGCGCTCTTCGACGTGCCCAACGGCCACCTCATCGAAGACCCGTCGCTGCGGGCGTTGCTCGTGGAGTTGGTGCGCGAGACCCATCCCATCGTCGCGACTCAAGGGGCGGCGCTGTCGGAGGCGGAGGCGATCGATCGCGTCACGACGGTCTGCGAGCGGACGGCGGAGAACGTCTCCTCCATGCTGCAGGACGTCCGCCGGGGCAAACGGACCGAGATCGATCACATCAACGGGGCCGTCGTGCGGATCGGCCACGACTTGGACGCGCCCACGCCCCTGAACCGCTTCGTCACCGAGCTGATTCGACGCCGCTACCATCCCGACTGATGATCCCGACAGCGCGTTCGGCGGGCGGCCCTACAGGCTGGAACCCGTGAGTTCGGCGCGCGTGGGCGGATCGGCGCCCGGCCGGGTGCAGGTGATCGCCGAGACGTGAGCGGCGAACGCCATGGCATCGGACAGCGAAGTTGCCCGGATGGATGCCGGCCCTTCGCGATCGAGTCCGCCCGTCTCGGCCAGTCGCGCCAGCAGCCCGGAGGTGAACGCATCGCCCGCGCCGACGGTGTCGACGACGTCAACCGCCCGTCCCGAGGTCTGGACGCGATCGTCCCGTGTGAACCCGAGCGCGCCCTCCGCTCCGAGGGTGACCACGACCGCCTTCGGGCCCCGTTCGAGCCAGCGCGCGGCGATCTCGTCCACCGACTGCTCGGGCGCGATCCAGGCCAGATCCGCTCCGCTCGTCTTCACCAGATCGACACGGGCGAGCCACCGGTCGAGCTTGGCGCGATACGTCGCCGAATCGCCCAGCCAGTCCGGGCGGACGTTGGGATCGAAGCTGATCAAGCGATGCGGCTGCTCGCGGCGCATCAGCTCGGCCAACGCCTCGCCGATCGGCGCCCGGTCCATGGCGATGGAGCCCGTGTGGACCGCGGCCACCTCGTCGGGCAGGGCGTCGGGAAGATCCTCGATCCAGAGCTGAGCGTCGGCGGCGTTCTCCCCATAGAACGTGTATTGGGGCTCGTCGGCATCGGTCATGCCGGGATGAACGAACGCGAGCGTGCTCAACGCGGATCGCCACTTGACATAGCGCAGGTCGACGCCGCTGTCGACCATGTGGGCCTGCAGCGTCTGTCCGAAGGGATCTGTCGATATGCTTCCCAAAAAGCCCGTCGCACACTGGAGTCGAGCCAGTCCCACGGCCACGTTCAAGGGCGAGCCGCCCGCTCGGGGCCGGAACGCCAGGTCGCCCTGGGCATCCGCGACGGGCGTCATGTCGACGAGAGCTTCGCCCGCGACCAGAATTATCACGGCATCGACCCGTGTGGAGCTGGCATGATCCGGCATGCTAGGTCGAGGTCTGCCCCCATCACAAGTTGACGGTCCTGTCGGCGCTGGTCCGCAGACCGATCGTGGCGCCTGGGCCGAGCAGGCGCTGGGCCTCGCGTTGCGCTCGCTGTCGTCGCATGGCTGGCCGAAATACGACGACGGCAAGCAGGCACGGCGCCGCCAGACCTGGTCCACGGCGGGGCCCTTGATGGCGCAAGCGCTCCTCGATCAACCCGACCGACTGGACTGGAACGTATTTCGGGACGAACCGCCCCTGGAAGCCTGCCCGCTCTGCTGGACGAGTGCCCAATTCGCGGCCGATGCCCCTATTGACGCCAGCCGCGTGACGGGGCTAATATGAGAGGTGAATCAGGTTTCAGGAAAGACTGACTCCAAGGTGGCCACCGTCGAAGCCAACGGCATTCGGATCGCCTACGACCGTCACGGCCAAGGACCATCGCTGGTCATGATCGCCGGCGTCGGCTACGGCGGCTGGGTCTTTCAGCAACAGGTTCCGGACCTGGCGCCCCGCTTCGACGTCCTCACCTTCGACAACCGCGGCGTCGGCGACAGCGACAAGCCCGACGAGCCCTACGCCATCGAGCTCTTCGCCCGCGACACGCTCGGCCTCATGGACGCGTTGGAGATCGACCGCGCCCACGTCCTGGGCGTCTCCCAGGGCGGCATGATTGCGCTGCAGATGGCGTACGACGCCCCGGAGCGGATCGACAAGCTCGTCCTGTGCGCCACGACCCACGGAGGCCCGCACATCGTCTATCCCGACATGGAGGTTATCCAGTTCCTGGCGCAACGGTCGGGAACGCCAGAGGAGCGCTTCCAGAAGGGCTTCGAGCTCTCGTTCAGCGAGGCCTTCCTCGCGTCGGATCCGCCCGCATTGGAAGGGATCCGCGAACGGCTGTTGGCCAACCGCCAACCCGACTACGCTTACCAACGCCAGGCGATGGCGCCGTTGGACTTCAACGCCGAGCCGTGGCTTGACGAGATCGAGCAGCCGGCGCTCGTGATTAGCGGCAGCGCCGATGGCGTGGTGCCCTGTGAGAACAGCGAGCGCCTGGCCGATAAGCTTCCGAACGCCCAGTTGGAGATTCTGGACGGCGCCGGCCATCTGTGCTTTATCGAACAGCCCGAGACGTTCAACCGGACCGTCATCGCGTTTCTGAAAGGAGCATCATGACCCGGTTCGAGTCCTACGACGACGTTGCGCTTGCGTGGGTCGGCGACTGGGTCGGACGCCGTGCGCGCCTGACGCCGAAGCGGGAGGCGCTCTACGACACGGGCTGCGATCGGCGATTCACCTACGAGGCGCTGAATGAGCGCGCCAACCGCCTGGCGGTCCATCTCTTGGACGACGTGGGGCTGGAGCGCGGGGACGTCGTGAGCTTCATCGCCCGGAACCGCGTCGAGTTGATCGACCTCTACTTTGCCTGCGGCAAGACGGGGCTGATCCTCGCCCCGCTCAGCTATCGGCTCGCCAAGCCGGAGCTCGACGATCTCCTCGGGCGGCTGCAGCCGAAGGCGTTCGTCCACGAGACGGCGCTTGCGGAGACGGTTGACGCGTTGACGATGCCCGACTC
>JAHEOA010000100.1 GCA_018609825.1 Candidatus Bipolaricaulota bacterium | reverse complement strand
CGCCCGAAGTGCCAGGCGATGACCGGCGCGACGGCGAGCTGCGCGGCGACGGTGACGAGACCCAACATTGCGAGGCGTTCGGCGGCGGCGAACGCCCGGCGCCGACAGGCGCTGGCCTGGACGGACCATCGTCGTTGGAGGCTGGTCCGACAGGCGTGGAGACGGGGAAGCGTGCCCCGCAGCACGATCAGGATGCCGGCGGTGGCGGAGAAGCTGAGCTGGAAGCTGACGGTAAACAGCGACGGCGGATGGACGATCAGGATGAGGAGCGCGGCGGCGCTCAGCCCTTGGAGCGGGTCGACCCAGCGCTTCAGGATCCAGCCCCGCTCGGCGGCCACCCAGCCGAGCGCCACGAACGCCAGCATCAGCGAGGCGCGCACCAGGCTCAGCTTGAACCCCACGATCGCCAAGTAGACGAGCACGAGCGGCAACAGGATGAGATACGTCCCCGTGACCGAGCGACCGAGGCGGCGCAGCGCGGTCCAGCCGAGGCCCAACAGGATCGCCAGGTGAAGCCCCGACACGGCCAACACGTGCATGACGCCCGCGTCGCGGAAGCTGCCTTCCACTCGATCGCTCATCTGGGCCCGCTCGCCGAAGAGCAATCCCTTCATCAGGTCGGCCTGTGGCGCGGGCAGATGGGCATCGAGGCTGGCAAAGAGCGACGTGCGCGTGCGGTAGGCCCAGTCGAGCAACGGGCTCCCGGCTTCGGTTCCGTGGCCCTGGATCTGTCCGGCGTTCCAGACGGAAGCCACGCCCCAGACGTCGCGCGTGGCGAGATAGCGCCGATAGTTGAACTCGGGCAGTCGGGGCGGTATCTCAACGTCCGCGTGGATGGTCAAGCGCTCGCCGTAGGCGATGTCGAGGACGCGTTCGGCGTCCCGATGCCAATAGCGAATCTGGACGCCGCCCGGCAGCCGTTCGCTACGGATCACGAAGGAGGTGCGCCCCGACGTCCGCGTGGGAAAGTTGGTCACGACGCCGTGCACGCGGTCCAGGTCGTCGAGATGGGGATAGATCCGGGCGGTCGGCAGCTCGGCGCTCTGATAGCTCAGCCCGCCGAGTGCGATAAAGACGGCCACGATTGCGACCGGCCAGTTGGGCCGGTTCGTCCGGAAGAGCCCGATGCCCACAGCGGCGGTTCCGCCCGCGGCTGCCCAGACGACCAGCGGCGCGGGATCCGTCGCGCGCCCGAGCGCGACCCCCAAGATCCACGCCAAGGCGAGCCCGAACAGCGGGCGTCGCCGATCCACCGACATCCCTCCCGCTCGTCATGCCCCGGGAGGTCGGTATTGCAGGCTATGACGGTTGACTGACGACCACGTTGACGAGCTTGCCGGGCACGACGATGACTTTGCGCACGCTCTGTCCATCGAGCCGATCCTCGATGGCGGCCAGCGCGTGTTTCTTCAGTTCGTCGCGATCCTCGCCGACGTTCGAGGGCACCACCAAGTGCTCGCGCACTTTCCCATTGATCTGGACGACGATCTCCATCTCGGCCCGTTCCAGTGCGTTCTGATCCACGCTCGGCCAGCCGTGGGTCAGCACCGACCCCTCGTGGCCGACCGCGCGCCAGAGCTCCTCGGCGATGTGCGGCGTCATCGGGGAGACCAACAGAATCAGCGTCTCGGCCGCTTGACCGACGAGCGTCGGGTTCTGCTTGGCGTCATCGGTGCGCTGGAGGTAATCGGAGAGCTCGTTGGTCAGCTCCATGACCGCGCTGACGGCCGTATTGAAGTGGAAGCCTTCAATGTCGTCGGTTACCGCCTGGACCTTCTCGTTGACCACACGCCACAGTTGGCGATCGCGGTCGGCGAGCGTCTCCGTCTCGACGGCCTCGCCGCGGGCTTGCTGGATCCGATCGCGATGGCTTTGCACGAGCGTCCACAGCCGGTTGAGATAGCGGAAGGCGCCGCGCACGCCCTCGTCGGTCCACTCGATGTCGCGCTCGGGCGGGCCCATGAACAGCGTGTACAGTCGCTCCGTGTCGGCCCCGTAGCCCTCGATGATCTCGCCTGGGGAGACGACGTTCTTCTTCGACTTGCTCATCTTGGCGATCTCGCTGGAGAGCGCCCGGCCGCAGTAGGGACACTTCAGCTCGGCCTCGTCGATCTCCTGGGGCGGGATCCAGCCGCAGTCGCGGCAGCGATGGGCCAGGTGCGTGATCATGCCCTGCGTGAACAGACGCTTGAAGGGCTCGCTGAAGGCCACCAGCCCCATGTCGCGCAGGGCTTTCGTGACGAAGCGCGCGTACAACAGGTGCAGGATGGCGTGCTCCACGCCCCCGACGTACTGATCGACGGGCAGCCACTGGTTGACGCGTTCGGAGTCGAAGATCTGCTCGTCGTCGTCGGGTGAGAGATAGCGCAGGTAGTACCAAGACGAGTCGACGAACGTGTCCATCGTGTCCGTGTCGCGCTCGGCCGCGCCGCCGCAGTCGGGACACGTCGTCTCCGCGAACCCCTCGATGTCGGCCAAGCCCTGCTTGCCGATAAAGTCGACGTCCGGCAGCTCGACTGGCAGCTCGTCCTCGGGGACGGGCACGACCCCGCACTGCTCGCAGTACACCATCGGGATGGGCGTGCCCCAATAGCGCTGCCGGCTGATCAGCCAGTCCCTCAGCCGATAGTGGACCTGGTGCTCGCCGATGTTCCGCTGTTCGAAGTCCTCGATGAACTTCGCGATGGTCTCCGGCCCCGCCCTCAGCCCGTTGAAGCCGCCCGAGTTGACCATGACGCCGTCGGCGGCCTCATAGGCCTCCGTCATGGTCGTCCCGTCCAGCTCTTCATCGTCCGGTTGGACGACAGGGACGACCTCGAGGTCGTGAGAACGGGCGAAGTCCAGATCGCGCTGATCGTGGGCGGGCACCGCCATGATCGCGCCGGTGCCGTAGCCCATGAGCACGTAGTCGGCTACCCAGATCGGAATGCGTGCCTCGGTTGCCGGGTTGATGGCGTAGGTGCCCGTAAAGACGCCCGTCTTGGGCCGTTCGGCCTGTTGGCGCTGCACCTCGCTCTCGCCCAGGGCTTGCTGGATGTACTCGGACACGGCATTCTCGCGGTCAGCGGTCGTCAGCTCCGTGATCAGGGGATTCTCCGGAGCCAGGACCATGAACGTGGCGCCGTGGATCGTGTCCGGGCGCGTGCTGAAGACCTCCAGATGGCGATCTTGGCCGTCGACGGGGAACCGAATCAGCGCGCCCTCGCTGCGGCCGATCCAGTTCCGCTGCATCGTCTTGACCCGCTCGGGCCATTCCTCCAGCTTGTCCAGATCCTCCAGAAGCTCCTGGGCGTAGTCGGTGATCTTGAAGAACCACTGCGTCAGGTTCTGCTTTTCCACGGGCGATCCGCAGCGCTCGCACTCGCCATCGACGACCTGCTCGTTGGCCAGCACGGTCTCGCAGCCGGGGCACCAGTTGACCAGCGCCGCCTTCCGATAGGCCAGTCCGCGCTTGTAGAACTGGATAAAGAGCCACTGGTTCCATCTGTAGTATTCGGGGTCGCACGTGGCGATCTCGCGGTCCCAGTCGAACTCCACGCCCCACTGGCGGAACTGCTCGCGGAACTTCTCAATGTTGCGATAGGTCCAGTCGCGCGGGTGGATGTTGCGATCGATGGCGGCGTTCTCCGCGGGCAGGCCGAAGGCGTCGTAGCCCATGGGATTCAGGACGTTCTCCCCCTGCATGAGGCGATAGCGGCAGATGGCGTCGCCGATCAGCCAGTTGCGGCCGTGGCCGACGTGCATCTCGCCGGACGGATAGGGGAACATGTTCAGATAGTAGAACTTGCGCGAGGCGTCGCCGATATCGGCCTTGAAGAACCCTTGTTCGCGCCAGTAGTCGCGCCATTTCTGCTCAATTCGGTTAAAGTCGTAGGATTCAACCACGATGCGTCACCTCAGTGGAATCTCTCGGAATCGGACATTGGGACGCCCGGCAACGGGAAGTTAACGCAGGGAGGAGCGAAGAAGCGGCTGGCATCGAGCCAACGGCCCGAGGGCTTCGCGCCGATCCGGCGGCGCCACCCCTCGCGGGCATACGTTCGTCATAGTGGCGTCAGTCTACCCCGTCCTCCTCAGGAGCGTCAAGGGACGACCCAGAGCCGTTCTGGCCACGCTCGTGCAGGACGTTCCCGCGATCGGAGATGATCTGTTCGACGTTGGGGGGCAACTCCAGGGCATGATTGCCCAGGATCTCCAGCAACAGATCCTCCGGCAGGGCCGTTTCAAGCCAGAGGGTCTCGAACTTGATCTTCCCGTTCTCGACGGGCAGCTGTGGCAAGACCCGCTCCACGGCCTTGACGTACTTATCGACGTTCAGATTGTAGGGTTCCGATGGATCAAACGACACGGTCGATCACCCTCTCAGGTGACGGCCCATCGACGACGGTGGCTCGGACGCCGGCGGCGCGTGATCCCTCATGCGCAGTCGGGCGCATGCATGCGCGGCCGGGCGCATGCCGCATTGAGCGACGCTAGTAGCTGTACTCGACGGTGTAGGCGAAGGTCGTCTGGCTGTCGGCCGGGACGGTGACGTCGAACGTGGCCGTCTGGGCGTCAAGCTTCTCGAACGGCAGCGACGAGCGCGTGATCGTCCAGTCGCCGCGCATGTGCTCGCGGACCTCGATGGTGACCTCCTCGCTCTTGCGGTTGGCGAGCGTGATCTCGTAGGTCTCGCGGAACTGGCGCTCGCCGAGGCGCTCGCGGTCCCGCTGGACGTGCTCGCCCCGGAGATCGAACGCCTGCCCGGCGAAGAGCCGAATCGTCTCGCCCACGGGCGTGGCCGACATGCGGTCCTCGCCGATGAAGAGGGAACCGCCTTCGCGCTCTTGATACATCCGCACGGGGCCGGCCGGCAGCGCCTTGGACGCCTCGTTGTCATTGCTCGTCTCCACCCAGACCTGGACGCCGTCGCGGCGCTCGCCGTCGTAGATGTAGTCCACCGTCGGCTCCACGCTCAAGGGCGGCAGGAACGCCTGGCGTACGGTCTCGCCGTCGGGCAGATCGGCCGGGCGTCCCAGCGTGTAGAGCTGGTATTCGAACGCCGCTCGGCTTTGGAACTGTGACGAATCGGAGCCGCGACCCGACGCGTCCTCGGCCATCGCCATCAGTTGGCTCTTCTCCTCGCGACTGACCTCACCCGCCAGCAGCCGCAGCGTCACGTCTTTCAGATCCAGACCGGAGCTGTTCTCCAGCGAGACCCAGCTCTTGAGGGTCAGCTCGCTGCGGTCCCGGCTCAACGTCGCGCTGTAGTGGGCCGACCAGTTGAGGCCCTCGCTCAGATAGCGCAGCTCGACGGTCTCGGTGGCGGACGACGTGCTGTCCATGCGGAGGTCCAGTTCCGGTCCTTGATTCGGCTGCACCGATGCGTTCCCGGGGAACGTATAGCGTGTCGGGTCCTTGATGACGTGCAGACGGCCCGCCTCGTCCTTGATCGTGACCCCGGCTTGGGTGCTGATCAGCGTGCCGCGATACGTGTCGGAGCCGTCGGGGGCGACCACCGCAATCTGCTCGCCAATGTGACTCTGCAACAGCTGATCCAGCGACACGCCCGAGCTTCGCACCGTCTGTTCGATCAGCTGCAGCGTCCGGGGCGATTCCGACACGTTGACGTCGACGGTGTCGGCCAGCATCTGCTGGCTCAGCCCACGAAGCTGATAGCTCTGCAGGCCCTCGGTAAGCGAGATCTGGCGCTGATCAGAGATCAGCGCGAGGTTCTGATCCTGATAGACCGTCAGCGTGACTTCGCCGGGGCTGGACGTGCTTTGCGCCGCGGCGTTGGCCTCGTTGAGCGCGCCGCCGGCCGGCGTGGCCAGCAGCAAGCCGAGTCCAAGCATTCCGAGCATTCCGATTCCGAGCCATCGTCGTCGCATGGGACGATCACCTCTTTGAGATGGATCAAGCTTAGCCCAGTGATACCATCCCGTTCAAGAGATCGGACAGATCGCGCAAACGTTGACAGCTCACGGGGCGCTGTCTATAATTTCGGTGCAACCGGGCGGCGTCGCCAAGTGGTAAGGCAGGGGCCTGCAAAGCCCTCATACCCCGGTTCGATTCCGGGCGCCGCCTCCAGCACCGCAAGCGATTCGGGCGGTTAGCTCAGTTGGCAGAGCGTCTGCTTGACGTGCAGAAGGTCGGAGGTTCAAGTCCTCCACCGCCCACCACAAGCCCTCCGCTTGCCCACTTTAATCGCGTCAAGCTCGTGTCAGGAGTGAGTTTCCATGGGCCGTCCCGTCGCCAGGAACCGAACCGCGCATCGCGACTTCGAGATCGAAGAGACCTACGAAGCCGGCCTGGTGTTGACCGGCACCGAGGTCAAAAGCCTGCGCCAGGGGCGGTGTTCGCTCAAGGACGGGTTTGCCACGGTCCGCGATGGCGAGGTCTACCTGCACAACGTCCACATCGCGCCCTACACGGAGGGGAACCGCTTCAACCACGAGCCGCGGCGGACTCGGAAGTTGCTGCTGCACAAGAAGGAGATCGCTCGGCTCATCGGGAAAACTCAGGAGAAGGGCTTCACGCTGATTCCGCTCAAGGTCTACTTCCGGCGCGGCTACGCCAAGGTCGAACTGGCCGTCGCGAAGGGCCTGCGAAAGTACGACAAGCGCGAGAAGATCAAGCGGAAGGAGCAGGAGCGCGAGATGGATCGGGCGCTCAAGGAGTATCGTGCCTAGTCGGTCCGACGGCGCGCCCCGCCGAACCCGCCGAATGCCCCGCCGCTGAACGGCCCGCCGATCGTCACCGAGGGATCGTCCGTCGTTGCGCCCTGGTTCCGGGGACGCCCGCGTCCCGATTTCCCGCGCCAGATCCCGCGACGATTGCGGAGAAAGACGAAGACGGCGGTCGCCATGAGCAGAACCAGAACCACGACGCCCGTCATGGCGCCTCCGGGCGGAGCGTCTGGGCGATGCGCTGCAGTTCCCGGGTCTCGGCAAGCACGGTCGCGTATATCTCAGTCAGCTCGTTTCCGTCGGGCGTCTCCGTGCCCGCTCGGATAAGCGAGGCCTTCCGCAAGCCCTCCAATTCCAGGCCGAATCCGTCCTCGAGCTGGGCCACGACCTCGAGGAACTCTCGCGGGGGCGCGAACTCGGCGAAGTGGGCGTCCCCGACGTACAGCAGCGCCCGCATGAGGGCACTGAACGGACTGATGGCCTGGGTCAGCATCCCCCGCAGCTGCTTGTCGCCGTGCTTCTCGGCTTGGGCATAGACCGCGCGCAGCCGCATCGTCTTGCCGAGCAGTTCCGTCGTCAGTTGGCGCTGAACGGCCTCGGTGCGAACGCTCAAGTCCCGAATCGGGTCCTCGCCGCTCAGCACGCGCCTGGCGGCCTGCATGTCGGCCGTCTCGATGGGGAACGCCTCGGGCAGTCGGTCGAGTTCGTCGCGGGCGACGATGAGCGGTTCGATCGGGGCCGGCGCGTGGTCCTTCAAGGTCGCGCGGATCGCTCCCAGCGCGTCGGTCGAGGGGGGATCGAGGACGACCAACACGTTGAAGTCGGAGACGCCCTCGGTGAAGTGCGAGCCCGTCGCGCTGCCGAACAGCACCAACGACGTCAACTCGTCGCCCAGTTGCTCGCTCAGCGTATCGCCGAACGAGTGCAGCGTCCGCTCGGTCTGAGGCTCGATCGTGGCCATGGCGCCACGCATGTGTACCGGACGGAGGCGCGCCCTGCAACCGGTTTGCAGTCGGACAGACCTGTCCAGTAGGCTACAAGCGCTCATGCTGAGCAATACGGCTCACAACTCCATCTATTGACCCCAGAGGAGCGTGAACGGAGTGCGACGCAAAGTGACCGTTGTCGGCGCGGGCTTCGTCGGCGCGACGACTGCCCAGCGCATCGCCGAGGCCAACCTCGCGGACGTCGTCATGGTCGACATCCCCGACAAGGAGGATCCCACCAAGGGCAAAGCCCTGGACATGACCGAGTCGGCCCCGTTGGTCGGCTTCGACGCCCGCATCACGGGCACGAGCGACTACGCCGACACCGCCGAGTCCGACGTCGTCGTCATCACGGCGGGACTGCCGCGCCAACCGGGCATGACCCGCGAGGATCTGATCAGCAAGAACACCTCGATCGTCCAGTCCGTCACCGAGCAAGTCGTCCACTACTCGCCAGACTCGATCCTGATCGTCGTCACGAACCCGTTGGACGCCATCGTCTACGCCACGCTCAAGCTGAGCGGCTTCCCGAAGGAGCGCGTGGTCGGCCAGTCCGGGGCGCTCGACTCGACGCGGTTTCGCTCCTTCATCGCCCTGGAGACGGGGTTATCCATGCGCGACGTCGACGCGCTCGTGATCGGCGGCCACAGCGACCAGGGCATGGTTCCGCTCGTCAGCTGCGCGAGCGTGGCCGGGGTTCCCATCACCCAGCTGCTCTCCCGAGAGCAGATCGATCGCCTCATCGAGCGCACCCGCAAGGGCGGCACGGAGATCGTCGGATTGCTGGGTGAAGGCAGCGCCTACTACGCGCCGTCGGCGGGTGCCGCCGCCATGGTCGAGACCATCCTGAAGGACGAGAAGCGGATCATCCCCAGCGCGGCGTATCTCACGGGCGAGTACGGCATCGAGGACCTGTTCTTGGGCGTTCCCGTCGTCTTGGGCGAGAACGGCGCTGAGCGGATCATCGAGCTGGAGCTGAGCGACGACGAGCGCGCTCAATTGGACGACGCCGCCCAACGGGTGCGCGACACCGTCGCCAAGGTCGAGCTCTAGCCCGCGTTGATCATGGACTCAAATGGTCCGAGTTTGATAGGCTTGGCCCCATGAATGACTTCCAGGTGTTGACCGCTCGGCCGCGTGGCTTCTGTCGGGGCGTGGAGAACGCGATCGAGATCGTCGAGCACGCCATCGACCTCGTTGGCACCCCGCTCTATGTCAAACACGCGATCGTCCACAATCGGGCCGTCATCGATGACTTTGAGCAACGCGGTGTGATCTTCGTCGAGCAGATCGAGGAGATTCCCGAGGGCAGCGCGGCCGTCTTCTCCGCCCACGGCTCGCCGCCGTCCGACTACGAGAAGGCGCGCGAACGCGACATTGACGTCATTGACGCGACGTGCAAGCTCGTCACCAACGTCCACAACTGGGCCGGGCGGTTCGCCCAGAAGGGCTACACCGTCGTCGTCCTGGGACACCATGACCATCCCGAGCCGCGCGGCATCCTGGGCAACATCGACCACGGCGACGCCCATCTCATCGAGACCGTCGAGGAAGCCGAAGCGCTGCGGGTGAACGACCCCGAGCACGTCGCCTGCGTGACGCAGACGACGCTGTCGGTCGACGACGTCCGCAACGTCCGTGACGTCCTCAAGCGACGCTTCCCCGAGCTGAAGGAGCCGCCGACCAAGAACTCCACGATCTGCTACGCGACCGACAACCGCCAGGCCGCCGTCAAGCAATTGGCGGACGCGTCCGATCTCGTGCTCGTCGTCGGCTCATCCGAGAGTTCCAACACCAATCGCCTCCAAGAGGTGGCCGAACAATACGGCGCGCCCGCGTACCGCATCGACTGGGCCTCGGAGATCGACCCTCAGTGGCTCGATGGCGTGTCGACCGTCGGGGTGACCTCCGGGGCGTCCGCGCCGGAGCGTCTCGTCCAAGCGGTTCTGGATCGACTGACGGAACTCGGCGCCCGCAGCGTCGAGGAGCTGTGGGCGGTGGACGAGAACGTCGGCCCGTTCACGCTGCCGCAGCGCCTGGTTGAACTGGCGCGCGAGCAAGGCCGTGAGATCGAGCGCCAGACGACTTAGAACACGATCCGCTTGAACTCCACGCGCTCCTGGAAGCCTTCCTCCAGCGCGCGTCGGATCATGTCCGGACCATAGGTGAGATAGACCGCCGGGAAGCCGGTGAACTCCTGGTTGTAGCGGTACGTCACCAACGGTCGGTGGCCCTCGGTGGTCAGGATGAGCGTCTCGCTTGTCTCGTCGATGCCGAGCCACTCGGCTTGGGCGTCGACGTGGGGCGGCGCGTACTTGATCCAGTCCTGGCCGCCCAGATGGGGCATCTGCGGGGCGGTCGCCGTTGCCAGGATCACCAGCGGCATCGTGGGAACGGCGCTGTAGTTGCGCAGGGCATCGAAGACGCGATCCTTGCGGATGCGGCGCTCATCCTGGCCGTCACGGTGGACGAAGTGGTCGCCCTCCAGACGGGCCGAACGGCGCTCGCGGTGGGAGTCGACGCCTTCGATCAGGAAGGTGTTCTCCACGTAGCGATCACGTCCCGTCGGGACCGGCATCTCCCAGAACGGATAGCCCTTCTCGTAGAGGGTCTCCAGCACGTCGGCCAGTAGGGGCGTCAGCGCTATTGAAAACGGTCGTTCTGGGATGACGTCCATGTCGAGCAACCCCAGGAAGTCCCGCCGGATGGCGGAGATGCGCTCGGCGGCATCCCCCTCGCCGCTGTGGCGTTGCAGGATCTCGTCAATGACGTCGTAGCGCGCCCGGAACGCGTCGATGTTCTGCTCGGGGACGCTTTTGATGCGATTCTGTCCGTTCTTGTAGACCGCGTCTGGATCGTAGAAGAAGCCGTCCTGGAGGTGGATGACCTCCTCCGGGTCGAGCACGTCGGCGTTGACGATGACGTACTGGATGCGGTGGCCCTTCGGCGCGTCGTGGCCGGCGTGGATGTTGTCGTAGGCGGCGTTGATGATCT
>JAHEOA010000099.1 GCA_018609825.1 Candidatus Bipolaricaulota bacterium | reverse complement strand
TGGATCGCTCGAACGCCACGAGCGTCGCCGCGGCACGATTGGTTCTGGAAGCGCTGGGCGTCATGGCCGATAATCGCTGACAACGGGGACCGAAAGGTTGTCACATGAATGCTGATCCCGCCTTCCGCTATCCAGACTGCGTCCGTTGGGCGGACACGGATGCCTCCGGACGCATCCATTTTACGGCGATCTTCCGCTGGTTCGAGTACGCCGAGCAGGAGTTCCTCCGCTCGCGGGGCCTGACGTTGAACGACTTCCTGGACGCGCGCATCAACATCCCGCGGGTCCACGTGGAAGCCAACTATCGCGCAGCCCTGGAGTACGACGACGCGGTGGAGGTTCGCGTCAGCGTCGAGCGCGTCGGGCAGTCGTCGGCGACGCTGGCGTTTGCGGTGGTCCGTGCGGACGGCGAACTCTCGGGCGACGGCCGCGTCACCTGGTGTGCGGTCGATCTGGACACGGAATCGCCCTGTCCGTTGCCGGAGAAGCTACGAGAGGCGCTGGAAGCCGCGATCAACTAGCGGCCTACATGTGGATAACGCGCCCGTCGGCGTCCAGGGCCGCTTCCTTGATGGCTTCTGGAAAAGTGGGATGCGCGTGACAGGTGCGGGCGATGTCCTCGGCGCTGGCGCCGAACTCCATGGCGACCACACACTCGGCGATGATGTCCGAGGCGCGCGGGCCAAGAACCCCGACGCCCAAGACGCGATCGGTCTCGGCGTCCGCGACGACCTTGACCAGGCCGGTCGACTCGCCGAACGCTTGGGCACGTCCGTTGGCTTGGAAGGGGAACGTGCCCACGTTGACGTCGATGCCTTCGTCCTCGCAGTGAGACTGGAATTTCCCCACCCAGGCCAGCTCGGGGTGGGTATAGACGGCGGCCGGAACGGCGTCGTAGTTGAGGTGACCGGCTTGGCCTGCGATGCGCTCAACGCAGGCGATCCCCTCTTCTTGAGCGACGTGCGCCAGCATGGGGCCGCGGTTGTTGACGTCGCCAATGGCGTAGACGCTCTCAATAGAGGTCCGGTAGTGCTCGTCGACGACGAGGTGGCCCTGATCGTCGCGATCCACACCGACGTCATCCAGCCCCAGCTCGTCAGTGTGGGGCCGTCGGCCCACCGCGACGAGCACCTTGTCGACGGTTTCGGTCTGCGTCTGTCCGTCCTCGGATTCCAGCGCGACCTCAACGCCGTCGTCGTGGAGCGTCGCGTCGCGGGCTTTCGTGGCGGTGCGAATGTCGAGGCCCTGCTTCTTGAGGGCCTTGTGGAGCGGCTTGACCAGATCGGGATCGACGCCGGGCAGGATCTGGCCCATCATCTCCGCGACCACCACATCGCCCCCGAGCCGCGACCAGACCGAGCCCATCTCCAATCCGATGTAGCCGCCGCCCACGACCAACAGCCGCTGCGGAACGTCATCGAACGCCAGGGCGTCGGCGGAGCTGACCATGCGCTCGCCGTCGAAGGGAAGCTCGCTCAGTTCCGTCGGGGATGATCCCGTGGCAATGAGGACGTGATCGGCGTCGACCGTGCCCGCGTCGTCGCCGTCGATCTCGACCGTGTTGGGACCGGTCAGGCGCGCCGTTCCCGTCAAGCGCTCGATCTCGTGCTTTTTGAAGAGTCCGGCGACGCCCTGGGTCAGCCCCTTGACGACGTTGTCCTTCCGGCGGATCATCGCCGGGACGTCAATGGCCAGCCCGTCCAGCTTGATGCCGTGGTCGACGAACCGGTGCTGGGCCAATGCAAAATACTCGCTGGAGTCGAGCAAGGCTTTGGAGGGAATGCAGCCGATCCGCAGGCACGTGCCGCCGAGCGCGGCTTCTTTCTCAATGCAGGCCACGCTCATCCCGAGCTGCGCCGCGCGGATGGCGGCCACGTAGCCGCTCGGGCCGGCGCCAATGACGACCAGATCGTAACGCGGGTTCTCAGCCATGAATCGTTAAACCTCGATGACGAGCCGTCGGGGGTCCTCGATGTACTCCTTGACGCGCCTCAGGAACGTCACGGATTCGCGGCCGTCGACGATCCGATGATCGTACGAGAGCGCGATGTACATCATCGGTCGAACCTCGACTTGGCCGTTCACCGCAACGGGGCGTTCTTCGATGCGATGCATGCCGAGAATGCCGGATTGGGGCGGGTTCAGCAAGGGCGTTGCCAGCAGCGAGCCGAACACGCCGCCGTTGGTGATGGAGAACGTCCCGCCCGAGAGCTCATCGGGCGTGATCTTCTTGTCTCGGGCCTTCTTGGCCAGCTCCCCGATCTTGGCCTCCAGCTCGTGGAACTTCATCGTGTCGGCATATTTGACGATCGGCACGAGCAATCCGCGATCCGTCGAGACGGCGATTCCCATATGGACGTGCTTGTGATAGACGATGTCGGTGCCGTCCACGGACGCGTTCAGTTCGGGGATCTCTTGCAGGGCCAGAATGCAGGCTTTGGCGAAGAACGACATGAAGCCGAGCCGCACGCCGTAGCGCTCCTCGAACGAGTCGCGGTACTGCTTGCGCATCTCCATGACGTGGGACATGTCGACGTCGTTGAACGTCGTGAGGATGGCGGCTTCCTGCTGGGCCTGCACGAGCCGTTCGGCCACGCGCTGGCGCAGCCCGCTCATCGGCTC
The DNA here is from genome assembly GCA_018609825.1 of Candidatus Bipolaricaulota bacterium. The sequence continues at coordinate 14,377 of JAHEOA010000099.1, read as the reverse complement.
GCGCCGGACCTCGGCCTCGTCACTCACTTCGGCCTTGTCGCTGACCTCGGGCTCGGTCGGTGGCGGAGCTGACGGCGTCGGTTCAGTGGTTGGCTCGGTCGTCGTGTCCGCGTCTGGGGCCACTTGGCCGTCGGCGGAGTCGAGGTGATCGAGCACGTCGGCCTTCGTGAGGCGTCCGCCCTTGCCGGTGCCCGCGATCTGGGACGGGTCCAGGTCGTGCTCCTCGACGAGCTTGCGGACCGCCGGGCTCAACGTCGGCTCGGACGGAGCGTCCGGCGTCGCCTCGGTCGAGGCGGATGCTTGCTCGGTGGGCTCGGGGCGCCCGTTCTCGGACTCGGCCGCCTCGCGCTCCTGGCCGTCTTCGGATGCGGAGGCGTCCTGGGCCGGTTCGGCCGCCTCGCCCGGATACACCTTGGCGACGACGTCGCCTACGGCGACCGTCTCGCCCTCCTCGACGGCGATCTCCAGGCGTCCGCCGGACTCGGCGGGAATCTCCATGACGGCCTTGTCCGTCTCCAGTTCCAAGAGCGCTTCGTCCGCCTGGACGACCTCGCCGTCGCTCTTGAGCCAATTGGCAATGGTTCCCTCGGCCACGGACTCGCCCAAGTCCGGAATCGTGATCTCGACGGTCTCTGGCATCTCCGCTCCTTATCGGTCGTTCAGCGTCAGGTGCCTTGGCCGGCTTTGGCGGAGGCGGCATCCGTCTGGGACGCCACCTCGACGAGCGCCTCGTCGATGAGCCGCTCTTCCTCGCGCTTGTGCGTCCCAAAATTGCCCGTGGCCGGACTGGCCGCTTCCGGTCGCCCGATGTAGCGCACGGGTCGATCCTCGCCGATCACGAGCGGCAGCCGCGTCTGCATGTAGCGCCAAGCGCCCTGGTTTTGCGGCTCCTCTTGCACCCAGGCCAGCTCAATATCGTCGGCATAGGCGCTCAGGGCCTCGCGGAGCTCGGCCTCGGGGAACGGATAGAGCTGTTCCACGCGCACCAGCGCTACCTCGTCGTCGAGGCCATGCTCCTCGCGGGCCTCCAGCAGCGTGTAGTAGACCTTGCCCGAGCACAGCAGAACCCGCTTTGGATTGGCGGCGACCGGGTCGGACAGGACCGAGTGGAAGTCGCGGTCGGTGAACGCATCGAGCGACGAGACCGCTCGCTTGTGGCGCAGCATGCTCTTCGGGGTCATGACGATCAAGGGTTTCCGAAAAGCCCGATGCATCTGGCGGCGCAACAGATGGAAGAACTGGGCCGGCGTCGTCGGATACGTGACCTGAATGTTGTCCTGCCCGGCCAGTTGGAGGAAACGCTCCAGCCGAGCGCTGGAGTGTTCGGGCCCTTGGCCTTCATAACCGTGTGGCAAAAGCATCACAAGGCCGTTCTGACGATTCCATTTGGCCTCGCCGCTGGTGATGAACTGATCGATGATCACTTGCGCGCCGTTGGCGAAGTCGCCGTACTGGGCTTCCCAGATGACCAGCCGGTAGGGATCCGCGCTGGAGATGCCGTATTCGAACCCGACCACGCCCAACTCGCTCAGCGGGCTGTTGACGACCTCGATCTCGGCTTGGTCCGCTTCCAGGTCGTTGAGCGGCACGTAGCGGGCCGCATTCTCCGCATCGTAGAGGACCGCGTGTCGATGCGAGAACGTCCCGCGCTCGCTGTCCTGGCCGCAGAGCCGAACGGGGTAATCCTCCAACAGCAAACTGCCGTAGGCCAGCGTCTCGCCGATGGCCCAGTGGAGGTTCTGGCCCTCGCGGACGAGATCCCGAATCTGGTTGAACATCTTCGGGATGCGCCGATGGGGCGTGAAGTCGTCGGGGAACTCGGGCAGCCGATCGGCGATCCCTTTGAGCGTGTCGGCGTCGACCCGGGTGCGGGCGCTCCAGTCCTCGCCCGCCGGGCCGAGTCCTCGCCAGAACCGCCGGAAGGGGACCTCCTTGGACTCGACGCACTCGTCGTCCTTGGCACATTCGAGCGCCTCGTCCAGTTCGGCGCGGACCTCCTCGCGCATCGTCTGCAGCTCGCCCTCGGCGATGACGCCGTCGCCCTCCAGCCGCTCGCCGTAAATCTCGGTGACGTTCGGGTGGTTGTTGATCAAGTTGTACATGGCCGGCTGGGTGAACGCCGGGTCGTCCAACTCGTTATGGCCGTATTGCCGGTAACAGACGAGATCGATCACCACGTCGCCGCCGAAGCGCTGGCGATAGTCGAGCGCCAGCTCGGCGGCCCAGATGACCGCCTCGGGGTCGTCGGCGTTGACGTGGAAGACCGGCGCGCCGATCACCGTGGCGATGTCGCTGGCGTAACACGTGGTGCGGGCGTCCTCGGGGCGGGTGGTGAAGCCGAGCTGGTTGTTGATCAGCACGTGGACCGTCCCGCCGGTGGTGAAGCCTTTGAGGCCGGACAGCTGCAGCGTCTCGTAGACGGTCCCCTGGGCGGCGAAGGCCGCGTCGCCGTGCATCACCACGGGAATCACTTGGCGATGGGCCTCGTCGCCGCGGGCGCGCTGCTTGGCGCGCACCTGGCCGAGCACCACGGGGTCCACGGCCTCGAGATGGCTCGGATTGTGAGCGAGCGTCAGGTGCATCTCCTGGCCGCTGCTGGTCGCACAGTCGCACGAGTAGCCCATGTGGTACTTGACGTCCTCGTTCTCCTGGAGGCCTTCAAACTCGGCCAGAATGACTTCCAGCGGCTTGTGCAGCACATGGCCCAGCACCGTCAGTCGACCGCGGTGGGGCATTCCCATGACGATCTCTTGAGCGCCCTGAGCCCCGGCCCGATCGACCAGCATGTCCAGAAGCGGAATCAGCGTCTCGCCGCCTTCGCTGGAGAAGCGCTTGGCGCCCCGATAGTGCGCATGAAGGAAGCGTTCCAGGCCGTTGGCCTCGACGAGCTTGCGCAGCAGTTGTTGGCGCTCATCGGCCGAGCGTTCCGGTCGGTTGTAGATCGGCTCCATGCGCTGCAGGAGCCATTCGCGACGCTCCGCGTTGCCGATGTGCATGAACTCGACGCCGAGCGTGCCGCAGTAGGTCTTCTGCAGGGCATCCAGGATCTCGCCCAGCGGAGCGACCTCAAGGCCGTAAAAGGGGCTGGAGACCTCCCGTTCGAGGTCGGCTTCGCGGAGCCCGAACTCCTCCAGCTTGAGCAGCGGATGCTCGTGCTCGCGGCGGCCGAGCGGGTCGATATCGGCGATCAGGTGGCCGAACTCGCGATAGGAGTGCACCAGGTCGAGCACGCCCGGGGGGTTGCCCTGTTGGTCCGCGCTGGCCGAGGGGCCGGACGCCTCCAGGCCGAACTCGTAGCCCTTGAAGACGAGGGCCCAGTCCTCCGGCACACTGTGGGGGTCTCGCCGGAACTGTTGGTAGAGTTCTTCGACGTATGTCGGATTGGTTCGAGCGATGCGCTCTAACGAGTCTGTCATCTTGATCCCCGGTGCGGCCCCTATTGTACGCACTTGGGCCCGAATCTCAAAGGTTCAGGTCACCGCCAGCGCGCCTCGCGAGCCGGACGCGGAAGGCGCGCTCAAGTTGCGCTGGGGCGTTGGGCGGGCCCGAGCGTCAGCAGGTGGAGTGGATGAGCGCGCCGACCGCGCGACCGTCGTCAACGAGTCGGTTGTAGCGCTCGACCGCGGCCATCGTCGGCTCGACATGGACGTCCACCCCTTGCTCGTCAAGCAATTGTCGCGTTTCCGGGCCCACCTGGAGCCGTTCATGCATGCCCGTGGCGAGCACGATAACCTCGGCGTTCTGATCGAGCAGCTCCCGGACGTCGGCGGCCTGAACGCCAGGAGAGTGGCGTGTTCCCGTTTCCGACCAATCCCATTCGCGGGACCCGCCCGGATAGAGCTTGGCGTCTTTGTGCGATGAGCCGTCGTCGAGCTGGACTTGTCCCCAACGGGCGCTTTCGATGCGGGGCGAGCGGGCCGTCGTGCCTTCCATGGCGATACCCTCCGCGCCATGGTAAGCGCTATTGCTCGGGGTTCAAATCGGCGAGCGGTCGGGCCCAGGGGCCCGTGCACGGATGCCCTGCGGCGTCAGAGCTGTGCGGTCTCCGTGACGTCGGCGTCGTCATGGACGTGGCTCTCCTCCTCGTACTCGACGCGCTCGATCTCGCAGTCAGGGCCAATGAGAACCCGCTTGCCGCGCACGAGCTTGGCCCGCGTCGCCTCGAGGTAGATCTCGTCGCCCTCGATCGAATGGGCGCGCAACGTTCCGCCGCCACCGAACCCTGTGAGCGACAGTCCGAGGTTGCCGAGCTTCGCGCCGAGTTTGCTCATCTCGCTGGAGAGTTTCTCGAAGTCGATATCGATGTCGATACCCATTTCGCGGAACTTCCAACGCTTGCCGCGTCTGCGACCTTCGACGCGTTCTGACAGTTCGTCGGGGTCGAAGCCCCGGTCAACCCCGCTGCGGACCTCGATCCGCTCGCCGCCGATCTCCTCGGCCTGGCAGTCCCCACCCAACCGAACGGTGATCTCGTCGCCGGAGAGCAGCCCGCCGACCTTGAACGAGCCCTCCGAGACGAACTTGTCCGTCTCCAGATCGCCCTTGACCCGGATGGAGCCGCTTGTCTTGACGTAGCCGGCGTTGACGCTCCCGTCGACGCGTTGTGATCCCGAGCACTTGAGCACGTCGGCGGAAATCGAGCCGTCGACCGTGCAGGAGCCCGTCGTGCGCAGTTCCTCGGCGCGCACGTCGCCCTTGACGCGGCAGGAGCCGGCCGTCGTCATCTCCTCGGCGGTGGCCTTGCCCTCGATCGTGCACGAGCCGGCCACGCTGATCGACTCGGCCGTGACGTCGCCGTCGATGACACCGGACCCCGCAACCTTCACGCTCTGATACGTCCCGCCGCTGACCCGACCCGATCCGGCGATCTTGACCCGTTCCGTGCGGTCCTCGGATTGCGCCCGCTCGTTCACCATCGCGACCTCCTCCTTCTCGTCACGCGATGTCCGTGGCGTTGCCACAAGACGTAACCCAGATAGACGGCCCCGATCCCGAAGGCCACGGGCACCAGTAGCCCCAATAGGACAAACGCCAGCTTCAGGATCCCCACAAGGATGACCAGCCCGAGCAGCACAAGGCCGCCCGCTATCAGCAGTCGTTTCAGGTCACTCAACGCGATCATCGGTCCTCCCGTCGTTGACTCAATCGCCGTCGGATGCGCTCGAGAACGGGCTGCAGATCGAGTTTGAGACGTACGGTCGCCGTGGGGTCGACCTCGATCTCGGGCCCCGGCGACAGGCAGCCAAGCGTCTCCCCTTGATGCGTCTCCACGAGGCAGAGGCGCCAGTCCGAGCCCTCGGGGCCGAAGTCGACGCGGCTGTGCCAGACCGTGGCCACCAGGCGCTCCACCGACGTCCGCTGGAGCTCCGTGTCGCGCTCCAGCGTCTCGAGCAGCTCCATGAGGGCCAGATCGCGGAAGCGATAGGGGCCCGTGTCGCCCGTGAGCGCTCGGTAGTGCTCGAGCGTCTCCGGCCGTATCCAACCCGTTTGGCGCAGCTGCTCGGGTTGGAACGTCCGTTTGCTGGGTTCGGGGGAGAGCAGCTCGGCGATCTCCTCGAGGCTGTGGTCGTCCTTGAGCGACTTGATCGCCTCGATGCGATCCAGAATGAGATCCCGGGGCAGAAACGTCTCCTGACCCGTGAACGTGCTCTTGCGCGTGAACCAGCTCTCCGGGATCAGCCCCTTCCGCTTCCAGCGGTAGAACTGGCCGTAGGAGATGTCGGCGTGCTCCAGGACGTCCTTTTTGGCGATCAGGGTCTCGTCCCGGGTCGCGTCGGCTTGCCCGTCGGTCATCGCGACCTCCTCGATCATCGGCGTGCTCATTGGAACATAATACTGTTACGATGACAAGTCCTCAAAAAAAAGCACGCCGCCTACGGGATCCCGTCGCCGTTCACAGCGGACCACGTCCCGTCGGCACCCGTCAACTGGCGGACGCGCGAGACGGGCACCCGCTTGAGCCGGCAGCCGAGCGCGATCAACAGATTGCCCAGTCGATCGCCGATGGCACGTCGCTGGTTGGTTTCGCCCCGTATACGCTGCATCGTCCGATCGACCTCCGCCTCGTCCAACAACGTCCGATGGTGCTGTTGCGCGATCTCCGGTTCCATCCATTCCAATCGGAAGTGCAACATCGCTATCACCTCGACGGCGATGATAGTAACATAACACTGTTACGCATTCAAGCGGGAAGCGTCGGATGCGCTTCCCGCTCGGTCGCTTCATCGCATGTCAACGAGCGTCAAGCGACCTGCTCGCTCTCGAGGAACCAGTGGAGCGCGTCCGCAATCACGGTATCGGTAGGGCGGTGCTCCTCATGGGCCTGTCGAGCGGCGATGAGGAAGACCATGTCGTCGACCGGCACCTCGCGCTTGGGCGAGTCGAACGGGACCGCTTCCAGTCGCTCACATCCACACAGGAGATAGCTGGCGAGCGCATCCTTGATCGTCTCCGCCGGGTCGCTGGACTCTTGCAGCCGAGCCCAGAGGTCGTCGGTCAGCCGGATCTCGGTCGTCCGCATGGTCTCCTCCTTCCGATTGTCGATCGGCGTCGTTGCCCGTCCGGTGGCGCGGGCGGATCGACGCCCCATCTACCATCGTTCCACCGTCGGCGTTTCATCGAACCGTCCGGTGTCTGGTCCACGTGTCGGCTCTGGTCACTTCAGGATAGACACGCATCGCCGAGGTTTCGACACTCCCTCTGGACGCGACCGCTCCACCCGCTTATCATCGGGCCCGTCGCGGTCAAGCGTAACCGACGCGCGTTCGAAAGAGGATGATCCATGAGCGATCCCCAGAGCCGGCTGAGCGCCACGGTCCGTCTGCTCGGCGACATGCTCGGCGAGACGATCACGGCTCAAGAGGGTCGCGATCTCTTTGAGCTCATCGAGGCGATCCGGGCCACGACCAAGTCGCTGCGGGCCGGTGACCCCGACGCCGAGGCGCACATGGCCGAGCACATGGCCGATCTGGTTCACGATCTGGCCCAGACGCGCTCGGTGCTGAAGGCGTTCACGGTCTACTTCCAGCTGATCAACCTGGCAGAGGAGAACCATCGCGTCCGCGTCCTCCGGCACCGATTGAGCGACGCGCACGAGCAGGGCCGGCCGATGCGGGAGACGATCGACGATGCGGTTGCGCGCTTGAAGGCCGGCGGCGTCTCCGCTGAGGACGTCCGGCATCGGCTCGAGCACCTCTTGATCAAGCCGGTCTTCACGGCCCACCCGACCGAGGCCAAACGCCGCACGATCCTGGAGAAGCAGCGAGCCATCGGCGACATCCTCGACGAGCGGGATCGCACCGAGCTGACCCCGCCCGAGCGGGCTCGCGCCAAGCACCGGCTGCGCGAGCTCATCACGGCGCTGTGGCAGACCGACGAGACGCGCGATCGCCGGCCGACCGTGTGGGACGAGGTCCATAACGGGCTCTACTTCTTCGACACGACGCTCTTCGACGTCGTGCCGCGCATCTACGGCGAGCTCGACGCGGCGCTGGCGCGCCACTATCCCGCCGCATCGTTCGCGGTCGGGCCCGTGCTGCGCTTCGGGTCCTGGATCGGCGGCGACCGCGACGGCAACCCGAACGTGGATTCGGGAACCACGGAAGGGACGCTCCAGTTGCACCAGGAGCTGGCGCTGGCGCGCTACGCCACGGACCTCGACGCGCTCGGGCATGACCTCAGCATGGCGCGGACCTACGTGACGATCTCCGACGAGTTGGGCGCCAGCATCACGGCCGACCGCGAGCGGCTCGGCGAGCGGGGGGAGTCGATCGGCGAGCGCTTCGAGTTGGAGCCGTATCGCCAGAAGGTCTCGCTGATGCGCGAGCGGCTCGCGGCCACGCGACGCCGTCTCGATCAGCCCTTGGCGGAGCGCCCTTCCGATCCCCGGGCGTATGCCAACGCCGGCGAGTTCCTCCATGACCTGCGGCTCATCCAGCGCAGCCTGGAGGGGCACCAAGCCACCGTGTTGGCCGAAGGCGCGCTCGCCCGATTGATCCGTCGCGTCGAGGTCTTCGGGTTCCACGTGGCCGAGCTGGACCTGCGCCAGCACGCCCATAGACATCACGAGGCGATCGTCGAGATCCTGGAACGTTATCAATTGACTCCGGACTATACCGCGATGTCCGTCGAGGAGCGGGTCGAGCTGCTGCGTGGCGAGGTCGCAAGCCCGCGCCCGCTGACCGCCGAACTCCACTTCAGCGAGTCGACCAATGACCTCGTGCGGCTCCTCCGCCTGGCGCGCCACGCCAAGGCCCGCATCGCGCCGGAGGCCATCGGCAGCTACGTCATCAGCATGACCGAGGACTCCAGCGACGTCTTGGAAGTCCTGTTGCTCGCCTCGGACGCCGAGCTGTTCGGGCGGCTCGACATCGCGCCCCTGTTCGAGACCATCGACGACCTGAGCAACGCCCCCGAGGTGCTCGAGGCGCTGTTCCGGATTCCCGAGTATCGCGAGCACCTGTCCGGGCGCGGGGATCACCAGGAGGTCATGATCGGCTACAGCGACTCCAACAAGGACGGCGGCTATCTGGAGGCCAACTGGGCGCTCTACCGCGCGCAACAGGAGATCGGCCGCGTCTGCGATCGGCACGGGATCGAGCTGACGCTCTTCCACGGGCGCGGCGGATCTGTCGGTCGTGGGGGCGGCCCGGCCAATCGGGCCATTCGGGCTCAGCCCTCGGAGTCGCTGCAGGGCCGGCTGAAGCTGACCGAGCAGGGCGAGGTCATCAGCGACCGCTACGCCAACGGCGAGATCGCCCATCGGCATTTGGAGCAGATCGTGCATGCGGTGTTGCTGTCGGGCCAGGAGGAGCCCGATCCCGAACGCCTGGCCGAGTGGGCCCCGAAGCTGGAGGCGCTGGCCGATCGGGCCTACGAAACGTATCGGTCGATGGTCGACCATCCCGAGTTTGTCGAGGCGTTCCATCGCGTCACGCCGATCGATCATATCGACGAGCTCAACATCGGCTCACGCCCCTCGCGTCGCAAGGGAAGCGAGCGAATCGAGGATCTGCGTGCGATTCCCTGGGTCTTCGCCTGGACCCAAGCCCGGGTGGGGTTGCCCGGATGGTACGGGCTGGGCCAGGCGCTCCAGGACGAGCTGAGGCGTCGACCCTCGGAGGGCACCGACGACCTGGAGCAGATGTACGCGGAGTGGCCCTTTTTTCGCACGCTTGTGGATAACGCGCAGCTCAGCCTCTGTCAGGCCGACTTGACCGTGCTCCGGCGCTACGCGACGCTGGCCCGGGACGCCGAAAAACCCGTGATCGACGCGATCGAGGCGGAGTATCAGCGCACCGAGGACGCCATCCTGACGATCACGGGCCAGTCGGCGCTGCTGGACAACGAGGCCTGGCTGCAACGCAGCATCCGGCGGCGCAACCCCTATATCGACCCGCTCAACTTCCTCCAAGTCGAACTGATGAAGCAGCTCCAGAACGGGCAAGCGTCTGACATTGACGGCGAACTTCGCCGGGCGATCCTGCTCTCGCTCAACGGCATTGCGGCCGGGCTGCGCAATACCGGCTAGCGTCCGCGACACACGCCCCCGAGCGGGCGGACATCATTCGGCGACGCGGCCTGCCCCGACGCTATACTGAGGGGGCCAGGGGGATGATCGCGATGGAGACGACGTTTGACGGACTCAAGGTCGAGCTGATCCAGGGGGATATCGCCAACCAGCCTGACGTCGACGCGGTGGTCAACGCGGCGAACGCCCAGTTGCAGACCGGCGGCGGCGTCGCCGGCGCGATCCATCGGGCCGCCGGCCCCGAGCTGGCCGAGGAGTGTCGCCCGCTCGCGCCCATCGAGCCGGGCGAGGCCGTGGTCACCAGCGGCCAGAACCTGCCCAACCCGCACGTCATTCACTGCCTCGGGCCGGTGTACGGGCGCGACGAGCCGGCGGACGAGCTGCTCGCGAGCTGCTATCGGCGAGCGCTCGCGTTGGCCGAGGAACATAACCTGACGTCGCTCGCGTTTCCCGCGATCTCCACGGGCGCGTTCGGCTACCCCATGCCCGACGCGGCGCGGATCGCGTTCGCGACGCTCAAGGAGGGGGCCCCGTCGTTGGCGAGCGTGCGGTTCGTGCGGTTCGTCCTCTTTTCCCCTCAGGACCTGGAAATTCACGAGCAACTGCTCCGCGAAGCGATGGCGTAAGCCGTCCTACGGACCGTCCTACGAGGAGGGTGGATTGAGCCGTGGAGTCGGTCTTTCTGCTGCTCGTCGTCCTCAACCTGTCCCTGTTGATCACCCGCGTGGCGCCGTCGCGCTCACGCTGACCGGCCTGTCGCGCGAGTCGGCCCGGTTCCAGGCCCGATCGGCCATGACCGGCGTCGGGTGTACGACCGCGGAAGCCGAACGGGTCGTTCATCATCCCGTTCGTCGTCGCATCGTCATGCTCCTGATGCTGGTGGGCAACGCCGGCGTCGTCACCGCCATGGCCTCGCTCATCCTGGCGTTTACCGATCCCGTCGGCGCAGGCGGTTGGCTCACCCGAATCGTCATTCTGCTCGTCGGACTGGGCATTCTGTGGGGCTTGGCCGCCAGCGCCTGGATCGAGCGCCAGATGCGGTGGATCATCGAGCGCGCCCTGCGACGCTGGACCGACCTCGACGTTCGGGACTACGCCAGCCTGCTCAGGCTTGCCGGCGAGTTCACCATTTCGGAGATCCAAATCAACGATGGCGACTGGCTCGCGGACAAGACGCTGGCCGAGCTGGAATTGGGCAGCGAGGGCGTGCTCGTCTTGGGGATCCAGCACGGCGACGGCACGTACTCGGGGACGCCGACGGGCGAGGCGCGCATCCATCCGGGGGAGACGTTGCTTCTGTACGGGCGCGAGCCGCTGATGGAGGAGCTCGACACGCGCCGCTCAGGGCCGGCCGGCGACCGCGCCCATCGCGAGGCCATTGAGGCTCAACAGGCGCTCATCCAAGCCGACGATCCCAGTCGGCACTAGGCGCTCCCCACGCCGCAACGCGGATGACGACGCGTCATGCGTGGTCTAGAATGGCGTCCGGAGGTGGCGACCCGTGAGCATGCGATATGGGATCGTTGCGCTGTTGACGCTCGGTTTGAGCATGGGGGCCCTGGCCGAACTCGGCCAGGCCCAGCCCGTTCGTCCCGTCTACACCACCACCAGCAAGGACGGCCGGCTCGTGGGATTCGACACCAACGTGCCGGCGATCCGCGACCTCTGGAAGCCGCGCGCGGCGCTGGCCTACGGCGTCGACAGCGGCCGCTTCCGCTATCAGGCCGGCGTGCGGGTGACCACCGGGGTGTCGCTGCCCGTGATCGACCAGCGGATTGGGGAGCCCAGTCTGGCGGTCGTCGACTGGCCGACGAGCCCCATCTTGGGCCGCGCGGGCCAGAGCGGGATCGAAGCGGGCCTGAGCTTCGGCGAGACGCGCGCGACGGGGTTCTACGGATCGCTCTGGGGGCGAGAGGACCGGCCCGATCGCGAGGTCGGCTACGTTCAACTCGACTCGGCGACGTCGGTCGATCTGCCCCATGGCGTGCGCGCCCATACCAACTCCGTCATGACCTACGGGGCGCTCATGGACGGGTCGAGCCTGGGCGAGACGTTCCAATCCCACACCGGCTCGGTGGGGCTGTCGCTCGCGGGCTTCAGCGCGCGGGTCAACTACGGTTCGCTCACCAACGCGGCGGACCTGGCCGGGTTCGAGTTCACCACCGGCGTCCCGGGGTTGGGCGGCCCGCTCACCGGCGAGCGCTACTGGAAGCTGACGCTCAGCCGGCGCTTCCCCATGTACGAGACGGCCATCCCGCTCCCGTTGCCGCAAGGGCTGTCGAGCACCGTGCCCCAAGAACTTCCGCTCACGCTGCGCGGCGATCTCGGCGTCCACGTCGCCAACGCGGATCAGCGCGCGTCCCCGGAGGCCGAGGCGCCCGAGGGCTCGGCGGAGACGCCGGCGTCGCAACAAGCCGAGCCGTCGAGCGACGTTGCTGGGGCCTGGAGCTCGGAGATGGGCTTCAGCTGGAGCGCGTCGCTGACGCTCAGCGTCGACGGCTTCTCCGTTCGGGCGCAGCTGGTCGTTCCCCAGGACGGCTCGACGGAGTTGAACGTCAACTTCTAAACGGCACGAACGACGACGAACGTTGGCTGACTTCCGAAAACCGAGCTTTGAGGAGGAGTGGATCACTCGCATGTTCCAACGGCGATTGCTGACGGCCGCGCTTGTTGTCGTCGCCAGTGCGCTTACGTTAAGTGTCGTCGGCACGGCGCAGATCGGCGCGACCAGCCTGGATTATTCGGACGAGCTCGAATGGCAGACGCTCAACACGGACCACTTCCGGATCCACTTCCACAACGGCCTGGAGGGCGTCGCCCGCCAGGTCTCGACGGTCGCCGAAGAGGCCTACACGCGGCTGCGCGAGGAGTTCGGCGAGGCCCCCGCGACGGTCGACTTGGTCTTGGCGGACCCCTTTGACGTCCCCAACGGCTTCAGCAACCCGATCTCCGACCAGGTGGCGATCTTTGCCTCGCATCGGCGGCTGTCCGCGATCTTCAACGTCCGGGCCGAGTCCTGGTGGCACACGGTCGTCACGCACGAGCTGGTCCACGCCGTCGAGCGGCGCCAGACCCGCGGGATCCACAACCTCCTGGAGCGGCTGTTCGGCAACATCGTCGTGCCGAACGCCGTGAAGCCGATCCCCTTCGTCGAGGGCCTGGCCGTCTACGAAAAGCACGAGATCGTCGGCGAGTCGCGCCTGAACGACAGCCGCACGCGCATGATGATCCGCCAAATGGCGTTGGACAACGACTTCCCCACCTGGAGCGAGATCCAAAGCTACTACAGCCGCACCGAGTGGCCGTCGTTGGGGTCGCTCGTCTACAACTACAGCGCCTGGTTGATGCGCTATCTCGAACAGACCTATGGCGACGACGCGCTTCAGCGCTTCACCGACGTCAACGCGAGCAAGCCGCTGCAGATCTTTGCCCTGTTCGGCATGGGCCCGAAGTTCGACGAGATCGTCCAAGAGGCGTTCGGCGTCTCGCCCGAGACGATGTACGCCGACTTCACCGACTGGCTGCGCGCCCAGTTCGTGCCCGAGATCCGAGAGATCCGCAACGCGGGTGTGCGTACAGGCCGCGGTCTCACGAGCCATGGCTTTTCCACGGACGATCCCGCGTGGTCGTCGCGCGATCTGATTGCCTACACGCACAGCGGCCACGGCCGCAGCGGCCTGCGCGTGATGCGCGCCGACGGGGACGTGAACACGGAGGTCGCCTCGGGCTCAGTCAGCGACCCCGCATGGTCACCGAACGGCCGGACGCTCGTGTATGCCGAGCTGGACAACGCCAATCGCCAGTCGATCCGCAGCGACCTCTATCGCGTGCGCATTCAGACGGGCAGCGGCGAAATCACGACTTCCGAGCCGGCGCGTCTTACCCACGGCGAACGGGCGTACAGTCCTGCGTTTGCGCCCGATGGCGAGACGCTCTACTACGCCAAGCAGGTCAATCACGCGGGCCAGAGCGCGCTCATGGCGCGCGAGATGGCCACGGGCAAGGTCCGCACGGTGCGCAGCTTCGCCGACATGGGCGGGGTCATCCAGTCGCTGTCGGTCTCCCCGGATGGGGAGCGGGTCGCGCTGGCGCTCTGGCGGCCTGGCGGCTACCAGGACATCTACGTCATGCCCATTGACGGCGGCCAGCTGACGGCACTCACCCAGAACAAGAACGAGGACAGCGATCCGGTCTGGTCGGCCGATGGCCAATACGTCATCTTCAGCTCCGATCTGAAGCGCCGCGACAACCTGTTTGCGATCGACGTGGCCAGCGGCGAATCCTCGCAGATCACCAACGCGCTCAGCGGCGCGTTCGCGCCGACCGTGTCGCCCGACGGCGAAGCTCTCGCCTATCTCGGCTATGACAACGACGGATACGACGTCTACCGGCTCCCGGTCGAGTCGGAAGGCTGGCGACAAGTTCAGCTGCCCCAGGGCGAGGTCCCGTCCTGGGACGGCTATCCCTCCGACGGCCCGGCGATCCAACCGTACAACCCGATCCCGCTCATGCTGCCCAAGCTCTGGCTGCCGACGCCCCTAGAGGGCGGTCTCGGGGTCACGACCCTGGGCAACGACCCGCTGTTGCAACACATGTACAGCGTCACCGCCGGCTGGGATGTTCGAGCCCAGCGGCCCGTCTATGCGCTCAGCTATCAGAACAACGGCCCGCTTCCGCTGACCGTGAGCGCCAGCGGCAATCGCCGCCGGACCGCAATCGGGCTCGACGTCACCGTCCCCTTGGAGGTCTCCAGCGATCGAGATCAGGACCTGAGCCTCGGCTACGAGCGCCGGATCGATCGCTCGGCCGCCAACGAGCACAGCGCCGACAACGGTTCGCCCAACAGCC
>JAHEOA010000098.1 GCA_018609825.1 Candidatus Bipolaricaulota bacterium | reverse complement strand
GACAAGGTCTACGAGGGCACGGTCTGGCCCTACTTCGTCGTCGCGGAAGCGGGCCTGCAGGGCGGTGAAACGCCCGAGGGTGCCGACGCGCTCGACTACACGATCTACCTGCGCGACGCCCAGGACAAGCGCCCCATTCCGGGAGGCCAAGCCGAGGTCACTGTCAAGGCGCTCACCTCGATCGGTCCGGTTAGCCCCGAGTCCACGGAGCGCTTCTCCAACATGGCCTCAGCCCACTTCCCCTTGGACACGCTCGGCCAGTGGACCATGAGCGTGCGGATCGACGGGGGGTTGGGCGAGGCCGAGGTGACGCATACGATCGACCTCGATCCGGGAGGCGGCGTGCCGTGGCTGGTGATCGCCTACGCCGGCGGGATCCTCTTGCTGGTGCTGGTGGGCGTCGGCTTTGCCTGGCGGGTGGTGCGCCAAGTGACGCATCCCTCGACGAACGCCGCCTGGCTCGTCGGGTTGGTGCTCGGGGCCATGACGCTACTTGGCGGATGCGGGGACGATTCCGCGTCCAGCGGACACGTCCACGACGGGGCCGCCTCCGACGTCCAGTCCTACACGGGAACGGAACTGAAGGGCCCGCTCCCGACTTCACGCTCACGGATCAGCACGGAGAGGCCGTCTCGCTGTCGGATTTCCAAGGCGACATCGTGGTCCTGACGTTCCTCGATCCGAACTGCACCGACATCTGCCCGCTCACGACGCTCCATTTCTCGAGGGCTCAAGCCAAGCTGAGCGACGGACTCGCCGACGACGTCGTCTACGCGGCGATCAACGTCAACGCCGAGTCCGCCTCTGTCGCGAATGTTGCCGGTGCCTCGCAGAAGTGGCGCTCGGCGGAGCTCCACCGCTGGCATTTTCTCACCGGCGATCCGGCCCAGCTAGAGGACGTATGGACCGACTACGGGGTCGTCGTCAAGCCGAACCCGGATAAGCCGAACGAAGTGATCCACACCCCGGGCGTCTATCTCATCGGCCCCAAGGGCCAACGCCGCTGGTACGTCTCCACGCCCTTGAGCTCGGCCGAATGGGAGGCGCTCGATCTGCCGTTGGCGGAGCTGTTGGCCGACCGAATTCGCGAGGTCGCGGCGGATTAGATGACGTCGAGCTCCTGCCCGACCGTCTGGAACGCCTCCAGCCCCTGATCAAGATCCTCGCGGCTGTGCGAGGCCGAGTTCATGACGCGAATGCGGGCTTGGCCCTCCGGCACCGTCGGATAGCCGATCGCTTGGGCGAAGACGCCGCTGTCGAAGAGCTGCTTGCTGAACGCCTGGGCCAGCGACGCGTCGCCGAGCATCACGGGCACGACCGGCGTCTCGCTCTTGCCGGTGTCGAAGCCGAGCCGGTGCATCTCGTCCTTGAAGTAGTTGGTGTTGTCCCAGAGCTTGTCGACGAGTTCGGTGGAGTTCTCCATGAGGTCGACCGCGGCGATACACGCGGCGGTATCCGCCGGCGTGGTGGCGCTGGAGAACAGGAACGGGCGGCCCTGCTGACGAAGATACTCCACGACGAGCGACGATCCGGCCACGTAGCCGCCCACGACGCCGAAGGCCTTGGACATCGTGCCGACCTCGATGTCGACGTTCCCGTGGAGATCGAAGTGATCGACGATGCCGCGGCCGCCGTGGCCGAGCACGCCCTCGCCGTGGGCGTCGTCGACCATGATCAGCGCGTCGTAGGGCTCCGCGACGTTGACGATCTCCTCCAGCGGGGCGATGTCGCCGTCCATGGAGAACACGCCGTCGGTGATCACCATGATTTTTTCATAGTCCTTCTGCGCGGCCTCTTCCAGTCGAGCCTTGAGATCGTCGGGGTTGCCATGCTCGTAGATCGCCCGGTCGGATTTGGTCAGCCGCACGCCGTCGATGATGGAGGCGTGATTGAGCGCGTCGCTGATGATCAGGTCGTTCGCCCCCATCAAGAGCGGAATGACGGCCTGGTTGGCGTTGAAGCCCGACTGGAACGCGATCGCCGCCTCGACGCCCTTGAACGTGGCCAGCCGATCCTCCAACTCGTGATGCAGGTTCATCGTGCCGGCGATGGTGCGCACCGCCGCCGGACCGACGCCGTAGTCCTTGATGGCCTCCAATGCGGCCGAGCGCATCTCATCGTGGTTGGCGAGGCCGAGGTAGTTGTTGGAACAGAAGTTGAGCACTTGCTTGCCGTCGACGGTGAGCCATGCGCCTTGGGCCGACTCGATCGTGCGGATGTTGATATACAGGCCGTGCCGTTTGAGCTCGTCCAGTCGGTCGCGAATGAAGGCGAGTTTGTCGCTCATGACGGATCCTCCTTGGCTGGGCTAGGGGCATTGTATCATGCGGGCGGGCGATCGCAGGATCGACGCGGTCATCGCCTCGCCATCGGGCAGCCGGGAGCAAGCGCCCTAAGCGGGCCGATCGCGCACTTGACACCGGTTCGCAAAACGCTTATGATTTCTCCGCTATGTGCAACTGCATATATAGGCACGGTGACTCCCGGGCATGTCCCTGAAGCACGCCCTGTTGGGGTTCCTCAGTTTCGGTCCGGCCACGGGGTATGACCTGAAGAACCAGATGGAGGAGTCCGTCCGGCACTTCTGGCACGCGGACCTGAGCCAGATCTATCGCACCCTGGACGCGATGCGCGCCGAGGACTGGGTCGACAAGACGGTCGAGCAGCAGGAGAGCCGGCCTCCGCGCCACGTCTACGCCCTCAAGGGGCCCGGCCGCGCGGAACTGGAGCGCTGGCTGCAGGAGCCCATGGAGCAGTTGCCCACGGTCCACAACCCCTTTCTGCTGAAGGTGTTCTTCGGCGGGGTGCTGGGATCCGCGGAGACCGTGGGCCACTTGCGGCGCCATCAGGAGCTGCACGAGGGGCGACTGGGCTGTCTGCGCGAGTTCGAAGAGATGCTGCCCGATCAGTTGCGCGCCTACGGCCTCGATGACCATATCCCGTATATTCTGGCGACGCTGCAACTCGGGCGGAAGATGAGCGAGACGTACGTCGAGTGGTGCGAGGAGACGATCCGGCAGCTGGAGGCCGCGGCGGAATCGCCCGCTGCCGAACAAGGAGAGCGCTAGCCATGGCGATGTTGGAGACACACGAGCTGACCAAGGACTATCGACTCGGACAGGAGACGATCCACGCGCTGCGCGGCGTGGACTTCGAAGCGCACGCCGGCGAGTTCGTCGTCATTAACGGGCCCTCCGGCAGCGGCAAGTCGACGCTGCTCAACCTGATCGCCTGCATCGACCGGCCGACCTCGGGCGAGGTCGTCATCGAGGGCCAGCAGACGAGCGAGCTGAGCGACTACGAGCTTACTGAATTGCGCAAGACCAAGATCGGGTTGTTGTTCCAGACGTTCAACCTGATTCCCGTATTGAACGTCTACGAGAACGCCGAGTATCCCCTGCTGTTGCTCGGGATCGACAAGGTCGAGCGCCGGCGTCGCGTCATGCGTCTGTTGGAAGAAGTCGGCATCGACGACCTGGCCAAGCGGCGTCCGGACGAGATCTCGGGCGGACAGCGCCAGCGCGTGGCGATCGCCCGCGCGCTCGTGACCGATCCCAAGTTGGTCCTGGCCGACGAGCCGACCGCCAGCCTCGACTCCAAGACGGGCAACCAGGTCATGGAGATCATGACCCGCACCAAGACCGAGCATCAGGCGGCGTTCGT
>JAHEOA010000097.1 GCA_018609825.1 Candidatus Bipolaricaulota bacterium | reverse complement strand
GTCCGACATCGGACGGCACCGATCTTTGGCATGGCTGGCGTGCTAGTTGCCACGGTCACTCTTGACTACTCGTTCCTTCCTCGCGCTGAAACAGCGGGTCCGGTTCCCCCCGTCCTATGATCGGTGCGTTGCGCTGAATCCAATCTGAATACTGTTCGCGGAACCGCATCGCCTGCCCACCCGGAAAGGCGCGGAGCGCAAAGTCGCCGACGCGGTCCCACTGCCCCTTCGCTATGTGCTGGACAAGCTGGTTGGACTGCGAGATGGCCGGGCCTCCAAGCTCAATGAAGTAGTTCGAGTCGAACTGCCGTACCGACGTAATCGGGTAGTACGTGCCGAACGTGGCCGTGCCCGGCACGCCGGTCCGCTCGATGATGCGGGGAAGGCCGGAGACCTGATCCGCAGCGCGCCCAAACTCGCCTCGCTGCAAGGACTCTAGGCTCTCGCTGAAGTTAAGCTGGTTGAGCATCTCGCGCTTCACCTCGCGCTGAACCGGGTCCGCCGTGTCGTAGTAGGTCGCCCAGCGCCCCCAATCGGCAAGGGCCGCCGCCCCGCCCATTGCCAGAAGCCCGGCCAACATACGTAGCGACTGCCGAAGCCCCTCCGTGGAGTTGCCGTCGTAGAACTCTTCGATGGTTTCGTCCTGCATGTAGGCCAGCGGCCCTTCCCTGTACGCGGCAGCAAACGACTTGAACTGCCCGTGCAGTCGAAGGAGGGGGTGCCGCGAGCTCATCCAAAGCGGTCTCGTGGCCGCGTTGCCCTGCACGATGGTCTGTTGCGCAAGCCGCTCTAAGGCCGTGAGATACGTCTGAGCCTCGTCGGTCTCCCACGCGGCCTCTTCCCCCGCCGTCATCCGATCAACGGTCTCAAGGACCTCTATGCGGCTCTCCTCGTCGGTCGGCAGGCCGAGCCGCTCTAGCTCCCTAGACAAGCGTGGGCTGCGCTCTGCGTTCTTGAGCGCGTCGACGATGTGCATGTGTCCGGCCTTCGACGCCCACGTTCGCTGAAGCCGCTCAATCGGCCTCAGCAGGTTGAGGTTGAAGAACCACTTCATGAACGATCCACTCATGTCGCCACTGGCGCGGACGCGGCTCCGCACAATTTCGTCAAAGGTGCGGTCCGCCAACGCGCCCGACTCGTGGAGCATTCGCAGAAAGCCTTCCCGGTCCCGCGTCGGGTCGCTTTCCATGAGGCCCGGAATGTCTAGCCCCAGCCGCTGCTGCGTGCGGACCCACCACTCTGAAATCCCCTGACTGGCCCAATCCTTCGCCGCAAACGGCAGGTTCTGCATCGCCCGAATCCATCCGGTGCGAAGCGGAATCGCCATCGTCTCCGGAGCAGTCGAGAAGAGACCGACCGCCTGCATCATCTGCCACGTGACGAAGTTTCGGAAACCAGTTGCAAGCGAGTCGGCTGCGCGAGAAATCTTTGCGCTCGTGCTCTGGCCCTTGATTTTCTCTTGCCAGCCGCGCCCCATGTGCCCGGCGTACTGTCCACGAATCGACTGCGCGAGCCCCTTGAGCCGCTTGGGAACATGCTCGGGGGCTCCGGCCTCTTCCAAAATGTCAACTGCCGCTTGAACCTTTTCCCCGTCCGGACCAAAGCGGTCGGCAAACTCCGCGTACCGGATGTTGCCGCTCACGTACTGGTGCAGGATTTTGACCGGGTCCTGCTCGTAGAAGTCTTGGACCCTTTCGTTGTTGTGGTTCAAGAAGCGGAAGTAGCGGTACCGGAGCGACTCCGGCGGCGCGCTGATTAGGTTCTGAAAAGTCTCGTCTTGCTCGCGGATATAGTCCCACGCCTCGTTGTCGCCGCCTTGCTCGGTAACACCCTTCCGGAGCTTGTTAGCAAGTTTCTTCGCCTTCCGACGCGACTCCGCGTCAAGCTCAAACGTTTCCGGGTCTTCGCGTTGGTTCTCGGCTGCCCGCCGACGCATCTGGTCGAAGAGCATGTCCTCAAATTCCTGCGGCTCAGCCATGACCGCGTCCATGTCCATGCTCGCCGGGAAGTAGTTTTCGAGCCGCGCGCCTTCGGGGACCGCGTTTTTGTCAACAAGGTACTCAAAGAAGTCGTCCAAAAACTCCCGCAGACGCCCTGCTTCCCGCGCGACCTGCTCGTCGAACCCGGCCTCCTCTAGCGCCGCCTGATCTCTCGCGTTCAGATCCTCGTCTCGAAGGATCTCCATCAGTTGATTGATCGAGTCGGCCCGCCCGAACCATCCGGGTCTCGTGTCCGCGAAGAACGTCCCTGCCGCCGCCCGACGAAGGATGTCCGCAAGGCGCGGCAAGAACTCGTTTCTGCGCTGATGAAGCTCCTCGTTGAAGGTCTGTTTGTCCGGACGGTCGGTGGGAGAGGCAAAGATCTCGTCGGCGATGTCCTGCAAGATCGGATACCGCTGCCCAAGAAGGCGCACGTGCCGCACCACCGTCGTATAGTAGCCGCGTCGCACCTCGTTGGCGGTGCTGTTTCGAATGTATCGGCTCAGCACATCCGACCAACGCTCGTCCTGCCGCGCCCGAGTCGGCGGGCTGGTCGCGTAGGAGGCGGCTACCGTGAAGCTGGACTCCGGCATCTCCCGATCCTGCGACTGCCGGGTCGTGCGGAAAGCCGACGCGTATCGGGTCAGGAGCGCGTGGTCCTCTTCAGGCTGGTTTGAGATTACCTCCGCGACGCCTTCCCCGTTGCGGACCGCGTCCCGCACGTCTTCGAGAACGGCGCTGTCGATCTGCTGCTGCGCTTCATCAATCGCGTTGGACGCGCGCTTCTCGTTGTTGTAGGGCCTCGCTCTTGTCGTGATGACGGCTTCCCGTCGGCGAGAGGCCGTTTCTTTCCGCTCTAGGTGATGATCCATCCACTCCGCAAACCGGACGTTCGGCCCGAAGCCGTTGGTCATCAGGAAGTGGTAGATGTTCTTGAAGTAGCGACTCAGTTCGTTGTAGAGCCGCTTTACGACCGAATCTTCGGACAGCACCGCGTCGCGCGTGGTCATGTAGCGCGCCGTCTGTTCGGCCACCCACTCGTCAAACCGGGTGAGATACCTAAACATGCGCGGATCCTGCTCCATAAGCTCGCCCATCGTCAGGTCGCCGACCGAGTCGATGTACTCCGACGAGCGGAGTCGGTGGTACGACATAAAGTCTTCGACGTGCTCTTCCACCGTCCGGTCTAAGTCAATCGACTGGACGTGCTCCTCCCTAAGCCTGCCTCTGGCTTCGGCGTGCTCGTCGGACTGAAGGCGTTCCTGAAAGACGATGTGCCCGAACTCGTGGGCAATGGCCTCCGCTTGGTAGGACTCCCGAGGCATCATATCTTCGCGGACGACAACGTAGTAGTCCCCGTTTCCGAAGTTGCCGACCCACGTCGGCGCGTCGGACATCTCATTGATCGCGTCGTGGGGAATGAGCCGTCCGCTCCGGTGCTCTCCGGTAAACGGCCCCGGATCATCCGGGTCAATATCCTTCGGGTTGATTACCGCAATACGGTTGTCTACGCCAAGCATGTCGCGCAGACCGTTCACGTACCGCTCGACGTTTTCGGACACCGATTCGGTACTTACCAGATCCTCCTCGCCGAAGAGGTCCGGCCCGCCTTCGTCCTGCTCTCGGATCTCATCTATGCGGTTCCGTATATCGTCGCCGTGGGCTTCGGCAAGGGTTTCCGAAAGGGTCTCGCCTGTCGCAAAGCCAAGCTCCCCGGTGTCCGGGTCGTAAAAGACTGATACCGGCCCCTGCGCCTCCGGAGCAATAAGCGAGAAGCGCGCTTGGTCGCTGCTAGAGCGCCCGCCGTGCGCGACGCGTTCGGTCAACACGGCACCTGTGTCCAGTTCATATGTGGGCCGCGTAGCCGCAAAGCGGTCTATCTTTTCGTCGATAGAGTGCTCGCCTTCGTCGGGGCCGAACGTGTCGTTGTGGTAATCGGACGTAGTTTCGGTA
The DNA here is from genome assembly GCA_018609825.1 of Candidatus Bipolaricaulota bacterium. Next base: position 276 of record JAHEOA010000097.1, on the reverse strand, counting down.
AGCGCCCTCGCGTCTCGACTACTGCTCGCCTCCCACGCAAGCTGGTCCCGCTCCGACTTGCTTCTGTCTAGCTCTTCTTCGGTCGGCTCGCGGATCACCATTTCCCACGTCCCCGACGACACCCGCTTGTGTTCGAGCGTAAACTCCGGCGTAACCAGTATCGCCCGCTCTACGATTCCCTCTGAGGCAAGCCGCTGGTTCTGGTCGCCGGTCTCCGGATAGAGAAGTCCGCCGTTCAGCGCCTCCGCGTCCTTCATCGAAAGCGACTTCCATATG
>JAHEOA010000096.1 GCA_018609825.1 Candidatus Bipolaricaulota bacterium | reverse complement strand
TTCGGGCGACGACCTGGAGTCGTTCTTCCAAGACGCGTTCTATCGCGACACCAACGACGGCGAACTCGGCCGCGCGCCCTTCGCCGACTACAGCGTCGACGACGTCAGCGTCCAGGCCCAGCCGGACGGCCGCTATCGCAACGATATCACGCTGGGGCGACGGGGTTCGCTCAAGGTGCCCGTCCAGATTGAAGCTACGACCCGAGCGGGCGGCGTCCAGACCGCCACGTGGGCGCTGGCCGAGCAGGCCGATGGCCCGCACACGCTGACGATGGAGACGGCCAGCCCGATCAGCCAAGTCGAGGTCGACCCCGACGAGATGGCCCCGGACGTGCGCCGGCTCAACAACGTCTACGAGCGCAACGGCTTCCCGTTCACCAACCGCCAGGTCAAGCTGATCGCCACGGGCGACAACGCCCAACCCCTGGACGCCTACCTGATTCGCGCCAACCCCACCCAACAGGCCATCCAGGGCGGGTATCTGCTCGATCATCAGTGGATGATCGGCCAGAACACCGTCCAGATGGTCAAGAACCTGGGACGCGGCGAGACCGTGGGCGCGTTGGCGGCCCTGTTGGACGGCTACGGCGTCATCGGCCAGTTGTCGTGGACCCAGACGTTCTACGAGCAGCCGGAGACGGGCCAACAGGGCCAGACCTGGGTGCCGACCGACACCGTCCAGCTCAGCCTGCTGCGCCGACCGGACAGCACGGGCCAGCCGTCTCGGGATGAAAAACTGGGTGCCACGGGCGAGAACGTCACGCTGTTCGGCGTGGACTGGTCCCATCGACAATCGGTTAGCGACCTCCTGTCCTGGAACGCCTCGGCCTGGATCAATCCAATGGCGTTCACGCGTGCCGAGTTTTCCATCGGGCGCCAGCTTCGGCTCGCCCCGAACCTCCACGCCACGGAGCAGCTGACGCTCGGCTGGGGTTCCGAAGATTTGGGGGTCTTCGGCTTCACGCTCGGCGAGCTCCGCAGTCACGCCGAGTACAGCGACTATCCGTATCCCGGCCGCATGAAGGCGATGGGGACGCTCGCGCTGGAGCTGCCCTTCCGCCGCGACATGGAGTACAACCTCTTGAACGTCGGCATGCTCCACCGCGTCGACCATCGGCTCTACGCCCGAGCGGGCAAGACATGGACCGACGCTTCCCAGATCGCCGAGACCGCCTTGGCGGACCTGAAGGCCGAACTCGGCGGCGAGATCACGCTGAGCGGCAGCACGCTGGGCGGGCTGTTCGACTGGAGCGCGACCGTGGGGCTGGCGTTCCCCATCTCCGAGGTCGGCCAGGCGTCGACGGCCGGGATGAAGCAATACATCCGGGTTTCCACGCCGTTCTTCTGAGCACGCATGGAACGTGCCGACACCATCGAGGCCGTCCGGCACGCTCTGGTCCCGGCGCGTCGCGAGGGCCAGCGGATCGGGTTGGTGCCAACCATGGGCGCGCTGCACGAAGGCCATCTCAGCCTGCTCGATCGCTGCCGCGAGCGCTCCGATCACGTGGTGGCGAGCGTCTTCGTCAACCCGACGCAGTTCGGCCCCGATGAGGACTACGAGCGCTATCCCCGCGATCTGGAGGCGGACCAGCGCCGCCTGAACGAGCGGGGCGCGGACGTGCTGTTTGCCCCCTCCACCGACGAGATGTATCGCGGCCGTTCCCTCGTTGGCTTCCGGATCGAGGAGCTGATTGACCACCTCTGTGGGCCCCGACGGCCGGGCCACTTCGAGGGAGTGCTGCTGGTCGTGTCCAAGCTCTTCCACATCGTCCAGCCCGACGTCGCGGTCTTTGGCCAGAAGGATCTGCAACAGCTCGTCGTCATCAAGCGCATGGTCCGTGACCTCAACGTCCCCACCGACGTCGTGGCGGGTCCGATCGTTCGCGACGCCGATGGGCTGGCGATGAGCTCGCGGAATCGCTACCTGTCGGCGGCCCAACGCGAACAGGCCACGGTCCTCCATCAGGCGCTGGATGACGCCAAAGCACGGATCGAAGGCGGCGAGCGGTCCGCCGCGACGATCATTGACGACATGCGTGCCCAGATCGACGACCAACCGGAGACCGCCATCGACTACGTGGAGATCGTCGACGTCGAGCGCCTGCAGCCGGTGCGAACGCTCGACGGCCGCGTGGCGATCGCGCTGGCCGTCTACGTCGGCCCCGCTCGCTTGATCGACAACCTCGTCCTGGAGATCCATGATGACGCCGTCCGAGCCGTCGACGCGATCGCTTGAGACGACCGACGATTTCATCTCGGCAAGCGCCGAGCAGACGCACGCCTGGGGGCGGGCGCTGGCTGAGCGTCTGACGCCCGGCGCGTGTCTGCTGCTGGTCGGCGACCTCGGCACGGGGAAGACGACGCTCGTGCGCGGGGTCGCCGATGGGTTGGGGATCGATCCCGCGGGGATCCACTCGCCGACGTTCGTGCTCATTCACGAGCACGAGGGCGAAATGCCCCTCGTTCACGTCGACGCCTATCGCGTGAGCGATCCCGAGGAACTCATCGAGATCGGGTTCGGGGCGTATCTGGACGGCGACGGCGTCACGCTCGTGGAGTGGGGCGATCAGGTCCGCGCGCTCGTGCCGGCCGACGCGTGGGAGATCCATCTCAGCCACGTGGACGAGCAGCGGCGCCAGGTCCAGTTGATGATCCCGTCCGGGACAGGGTGACCGCGACGGTCGATGCGAGCGGCGCCCGCCTGCGCTACAATCCGTCCATCATGGAATTCGACGAACTGGCGGACGGCGTCCTGCCGAGCGATACGTACGCGTCGCTGACCTACGACGCGGAGTCGGCCGAGGTCGGCATCCAGTACGGCTACGCGCTGATCAGCATTCCGCGCGAGGACTTGCCGGACTTGATCCAGCTTCTCCAGGACGCTCACCAGGAGCTGGGCGAGCTCGGCCCATCCTGACGCGCGCTTGGGGCGCGCCGTCGCGTCCACGGGAGGCACGCCATGGCCCAAGACAAGGCCGAGATCTCGTTCGACGACTTTCGGAAGGTCGCCATGCGGGTGGGCAAGATCACCCATGTGGAGGACTTTCCCGAGGCGCGCAGCCCCGCGTACAAGCTCTGGGTCGACTTCGGGCCCTACGGCGTCAAGAAGTCCTCGGCCCAGTTGCCCGAATGGTATCCGGATCCGGATGAACTGCTCGGCCGGCGCGTCGTGGCCGTGACGAACTTCCCGCCGAAGCAGATCGGCCCCCTAACGAGCGAGGCGCTCGTCCTGGGCGCGATCCAGTCCGACGGCCGCGTGGTTCTGCTCCAGCCCGACGACGAATCCGAGTTGGGCGCGCCCGTCGCCTAAAGGAGCGCCTGGAGGATCCAGAGGGCGACCATGCCGACGCCGATCGTGGCGACCATGTTCTGGCTCCGCCAGGCGACCACGCCGGCTGCGATCCCCGCCCACAGCCGTTCGTTGCCCAACGACAGCTCAACCGTGTTCTGCGGCGCGAGCAGTTCGGGCGCGACGATGGCGGCCAGCACGGCGGCCGGCACGTAGGTGAGCGCGCGCTCCGCGACCTCGGGAATCGTCAAGCGCTGCCACAGCGCCACGAACGAGAAGCGCCAGACAAATGTGATCAGCCCGATCGCCGCCAACGTGATCCAGAGCACGGGCGTCGTCACGAGGCCCTCCGAGCGTCGACGACGGTGCCCACGACGATTCCGCTCAGCGCTGCGACCATGAGCCCCATGTTGAAGGGCAACCCGATGGCGACCACGGCGACCACGCCGGCCGAGGCGGCCGCGCTCGCCCCCGCCCGGTCGCGAATGGCCGGGGCCATCAGCGACAGAAAGATCAAGGGAACGGCAAAGTCGAGGGACCAACCCGGGGGAATGCGGGCCCCCAGCACGGCGCCCGCGACGGTGGTCGTCTGCCACGTGAGCCAGAGCACGACCGAGAGCCCGAGGTAGTAGGCGCGCGGGTCGCTCGGCTGATGGTGCTCGTAGCGGATGATCGACAGCGCATACGCCTGGTCCGTGAGCACGTAGGCCATGAGGCCTTTCCAGCCCAGCGACAGACGTTGCCAATGCGGAGCCAGCGACGCGCTATACATGAGAAAGCGGGCGTTGACCAGCGCCGCGGTCAGCCAGACGATCGGCGCCGCTGCGCCTGCGCCGATCAGCTCCAAGGCGGCCAACTGCGATGCTCCGGCAAACACCATCACGGACATGGCGCTGGCTTCGATCGGGGACAAGCCCGCCCCGCTTGCCGTAACGCCGACGATCATGCCGAACGGGGCCACGCCCAACAGCAGGGGCACGGCGTGCTTGGCCCCGGTGACAAACTCGGCCCGGCCGGCCGTGGATCGGCCCGCGGGCTCCGTCGACGAGGGGGGAGGCCTCATGCCATGGGGATGGCCGACTCGGGGGCGCGCTCTTGGCGCAGCAGTGCGGCCTTGCGCGCCAGGCCCAGTCCGTAGCCGCCGAGCTCTCCGTCGGCGCGAATCACCCGGTGGCACGGAACGACGAGCGGGATCGGGTTCGCGGCACAGGCGTTGGCGACCGCGCGCGCCGCGCCGGGCTTGCCGATCGCGTGGGCGACGTCGCTGTAGGTGCGCGTTTCGCCACACGGAATGCGGCGAAGCTCGTCCCAGACCCGCCGTTGGAACTCGGTCCCGTGCACGTCCACCGGCAGATCCTCCGGCAACGGCTCTCCGTGGAGACGGGCGAGGATGGCGGCCGCCCCGTTACTGACGACGTCCTCGCGGCGCCATGCAGCGCTCGGATAGGTCTCGCGCAGCGTCGCCTCCAATGTTTCGTCCGCCTCGGCGACGCTGACCGCGCAGACGCCGCGGTCGGTCCACGCCACCAGCAGTCGCCCCAACGGGCACTCGGTCAGGCTGTAACGGATCGGCACCTGTCGGCACTCCATCTGTCGGCCACCTCCATGGGGTCGTGAACGGCCGGTCGTCGCGACGAGCCGCCATCAACGCGCATCAACGCGCATCAACGCGCATCGGCCGGGTCGGCCGAGGCCGCCCCATCGTACCCCGATGGGAGCGGGCTGCCAAAGAGCGCGCCCAAGACGGCCCCGTAGACGATGTGGTCCAGGAGGCTGTTCAGCGCCGCGGCCGGCGAGCCCGACTCCATGGCGAAGATCCCGTTGCCCATGACCGGCATGACGATGACCTGAGCGAGCAACCAAGGGAGAAGCCCGTAGGCGGCGCCTCGCACGAGACCGGGGCCGGCCAGGTTCTGCCTGAAGCCGTAAACGTAGAGCCAGCCCAGCACGACCCCGATGCCGAAGTGCAGGGCCCAGCCGACGATCGGGACGTTCAAGCTCGGATCGACGGTCTGGCCGACGAATCCGGTGAGCATCGCGCCGACGTTGGCCAAGGGCAGCCCGACGAGCGGCCCCACCAGCCCGAGGATCGACATGGCGCCGGTGCCGCCGATCCCCGCCAGCGTGGCCCGCATCAGCTTCCGTTGGGCGGGCGACCATCCCGATTCCGGGTCATCGCTGGCCCGTTGTTCGCGAAGGGCGAGTGCCTGTGACGTCGACGGCGCGGATGGCGCCTCCTGGGCTTCTGTCCCGTTCGCTTCAGCAGCGTCGTGGACGGGGCGAGCGAACGAGGGCAGTTCCGCCTCGACGCGCGCGACCACCTCGTCCGGCTCAAGGCAGAGTCGCTCCAGCCCGCGAACCCGCCACAGCGCGAGCAGCCCCGTGTCGGTGACCACGACCCGCCCGTCCCCGCAGTCGCGCAGATGGCGCCGCAGCGCCTCACGCAACCGATCGATCCACCCTCGGGCGTGGTCGTGGTCGCAGTCCAACAGTTGGGCCAATTCGTGGTTGGTCATGGCGTGCAGTTCCTCGTGCGTTTGCAGCCTATGGGACGGTTGCTGGGTCATGATCACTCACGCTCCGTGTCGATCGTCAGTAGGCGTTCCTCGGGCCGATAGGCCAGCGCGACGCCCAAGCCATACGCGAGGTGGGCCGTGAGGCTGCTGAGCACCATCAGGCCAGTGTTGGGGGCGTTCGTGAAAAAGATGCCCGCGTTGGCGGCCAGGGGCGCCACGATGATCCCGGCGGCCACGGTCGTGAGCAGGCCATACGCCAGCCCTCTGGCGACGGGCCCGCCCGGCAACAGCCCCATGATCCAGCGCGCGTAGATGACCGCCAGCACGATCCCGTTCAGATAGTGGGCCAGTTGGCCCCAGACGTAGCTTTGTCCCATGTTGGCCGCCAGCATCGCGCCCACGTCCATCTGGACGAGTCCCAATCCGGCCTGCCAGAATCCCGTCACGTTCATGACGTGGGTCGCCAACAGGCCGACGACGATCGCCTGCAGCCAGTCGATCGCCCTCCGTTCGTCCTGCCATGGCATGAATGCATCGCCTCCTTGTGCAATGCGGCGATCCTAAGCGAGCCGGGTCCGGCACGCTGTAATCGTTCTTACTGGCATCGCCGTCGGCTCCATGACGCGGGCCAGGTAAGACCTCTTACAGACCCACGGCCCGACGTGAGCCTCAATGGGGGTGACGGCCCGATGAGCCTCGGAGATGGAGAGACGGGCCGTCGAGGGGCACAATGGTCGTATTCCCAACAGCGATAAAGGAGTGGAGCGTTCCATGACAGGTGAAGTCCGAGCGATTCTGGATAACTATCGCCACGAGAACCCGGGTGTCTTGGCCAGTCTGGCCCGCATGCTCAACCACGGCCGCCTGGGCGGCACGGGCCGCATGGTCATTCTGCCCGTCGATCAGGGCTTCGAGCACGGGCCGGGCCGCAGCTTCGCCCCCAACCCGCCCGCGTATGATCCCCAGTATCACTTCCAGCTGGCGCTGGATGCCGGCTGCAACGCTCACGCCGCGCCGCTGGGATCGTTGGAGGCCGGGGCGGCCGAGTACGCCGGGCAGCTTCCGCTCATCCTGAAGCTGAACAACCACGACGTGCTCCAGGACGAAGCCGATCCGCTGAGCGCCCAGACGGCCTCGGTCCAGGACGCGCTGCGACTCGGCTGTTCCGCGATCGGTTACACCATCTATCCCGGCACGGCTGAACGACGACTCCAGTACGAGCAACTGCGCGAACTAACGCGCGAGGCGAAAGCCCACGGGCTGGCCGTGGTCGTCTGGAGCTACCCGCGCGGCAGCGGGTTGTCCAAGGCCGGCGAGACGGCGCTGGACGTGGCGGCGTATGCCGCCCAGATCGCCGGACAGCTCGGCGCCGATATCATCAAGGTCAAGCTGCCGAGCGACCACCTCGAAATCGACAAGGCCCGCCAGGTGTACGAGTCGGAGAACGTACCCCGCGAGACGCTGGCCGAGCGCGTGCGCCACGTGGTGCAGAGCGCCTTTGATGGGCGCCGCATCGTCATCTTCTCCGGCGGCGCCAAGAAGGAGGACGAGCAGGCACTGTTCGACGAGGCCCGGGCGATCCGTGACGGCGGCGGCTTCGGCTCCATCATGGGCCGCAACGTCTTCCAGCGCGACCGTGAAGATGCCTTGCGCCTGCTCGACGAGAT
>JAHEOA010000095.1 GCA_018609825.1 Candidatus Bipolaricaulota bacterium | reverse complement strand
CGACGAGAACGGCTTTCTGGAAGTGGAGACGCCCGAGCTGCAGCCGCTCTACGGCGGCGCGTTCGCGCGGCCGTTCACGACGTATCACAACGAACTGGATCAGACGCTGTATCTGCGTATCTCCGACGAGCTCTACCTCAAGCGGCTCATTATCGGCGGCTTCGAAAAGGTCTACGAGATCGGCCACAATTTCCGCAACGAAGGCGTCTCGGCCAAGCACAACCCCGAGTTCACCATGATGGAGTGCTATCAGGCCTATGCCGACTACGACGACATGATGGCACTCACCGAGGGGATGATCTTCCAGATCGCCCACCAGCTCGGCATGACGACGGTGGAATATCAGGGTCAGCAGGTGGATCTGACGCCCCCCTGGCCGCGAATCGCGCTGCGTGATGTCATTCACGACAGGACGGGCATCGACATCGATGCACAGGCCGATCATGCCAGCCTGAAGCGCGCCATTGAGGGAGCCGGCTTGCACGTCGAACCCAAGCCGACGTGGGGCGGCCTCGTCGACGAACTGTTGAGCGAGTTCGTCGAGCCGGACTTGGTCCAGCCGACGTTTCTCAAGGACTACCCCATTGAGATCTCGCCCCTCGCCAAACAGCGATCGGACAATCCGAATCTGGTGGAGCGCTTCGAGGTCTTCATGATCGGCCGCGAGATGGGTAACGCGTTCACGGAGCTGAACGATCCGATCGACCAACGGGAGCGCTTCCTCAATCAGGCCGAACAGCGCGAGCAAGGCGATGAGGAGGCTCAAGCTCTGGACGAGGACTTCATCGAGGCCATGGAACACGGCATGCCGCCCACGGGCGGGCTCGGGATCGGCGTCGATCGCTTGGCGATGCTGTTCACGGATTCGCCCTCGATTCGCGACGTGATCCTCTTTCCGGCGTTGCGTCAACAGCCGGAAAGTTCCACCAAGGAGCCGTCTGACCATGAGGAGTAAGGGGATCGGGTTGATCATCGTTGCTGGCGTGGTGGGGATCGTCATCGGCCTCGTCCTGGCGACGGTCACGAACGTCGAGTCGCTCTGGCAGGGCGGCGACGTCGCGACGAACGGGCCGCAACCCGATCAGGAGACCCCGATGCCGGCATGGAGCGACTACGAAGGCAAGATCCAACGGCCCCTGTTCGACCTGGCCACGGCCGAGGATCCGGGCACATACGCCGCGCAGCACGAGCTGGACGCGACACGCATGGCCCGGGTGGTGATCCAGCTGGCCGACCAAGCAGATGAACTGCCGTCGGGCTACGCTGTCGTCGTCGAGGCCGAGGGGATGACCGGCATCCAGGCCTGGGTACCGATCGATCAACTGCTCGATCTTGCCCAGGAATCCGCCATCGCCTACATTCGCCCGCCGCAGGAGCCGACGCTGCACTGACCCCCTATGGCGCACGACGACCTCATCGACAAGCTCCTCGCGGGCAACGTCCGCGCGCTCGCCAAGCTGATCTCCATCGTCGAGGACCGCGACGAGGGCTATCGCGACGTCATTGACGCCGTCTACGCGGAGACAGGCGATTCCTATCGGGTCGGCATTACGGGGCCGCCGGGCGCCGGCAAGAGCACGCTCGTCAATCAACTCGCGCAGCGCTACCGCCAGGCCGGCTCGACTGTCGGGATCCTCGCCAGCGACCCGACCAGCCCCTTCAGCGGCGGAGCACTGTTGGGCGATCGCGTCCGCATGCACGACCTCGCAGGCGATCCCGGCGTCTTCATCCGCAGTCTGGCAACGCGAGGCGGCCTGGGCGGCCTCTCGCGCGTCAGCCACGAAGTGTCGTTGCTGTTGGAGGCTGCCGGCTACGGGACGCTCTTGTATGAAACCGTCGGCGTCGGTCAGGCCGAGATCGACGTCGTGCGCGCGGCCGACTCCGTGGGCGTCGTCGTGACGCCCCAGTCGGGCGATGCCGTACAAGCCCTCAAAGCCGGCCTGATGGAGATTGCGGATCTGTTCGTGGTCAACAAGGCCGATCAAGACGGGGCGGACCGGGCGGCGCAGGCGCTGCAAGTGGCGCTGCGCCACGCCGAGGGCGGCTGGACGACGCCCATCGTCAAAACCGTCGCGTCCCAGGGCGACGGGCTGGACCGTCTGCAGAACGTCCTGGACAAGCACCGCGCGTCCATGGGCGAGGACGGCCTGAGTCAGCGCCGCCAGGCCCGCCTCGCGACGATGATCCAACAGGCCGTGGAGGACGCGCTCCGCCAGGAGCTGTGGAACGACGACGGCCAACGTCGTCTGGACGCCGCCCGCGACCGGGTCCAATCCGGGGAACAAGGCCCGTTCGCCGCCGCCCAATCCCTGCGCGCCGAGCTTGATCAAGCTCGGTGAATGTCCTACCCTTCCCACAGACGGTTCCTCGCAATCTCCACACAACTCGGGTGAGCACCGCGATGGCGGATGCGACCGACCTTCGACGGACGCTGGAACGCATCGACGGCCGCGGCTACAAGGCCTACAAGGACATCCAGGGGCACTACGACTTTGCGGACTTCGAGCTGATCGTCGACCACGTCCAGGGCGATCCGTTCGCGGCGCCGAGCAAGCTCCGCGTGCGCGTTCCGCAGGCCGTCGCGGGCTTTCCCCGAGAGGCCTTCAGCTCCCACAGTCGACAGACGGCGTTGCGGGATTACCTCACTCGAGCGTTGGCCCGCGCCGCCAAGCGGGCCAGCTCCCCTCGAGGGACGGGCAAGAGCGGGCTGATCGCCATCGACACGCCGGGCCAGGAGATCCTCCGACGCACATCGGTCATCGTGGATGAGGCGATCGTCGAAGCCCGCTTCATCGCCGGACTGCCCGCCAAGGGCCGCAAGGTGCTCGGCAAACAGGCCGCGACGATGCTCTGTGACGACCTGCCGGAACTGGTCGAGGCCGGCCTGCGCTATGCGTCGCTGGATGCGTGCACCATCCAGCGCCACGTCGAAACCGCCGAGAACGCCGATAGGATGCGCGACCAACTGCGCGAGCGGAACCTCGTGGCGTTCGTCGCCGACGGCGCCATTCTGCCGCGTCGCAGCGGCGTCGACGATCGGCCCTTGAGCGAAGGGGCCGTGCCGTTCGAATCGCCCGAATCGCTGCGCGTCGAGTTGGAACGCCCGAACGCGGGCCCGATTACGGGAATGGGCATCCCGCAGGGCGTGTCGGTGGTCGTCGGCGGCGGCTATCACGGCAAGTCGACGCTTCTGGAGGCGATCTCCCTGGGCATCTACAACCATGTTCCGCAAGACGGGCGCGAGTACGTCGTGACCGACCCGGATGCCGTCTTCATCCGCGCCGAGGACGGGCGAGGCGTCACGGACGTCGACATCTCGCCGTTCATCAACAACCTGCCCCAGGGCCGCTCCACGCGGGACTTTTCGTCCGATAACGCCAGCGGCAGCACCTCCCAGGCCGCCAACATCGTCGAGGCCCTCGAAGTGGGCGGGTCGGCGCTGCTGATCGATGAGGACACCTCCGCGACCAACTTCATGATCCGCGATCATCGCATGCAGGAACTCATCGCGAAGGAGAAGGAGCCGATCACGCCGTTCATCGACAAGATCCGCCAGCTCTACGACGATCAGGGCGTGTCAACCGTCTTGGTGATGGGCGGCAGCGGCGACTACTTCGACGTCGCCGACACCGTGGTCGCCATGGAGCACTTTCAACCCCATGACGTCACCGCGGACGCCCGAGCGATCGCCCAGAAATATGGCACCGAGCGTCATGCCGAGGGCGGTGACGCGTTCGGCGAGATCACGCCTCGAGTGCCCCAACCGAGCAGCATCGACCCGACCAAGGGCAAGAAGGGGAAGATGAAGCTGACGACGCGCGAGACCGACGAGATCGGCTTCGGCACCGACAGCATCGACCTGTCGGCCGTGGGTCAGCTTGTGGACGAGAGCCAGCTCCGCGCGATGGCTCAAGCATTGGTCCACGCCAAGAAACACCATATGGGCGACGACCGGACACTGGCCGAGCTCCTCGACGCCCTGATGGCCGAGATCGCCAGCGACGGTTTGGACGTGCTCGCGCCGTTCGTCGCGGGCGACTTGGCCGAGTTCCGCAAGCACGAGCTGGCCGCGGCCCTCAACCGACTGCGCTCGCTTCGGGTCGCCCAGCGCGAGCGGGACGTCCTCTATTCGTAGAGCGCGATCGCCGCGTCGGGAAGCTCATCGATGGGCGTGTCGTCGTCGGCAAGCGCCTGCTCGTAGAGCGCCTTGACCCCGCCCTTCAGCGAATAGGCCTCGAAGCCATGGCTGTGCATGCGCTCGGCCAGATCGGCGCTCTTCAGCCCGACCTCGCAGACGAAGACGTACGTCCCATCCGGGTCCCACTGTGGAAAATCTTCCAGGGCCCGGAAGAAGTCCCAATGCTCCGCCCGGGGATGCCGCCAGGCCTGCTGGGCTTGGGGCGAGCGGACGTCGATCAGCCGTGCGCCGGCCGGGACTTCGTCCAGCTCGAACTCGGGATTCTGCAAGTCGCTCGCCGCAAGGTCGCGAAGATCGTAGGTCTCGCGCTGCCGCAGGGCCTGCCGGAAGACGTCGGCGTCCAGCTCGGCTTCGATCTCCTCGATGGTGGAGAGCTTGGCGCGGGTCGTGGGCTTGCCGGGCACGAGCGCGCAGTACTCCTGGACCGCGGCGGAGAGCTCGAACGTGCCGATCTCCCGGGAGCGGGCGATGATCGCCTCCTTGTCCAATCCCACCAACGGCCGCAACAGCGGCAGCTCCGCCACGCGGGAGATCACGTCCAGGTTGGGCAGCGTCTGCGAGGAGACCTGGCCGAGCGCCTCGCCCGTGACGATGCCGCGGCCCTTCGGCTTCTGCCGCGCAACCTGCTCAGCGGCCCGATACATGAAGCGCTTCAACAGCACCTGCCAATAGCGCGACGTCGTCTTGGCCTGCATCTCGTGGACCAAGGGCCGGAAGTCGACCACATGCAGCTTGGGGCGCGTGCCGTAGCTCCAGCGGTCGGCGATGACCTTCATGACGCGCAGCACGCCCTGCAGATGGGCGGATCCGCCCAAATTGCAAAAGACGTGGTCCAGCGCCAGCCCGCGCCCCAGCATGAGCCAGGACGCCACGGCCGAGTCGAAGCCGCCCGAGACCAGCGACGCGGCGCGGCCTTCGGCGCCGAGGGGCAAGCCACCGGGGCCGGGATGGCGCTCGGTGAAGAAGTGGACCTCCCCGTCGCGGACCTCCACGGACGCCGTGACCTCGGGGTTGTCCAGATCGACACCGCGAGCGTACGGCAGCAGCGCCGCCCCGAGTTCGTGCTCAACGTCGCGTGAGCCGAACGGAACCTCGCGATCACTGAGGCGGGCCCGGACCTCAAACGTCCTGCCGTGCACCTGATCGCGGAAGATCCGCTGGCCGTCGGCGACGAGCTGATCGAGGTCCGCAAGCGGGAGGCTCTCGACCTCGCTGAAGGACTGGATCCCATAGACGCGCGGCAGGACGTCCTTGACGCGCGGCTCGGCGGTGTCGAGGAAGAAGCGGCTCCACTCCCACCGGAACTCGTACGGGATTCGCTCCGACTGCAACGCGTCCTCGATGTTGCGCGCCAACAGTTGCATGAACCGAGCGCGCGTCGGTCGGGATTTCGTCGTGACCTCGCCGGAGAAGCGAATGAGGAGCCGCATAGCGCCCGATTGTAGCGAGCCTCGACGGCGAAATGCAAAAAACCCGCAACGCATGCCGATTTGCAGACGGTCGAGCCGACGTCTATCATGGACAATACAGCCAATGGAGTGAGGAGAAAGGACCACCGTGGCATTCACACGAGACGACCTGGAACGGCTTTACGCGCTGGAGGCCAACCCGTTGTTGAGCGTCTACCTGCACACCGATCCGGCCGAGGACCCCAAGGGCTCCCATCGGATTTGGCTCAAGGACGCGCTCAAGGACCAGGAAGCCCAACTGAGCGGCGACGCGCAGAAGGCGTTCCGCGACGCGGCCCAGCGGGTCAACGCGCACGTCGCGGACCATCGGCCGCAAGCCAAGTCCTGGGTGGCGTTCGTCGGTCCGGACGTCTTCGTGGAGCATCATCTCCACGTTCCCGTGGAGAACGAAATCCAGTGGGGACGCCCGGAACTGACCCAGCTGGAGTGGATGCTCGAGGAGTACGGCCCCTACGGGGTCGTCCTGGTCGACTCGGAGACCACCCGGTTCTTCGTCGCCGTCATGAACGAGATCACGGAACTGACCGACCGCAACCTGGAGCTGGACACGAGCGCGTGGGGCGAGAAGGCCATGATGCCCCCATCCCAGCGCCAGGGCTCTCCCACGGTCGGGTCCGTCCGTGGCGGCAACCAGCGCGAGGCGTACCAACAGCGCGTGGCCGAGCACACCGAGCGCTTCTGGAAGGGCGCAGTGCCCGTGCTCGGGGAGATGAAGTCGGCGTACGACGCGGACGGGCTCGTCGTCGGCGGGCCGAAGGACGCTCGCGAGCGGTTCCTGTCAGCCATCGGCGCCGAATCCGAGCGCGTCATCGGCGAGATCAACGTGCGGGTCGGCGCGCCCGCCTCCGACGTGCTCAGCGAAAGCATCCCCGTCATTCGCGCCCACGAGCGGGCCCGAGAGCGGGAACAGGTTGATGAGCTCCTGGGGCGCGCCTCCACCAGCGCCAAGGCGAGCGTGGGGCTGGAAGCGACGCTCAAGATGATCCAGGAGGGCCGCGCCGAGCAGGTCATCGTCAACCGCCGGCTCGACGAGTCCCTGCAGGAGTGTCCGGACTGCCAATACGTGACGACTCAGGATTACGACGAATGCCCCAACTGCAACGGGACGTCGATCAAGCCGGGGACGTTGCGCGGCCTGCTGCCCGTGCTGCTGCGCCGCTACGGCTCCGGCTTGGAGATCGTCCAGGCCGAGGCGGCGGACAAGCTGGCCGAGCACGACGGCATCGGAGCGTTCTTACGGTTTTAACCGACCTGCTCGAGCGTTGGATGTCGCCGTGGGAACCACGGTTCGCGGCGTCGAGCCGTGATCGTTCGCGTACGAGAACGGGCGAATAGCTCAGCGGCAGAGCGCCTCCCTTACAAGGAGGAGGTCCCAGGTTCAAATCCTGGTTCGCCCACCAGGAGCGCTGGACCAACAAAGTCCAGGGTCACTCTTGCCATCGTAAGATGACTTGACCTCCCCTGAATACCACGGGCGTCAGGCGCTGACTCGGCCGCCGACCGTCCCCACCGTCCCGAGCGTCTCGGAGCCCATTGGGTTGGTTCCTCGACGCATGCGCGCGACAGTGACTCAGCCGATGATCCGGTCCGGGAAGGTCGTCGACTGCCCGACTGTGGGTCCCGTCGCGACTGTTGGGGCAGAGCCATTCGGCAGCATCCGCGCTTGATACGCGTTTATAAGTGTGTCCACGGGATACATGTAGTTGCTGGCACTTGGCATCATGGATCTGCAGTGCTACGCTGGGTTGCGACAACGTTGAGATCAGATCACGAGGAGGTCCCATGAGCAAGAAGATCATGATAGTTGCGTTCGCCATGGCCCTGACGATCGGGCTATTGGCGGGCCCGGCCCACGCTCGCCTGACCGTCGACGGGAGCACCTCATACACGTTCCAGTCCGTCGATGCGACGGGCTTCACGATGGTCCTGATGAGCACTGGAAACGCAGACGGACAGGCTCAGAACCAAGATGACGGCTGCGACAAGCAGCAGGTCCCGGACGGCGACGAGCAGGAGACCCCGTCGGGCGTCTGCTACGATCCCATCCGAATCGGGGGCTCCGGCACCTGATCGGCAGCGCAGTTCCCTAAAAGCTGTTACGCAATACGAGGGCAGGCTCAACCAAGGGCCTGCCCTTTTCCCTTACCCGCTATCTGCCACTGGCTCCGGCCGCAGCGTTACGGGCTTCGGGGTAGCTTTCATCGGGGCGGGCTCCCCGGCGTGCCCCCCTGAACGGCAACGACATGCATTAGGAAAGGCCATCCGGACGCATCTGATTGGCAAGCCTGGCGGCATGGAGCCGTCCTTCATCCACAGGCGGGTGTCACATTGCTCGCACGCCCCGAGGTCGCGTCGCCACCTGTCTGCTCACGCGGTCGGACAACCCCGTGGTCAGTCGACACGAGCTGCCCCAAGGGGGGGACAAACGACGAAACGGCAAGCGTCGTCTCTACCTTCGTGTGAAGCAGTTATCGGGGAGTTCAGGGCAGGCATTGCGCTCCTGCCGAGAGTGATAAACATCACACGCCCTCTGTACCTCCGTCTCCGCAGGGCCTCGATCGCGTGCTTAAGCTGATCGGCAGGAAACGACCACGCGCCGCGTATTCCGGCGCGCCCAGCGTGGAGGAGAGGGTTCATATGCGCATCGCGACGCTCAGGATCACGGGATTGGCGTTCGTTCTGTTGGCGACGCTGGCCGGCTGCGGCTGGGATCAGACGACGACGGGCGTCGATGGGCTCGAACCGGCGGATCCCCCGACGGCGGTCATCGACGCGAGCGCCACGCGCGGATCGCCCCCCTTTGAGGTAACGTTCGACGCGTCCGGCTCCGCCACCCCCGCAGGCACGGAGATCCGCAGCTACGCCTGGTCGTTCGGCGACGGCGCGAGCGGCTCAGGCGCGGAGGTCACCCACACGTATCGATCGACGGGCGAGTTCACGGTCGAGCTGACGGTAACCCACGATCAAGGGGCCACGGACCGGGCGTCGGTGCGGATCACCGTCCAGCCCAACCGACGCCCCGACGCGGCGTTCACGATCGCGCCCCAAGACCCCTTGACGAACGAGCCGATCACATTCGATGCATCCGGCTCGACGGACGCAGCCAACCTCACGGCTCAGACGATCGTGGACTATGAATGGGACTTCGGCGACGGCAGCCAGAGCCACGGTCGAACCGTGACGCACCGATACGGCGACGACGGCGACTACGACGTCAAGCTCACCCTCACCGATCACGGGGACTCGACGACGTCGCTCACCAAGACCGTCGGCGTCGGGAATCGGGCGCCCGACGCGGCCATCAGCGCGGACCCGGGCAGCGGCTCGGCGCCGTTGGCGGTGGACTTCAGCGGGGCGGATTCGACCGACAGCGACGGGCACATCCAGCGATACGAGTGGGACTTCGGCGATGGGACGGGCGCATCCGGACGGACCGCCTCTCACACGTACGAGGCAAGCGGTCGGTATACCGTCCGGCTTATGGTCAGCGACGACGACGGCGCGACCGATGAGACGACGATGACCGTCGAGGCCGGCTCGGGGGAGTCATCGTCCTCCCCGCCCGAGCCGCGGCACTACGAAGGCGTCGGCGACAGCACCGTCGACATCCAGCCCCCGTCGGACGGGGCTTTTCTCTTGGAGGTCGTCGGCAACGACAAGGGCCAATACTTCGTCGTCACGGGCTACGATGCGGACGGGAACGTGACGGCCAACTTCATCGCCACGACGGGTCCGTATGACGGGGTCACCGTCGATCCCAGGGGCGATACGGCCGAATTGGAGATCATGGCCCCGGGCGCGTGGAGCGTCGACCTACGTCCGCTGGAGGCGGCCCGAACCCTGAGCGTGCCCGGCCGTATCTCGGGATCCGGGCCCGACGTCTTCCGGATTGACGGAACGCCCAGCACGGCCCGCATCCAGGGGAACGACGGCGGCCACTATTTCAACGTCAAGGGCTTCTCCACGGATGGCGCCTGGACCGCGCTCTTGGTCGACTCCACGGATCCCTACGACGGGCAGGTGAGCGTCCCCTCGAGGACGGCCATCGTCGGCGTGGACGCCGTGGGCGACTGGTCGATCGAGATCGAATGAGGTCGCGACACAATCGCGACACAATCGCGACGCGCGGCCGTGAAAGCGCGAGGCGGGCGCCTAGGCTGAGCGTGCCCGACGGCCACGGCCCCCAGTCACGGGGCCTCGCACACGGCGCGTCGCGCGACCTCGTGTGGTGACCTGTACGGAGGTGGAGCGCCTGATCCGCTGCCCGGGCTCTCCTGAGCAAAAACCCGCGGACAGGAAGGCGGGTCCGCGGTAAAACTCTGGGAGAGCCCTCCGCGATACGACCTCGACAACCGATCAGGCGCGTGAACCGTCCACCCCCATGAGATCGGAGGCCTGGATGGATCGGGTCTGCCTGCCTCCTGGCTCGTCTCGCCACGGGAAGGAGGTCGAAAAACCCGTGACCCGGGCGTCGCGTGACCGCCCAATCGACGCCCCCAAACGGCGTCGAGATATGGCCGGGTGCTGGCTTCTGCAAAGCGAGGAAAGGATCGACGCAATCCCAGCGCAAACGTCCATCGGCTGTGGCGCTCGGCGGTGGCTCGCGTCGTCGTCGAATGGGCCCCCATGGTCATCTTCGGCAACCCGGCTGCCGTAGGCGAACGCGGCCGACAGGCCCGTGGCTTTGCGTCCCTCCCTTTCGGGAAGTTTGCCCTTGTCGGATGCTTACCAGGTTTTTAACACTGTTTTACTTACCTGTCAACCGTCCGTCGGTGACCCCGCGGTTCATGCGCACACCTCCACGCAGTCCTGACAGCTGAAGCTGCACGTTCATCCGTATGCAGATATCCTGAGGTTGACATCAAGGAGGCCGGCATGCGCATGCTGCTGCTCGGCGTCGGCTTGGAGGTGGCCCGTCGGCGGGAAGCCCTGGACGAGCCCCCCCTGAGGATCCGACGCCGGCCTCGCGGGAGGCCCCTCAGTCCCGACGAACCCGCTTGCGCCCCCTGAGACCCTGTGATAGAATGCGCGCACAGCGCGGGGGTGTAGTGTAGCGGTCTAACACGCTGCCCTGTCAAGGCAGAGATCGCGGGTTCAAATCCCGTCATCCCCGCCACCCAAGCCGCAGGCAATCATCCGTGTTGTCTGCCGACGGACGCTTGCCCAGGTAGCTCAGTTCGGTAGAGCACGCGACTGAAAATCGCGGTGTCGGCGGTTCAAATCCGCCCCTGGGCACCATCGCCAGCGACCGCAGCCGCCGATATCCGTGGCCGCTCCCCCATCGACGGCACCGCCCGATGAGGGATCCTCCCGATGTGCAAACCCCGCCCAGCTCCGGGCGACGCGCGCAACGCCCCGATGGTTCTCCAGGATGGCCGGCGCTCGACCCCGTGATCGGGACTCCCTCCCAGGCCGAGGAGCGCGGTCCGAACACCTCGCTCTCGCTTCCAGCCTCTCCAATGCCCAACGGACGCGGCAGAACGGGCATGACCATGCCTCAGGTGACCAACTTCCTTGCTGGATCGAATCGGCCGCCCCTAGTGGCCTCCGCCCCGTTCTTGGGGGACCGAGCCGGCGTTCGTCTTATCTCTTCGGAGGCTTTCCCGTGCCGGGGCGACTGTGGGCCATCCCATCGGAGCCCCGGCTGAGGGGGCCCCTCAATCGGTCTATTGACATCCGCTGTGGGGCCCTGCTATGGTGAAAGCCGCGATCAGCTGCAGGCCGCAAGAGAAGGGCCTGATTCCTGCCTATCTATGGTGAGAGGGCGAACCGGGATCCCGCCAGGATCTCTTAGGGAGATATTATGGCCTCAACCCAGGTGGAGCGCGACCAGGAGCTGTCGACGCCTCGGACGGACTACACGTTCGTTCGGTTCGTCAAGGGGGAGGGCAACGTCCTCGCCTGCTCCGCCGCCCAAGCCGTGGCCGACGCGCCCGGCCGGGCGTACAACCCGCTCTTCATTTACGGCTCGGTCGGCCTGGGCAAGACGCATCTCTTGCATGCGGTCAGCAACCAGATCCGAGACGGCCAGCCCTGGGAGAACGTCATCTACGTCACCTCGGAGCGATTCGCCATCGAGCTCGTCAACAGCATCCGCAACAACAAGACGGAACCGTTCCGGCAGCACTTCCGCCGTGCCGACGTGCTGCTCATCGACGACGTCCACTTTCTCAAGGACAAGAAGGGGACCCAAGAGGAGCTGTTCCACACCTTCAACGAGCTCTACGAGAACGGCAAGCAGGTCGTCTTCTCCAGCGATCGGCCGCCGGAGGAGCTCTCCGAGCTCCAGGAGCGCCTGGTCTCGCGCTTCCGCTGGGGCCTGGTCGCCGACATCCAGCCTCCGGGCTACGAGACCCGCTTGGCGATCCTGCGGGCCAAGGCTCGCGAAAACGGGCTTGCGATCGACGAGAGCCTCCTCGAGCTGATCGCCGGACGGATCACGTCGAGCGTGCGCGCCCTGGAAGGGGCGCTCATCCGCGTGGCCGCCTACGCCGACCTGCAGGGGCAACACCCATCGGCGACGACCGTCGACTCGCTCATCCCCTCGGACTCCGTCGCGTCCCCGGAGCTCGACATGGAGACGATCAAGTCGGAGGTGGCCGATCGCTACGGCGTCAGCGTCGAGGAAATCGAGGGCAGCAAGCGGGCCAAGCGGATCTCGCAGGCCCGCCACATTGCCATCTTTCTCGCCCGCGAGCTGACCGACAGTTCCTTCCCCACCATCGGCCGCGCGTTCGGGCGCCGGGATCACACCACGGTCATGCACGCCTGTCGCAAGGTGACCGACATGATGAACACGCCCCTGTTCCGAAGCGAGATCGAATCGCTCAAACAGAGCCTCCTGAACGGCTCATCCGAGGCAGCTAACGCTCAAAAATGAGCCGGTCGTCCCATCCGACGAGCCCCTGCACCTGCAGGGGCAACGGCGCGTCGTCTCGACGGTCCGCCAAGCGCGTCTGAAGGCCCGCCCCGTCGATGCGCAGCAGCGACGCTTCGGACAGCGCCCGGGCTGTCCATGACGACGCCGTCGGCCGACGGAAGTTCAGTTCGCCGAAGATCTGACCGGGGCCCAAGACCTGGCGCCGCCGCTGGCCGACGAGTTCGACCTCACCGGATCGGATCAAGAACAGCGCGTTGAGCGGTTCGCCCCTCGCACACAGGACCTCGCCCTCCGCCGCGTCGATCCGACCGTGGGACCGCGCAGGCTGCTCGGGGTGCGGGCCGTCGTCGACCACCGGCATCGCCTCCTCCGTTGAGCGTCCGTCAAGCGTCCGTCGAGCGTCATCCGCATCACAGCATGCCGAGCAAACGCCGCCCCATGGTTCCGTGGTGTCCGTGGGTGATCCCCGATGCCGCACCTCACGCGCTGAAGCATGTCCACGATCAAGCCCCCATCTGTCGTTGACGGTTACCCGGATCACGGAAGGGGACAAGCCAGTGTGCTAAGACGGGGATGGGTGCAGGGGTCCAGATCGTGAAAACAAAGGAGGCCGCACAAAATGGAAAATGGGGTCAACATCGCCTCCCTCGAACGCGAACTCCAGAGCTTCTGCCCGCTTGCCACCTACCGCGAGGGAGAGACCATCTATCGCCCCCGGCAACACGGCACGAGCGCGTTTCTGGTTCGCCACGGCAGGGTGAAGCTCTATCACCTGGATGAGAGCGGAAAACGACTCACGTTGGCGATCTTGGGCGAAGGCCACTTGTTCGGCGAAATGGCCCTGGCGGGGCATCCCTTTCGCGAGACGAGCGCCGACGCCATGGAGGAAGTGACCGCCTGGGTGATCGAGGAGGAGGCGCTGCAACGCCACATCCAGCACTATCCGGACCTCGCGCTCTCGCTGTTGAAGCTGTTCCTCCAGCGCATGAACGAGGTCCAGACACGGCTCAAGGAGATGGTTTTCAAGGATTTGGAGACGCGGCTGGCGCGCACGCTGTTCCATCTCGCCGAACGACACGGCTTCAAACGGCTCGACCGCTGGGAGATTGCCCTGCGCATCACGCATCAGGAGCTGGCCGAACTGGTGGGAAGCACCCGCGAGAACGTCACCACACTGCTCAATCGGTTTGCCGCGGAGGGGTTGATCGCGAAGGAGCGCTATCATATCGATATCGTCGATCCCGTCAGATTGAGCGAGCGGGCCGCGCTGCCGGAGATCGTCTCCAAGAACTGATCGCGCCGATGCGATTCGACCGCCGCCTACGTCCCCCACAGCGGATGGGGTGCGAACGAGATTCGAAAGCCCGAGCGGTCGTTGAAGCTCGGCGCGCCATCGTCTAAGCTCAGCGCGGCATGGAGCGCCACATGCGCCGAGCGCTGGAGCTGGCCGAGCGGGGCACCGGCCAGGTCAACCCGAACCCCCTCGTCGGCTGCGTCATCGTCAAAAACGGCGACATCGTCGCCGAAGCTTATTACGCCCAATACCGCGGCGAGCACGCCGAGGCCCAGGCCTTGGACAGGGCGGGCGGCGCGGCGCGCGGCGCGGAGCTGTACGTCAACTACGAGCCCTGCGTCGACTTCCCCGAGAAACGCACCCCGCCGTGCGTCGAGCGCATCATTGGAGCCGGCATCGCCCGCGCGGTGATTGCGACCCGCGACCCGACCCCCGAAGTCAACGGCCGCGGCATCGCCCAGCTGCGGGAGGCCGGCGTCGACGTCGTGGAAGGGGTTCTGGGCGACGAGGCCCGGCGCCTGAACGAGATCCGCGAGAAGTTCGCGACATCGGGGCTGCCCTTTGTCCTGCTCAAGACCGCCATGAGCCTCGACGGCAAGATCGCCACGCGCACGGGCGACGCCCGTTGGATCTCCTCCGAGGAATCGCGAGGGCTCGTCCATCGGTGGCGCCGTCGCTGCGCGGCCGTGCTCGTCGGTGTCGACACGGCCCTGCGAGACGATCCGCAACTGACGGTTCGCCAGGTTGAGGGTCGGGATCCGATCCGGATCGTGCTCGACACCCACGGACGACTGTCCCCGGACGCTCAACTCTTCCATCTGGACAGCCCGGCGCCCACGGTCATCGCCACGGTCGACATGTCGCCCGAGGCCGAAGCCACACTCCGCCAGCTCGACACGCCAACCGCGATCGAGGTCTGGCGGCTGCCGGCCGACGCCGACGGTCACGTCGACCTCGGCGCGCTCATGGCGCAGTTGGGCGAGCGCGCGATCGACAGCGTGCTGGTAGAAGGCGGATCGAGCGTCGCCGGGGCGTTTCTCGACGCCGGCTTGCTCGACAAGGTCACGTTCTTCGTGGCGCCGACGCTGATCGGCGGCGCCACGGCGCCGAGCCCCATCAGCGGGGGCGGCGCCGCCTGCGTTCAAGAGGCCGTCCCGTTGCGCGACGTCCAGGTTGCCTGGAGCGGGCCCGACATGGTCTACTCGGGTTATCCCCGCCGCGAGGAGTCCCCCGATGATTGAGCGCTACGCCCGCTCCCCCATGTCAGACCTCTGGAGCGACGAGGCCAAGTACCGCCGCTGGCTCGAGGTCGAGTTGGCCGTGGCGAATGCGCTCCTGGAGCTCGGCCAAATCCCGGAATCCAGCGCGCAAGCCATCCAGGAGCGCGCTCACGTCGACGTCGACGCCGCCAAGCGGATCGAGGCCGACATCGGCCACGACGTTCTGGCGTTCGTGCGCTCGTTGGAGGCCCAAGTCGGCCCCCATGGGCGCTACATCCACCGCGGACTGACCTCCTATGACGTCGTCGACACGGGGCTGTCCATGGCGCTTCGCGACGGCCTCGACATCTTGATCGACGAGCTCGATCGGGCGTTGGCGATCCTCAAGCGACGCGCCCTCGAGCATCAGTCGACGGTCATGATCGGCCGGACCCACGGCGTCCACGCCGAGCCGATCACGTTCGGCCTGAAGCTGCTCAACTGGTACGACGAACTGACACGCGATCGCGAGCGCCTCCAACGGGCACGTTCGATCGCAGCCATTGGAAAGGTTTCCGGATCGGTCGGGACGTACGCCAACGTGGATCCCGAGGTCGAGCGCCGCGTCTGCGAACAGCTCGACTTGAAGCCCGCCCGCATCGCCAGCCAGCTGCTGGCCCGCGACCGCCACGCCGAGGGGCTCACCGCGCTGGCCATCACGGCGGGGACGTTGGAGCGGATCGCCACCGAGATCCGCAACCTGAGCCGCGCGGAGATCGACGAGGTCCGCGAAGGACGCCCGCACGGCTCGTCGTCCATGCCCCACAAGCAGAACCCGTCCAACTCCGAGACCATCGCGGGCTTGGCGCGCATCGTGCGCGCCAACGCGCTGGCGGGTGTGGAGAACATGGCCGTCTGGCACGAGCAGGACCTCACGCGCTCCTCGGTCGAGCGCGTCGTCATCCCCGACAGCTTCCAGGCGCTGCACACGATGCTCGCCAAGGCGACGAGCGTCCTGGAGCATCTCCGGGTGAACGCCGACCGCATGCGCGAGAACGTCGACCTGACCCGGGGCGCCGTCTTCTCCCAAGGCGTGCTGCTCGCGCTCGTCGACGCCGGCATGCCCCGGACGGAGGCCCACGAGCGCCTGAGCGCCGCCGCCCGCGAGAGCGAACGGACCGGCCAATCCCTCCACGACGTTCTTCATGACGACGGAGGCGTCCACGAGCGAATCAGCCCAGAGCGCCTCGCGGAGCTGTTCGACCTCTCGTATCACACCAAGCACGTCGAGACGATCGTTGCCCGCTTCGGTTCCGATCCGTAACCGCATCGATCGCGGCCCGGCGACCCGAACCGAGTCGCTCCGTATACCCTCATCAAAAGAGCGTTTTGAACCGATTGACGCCCCTGTCGTCGAGGGTTAAGATAGGCGGGTCGCCCGGGTGATCAACAATGCCCCAATCCAACTATCCCAAACTGACGAGCGATGTGTCCGATCGCGAGGCACAGGTGCTGAGCTTCTGGGCCGAGCAGGCGATATTCGAAAAGTCGCTGCGCCAGACCGAAGATCATCCTCGGTACGTCTTCTTTGAGGGGCCGCCCACGGCCAACGGCAAGCCGCACTTCGGCCACATGATGGCCCGCGTCTACAAGGACCTCTTTCCGCGATACATGACGATGCGCGGCTACCACGTCGTGCGCAAGGGCGGCTGGGACACCCACGGGCTGCCCGTGGAGCTCGAGGTCGAGAAGCAGCTCGGCCTCAACAGCAAGCAAGAGATTGAGGACTACGGCGTGGAGCCGTTCGTGGAGACCTGCAAGGCCAACGTCTGGGAATACGTCCACGCCTGGGAAGAGATGATTCGGCGCATGGGCTTCTGGATCGACCTGGATGACCCCTACATCACCTACACGAACGACTACATCGAATCGGTCTGGTGGGCGCTCAAAACCATCTGGGACCAAGGCCTGCTCTATCGCGGCCATAAAGTGCTGCCCTATTGTCCGCGCTGCGGCACGCCGCTCAGTTCGCACGAAGTCGCCCAAGGATACGAACAGACGACCGATCCAGCCGTCTTCGTGAAGTTTGCGCTGCAGGATCGGCCGAACGAGTTCATCCTGGCCTGGACGACCACGCCCTGGACACTGCCGGGCAACGTCGCCCTGGCGGTCGGGCCGTCCATCGACTACGCCAAGGTCCGGCAGGGCGACGAGGTCTACTACCTGGCGAGCGAGCTCGTCGACACGGTCATCGAGGGCGACTACGAGATTCTGGAGGCGCTCAAGGGCCGTGACATGGACGGGTGGGCCTACGAGCCGCTCTTCCCCCATCTCAAGGACGCCCTGGAGGCCGACGGCGAAGCCCCGAACGCCTGGTACGTGATCGCCGAGACCGGCGAGATGGTCTCCACGGACGAGGGGACCGGCGTGGTCCACACGGCCGTGATGTACGGCGAAGAGGATTACCAATTGGGCGAGAGTTTCGGCCTCCCCAAGCGACACACGGTCGATGAGAACGGGCGCTTCACCGATGAGGTCGGCCCGTATGCGGGCGTGTTTGTCAAGGACGCCGACAAGCAGATCACTCGGGATCTGGAGGCCGACGGGAAGCTTTACAAGCAGACAACCTACGAGCACACCTATCCGTTCTGCTGGCGCTGCGACACGCCGCTGTTGTACTACGCGCTCGACTCCTGGTTCGTCCAGACGACGGCCCGTCAGGACGAGATCATCGCCAACAACCAGGCGATCCACTGGCATCCCGAGCACATGCGCGACGGGCGCTTCGGCAACTTCCTGGAGTCGATGAAGGACTGGGCGCTCTCGCGCGATCGCTACTGGGGCACGCCGCTGCCGGTCTGGGTCTGCAGCACGGGCAACCACACGCTCTGCGTCGGCAGCCGCGCGGAGCTCGTCGATCACGCGCAGGATCCGACATTGGCCCAGGACGTCGAGCCCCATCGCCCCTACGTCGACGCGGTCAAGCTCGAATGCCCCGAATGCGAGAGCACCATGGAGCGCGTCCCCTACGTGATCGACTGCTGGTTCGACTCCGGCATGATGCACACGGCCCAGTGGCACGCCCCCTTTGAGAACCAGGCGACGTTCGAGGAGCAGTTCCCGGCCGACTTCATCTGCGAGGGGCTGGATCAGACGCGCGGCTGGTTCTACTCCCTCTTGGTCACGAGCACGCTGCTGTACCCGAATCGGGAATACCCGCACCCCTACCGCCACGTCGTGGTCAACGGCATGGGCCTGGACGCCGAGGGCAAGAAGATGAGCAAGTCGCGCGGCAACGTGCTCGATCCCATGGAGTTCGCTCAGGAGTTTGGGGCCGACGCCCTGCGCTGGTATCTCTACTCCGGCAGCGCCCCCTGGCGCGATATCCCGCTCTCCAAGGAGGAGACGAGCAAGGTCCTCTACGGCTTCCTCAATCGCGTGGCCAACGTCTACAACTTTTTTGCGCTGTATGCCTCCATCGACGGGTTCGACTACGAGCGCGACCGGGCCGAGCTGAGCGATCGGGCGACCCTGGATCGCTGGCTCGTCTCGCGGCTGTCGCGCACGGCGGAACGTGTCACGGCCTCGCTCGACGCCTACGACGTCGTCACCGCCACCCAGGCCATCGACGCGTTCGTGGATGATCTGAGCAACTGGTACGTGCGCGTCTCGCGGCCCCGGTTCTGGGGCGCGGAGCTCACCGACGACAAACGGAGCGCCTACGCGACGCTCTACGAGGCGCTTCTTGGGCTGTCGAAGATGATGGCCCCGTTCACGCCGTTTGTGACCGAGGACATTTACCGAGGGCTGGGATGCCCCGAAGGCGAGAGCGTCCACCTGGCCCGCTTCCCCCAGCCCGACGGCGACGTCATGGACGACGCGCTCGAGCGCGACATGGCGCTGGCGCGCGAGGTCGTCTCGCTCGGGCGGGCCGCCCGCCAGAACTGCGGGCTCAAGGTCCGCCAGCCGCTGCGCACCATGTGGGTCCAACACCGCCACGCGCGCGCGCTGCCTGACGAGCTGAACGAGCTGGTCAAGCGCGAGCTCAACCTGAAGGACTGGCAGTTTACCGACGAGGACCTGAGAAACCAGTACGTCCAGACGCGCCTCGAGCCGAACATGGCCGCGATCGGCCCCGACTTCGGGCCCCAGGCGCCGGCGATCCAGCAAGCCCTTCAGGAAGCCGTCGATCCGAGCGAGATCGAGCGGGCCCTGAGCGCCGACGGACGCTATCAGCTCGCCGTCGATGGCGCGGCCGTCGAACTGACCGACCGACACGTCGAGGTCCGTCACCAGACCCCATCCGAGGCGCCCGTGGCGTTCGACGACGCCTGCGTCGTGGCGCTGGATGCCGAACTGACGCCCGAATTGCGCGCCGAGGGCCACGTCCGCGAGCTCGTCCATCACGTGCAACAACTGCGCAAGGCAGCCGGCTTCGAGGTCTCCGATCGCATCCAGCTCTATGTGGCCGCCGACGTCGAACTCGAACACGCGCTCAGGCAGTATCAGGCCCACGTCCAGGACGAGACGTTGGCCGTGTCACTCCACGAGGGCTTGCCGGAGGGCGACTCGCTCGATTACGTCGACGACGTGAACGTCAATGGCCTGGCGGCCAAGGTCGGCCTGGCCAAGGTGCAGCCGTCGTGAGCGCCCCGACCTCCATCGACGAGCTCGACCGGACGCTGCGAGGCGCGTTCCCCGACGCTCAACTTCGTCGTTATGGGGCCGTCGCGTCGACGATGGACCTCGCCCGGGCCGAGGCCGAGTCCGGCGCTGCGGAAGGGACAATGATCTTGGCGGACGAACAGCGGCAGGGCCGTGGGCGACGCGGGCGCGCTTGGGCGTCGCCGCCGGGCGGGCTCTGGGCATCGCTGGTGCTGCGGCCCGACACGCCCCGAGCCCCTGCCGGGTGTTTCTCCGTGCTGGTGGCCGTCGGGCTGGCGCAAGGCCTGCGCGATCGCTTCCGGTTGCCGATTGCCGTCAAGTGGCCGAACGATCTCATGATCTCGGGGCGAAAGCTGGGCGGCACGCTCATCGAAGCCACGTCGCAACGGGACCAGGTTGACTGGCTGATCGTCGGCGTGGGGCTGAACGTCCGCAATCCCGCCCCCGACGACGCCCGCGTGCCCGCGACGACCCTGCGGCATGTCCTGGGACGAGCCGTGACGGTGACCGACGCCGCCGCGGCGATGATCGAGGGGATCGCGTCCGCCTATGGGACGTTCCGGGCGGCGGGCTTCGACCCCATCCGACGCCAGGCGTGGCCGAAGGTATCGGCCCTGGGCGAACACGTCGGGGTCGTTCGCGAGGGCCACCGGGAACGCGTCCGCGTGGAGGGCCTGGCCGAGGACGGGCGGCTGATCGTTCGGGGTAAAGACGGGATTCGCCATCTGGCGAGCGACGAGATCACGCTGGAACTGGAGGAGTGAGGCAT
>JAHEOA010000094.1 GCA_018609825.1 Candidatus Bipolaricaulota bacterium | reverse complement strand
TCCGCGCGATGACCAACCCGCTCTGGTTCACCCCCTCGTCCTGAGGCTCGCGCCCACGGATCACGGCCAGACCTCGGTCGAGGCGGTGGCAGCAAGCTGGCCCCGCATCGCGACCCACGGGTGACCCCGCTTGTGCGACGGCCCGTCAGCGATCGCGTTATCCGAAGCCGACCCGGACCCCGTATAATGTCCTCGATTCCTGCATCATTGGAGGGGATGCCGCATGCGCAAAGGGGTTTTGGCGGTCGGGCTCGTCGCGTTGTCCTTGGCGCTGTCGGACACGCCGCTCGTGCTCAGCCAGATGCAGTCGCCGTCGAGCGAGCCCAAGTCGCAGGCGTCGGTCGAGGTCGACTCGGACCAGCTCCAACAGGAGATCGCCATGCTTCGGGCCATCAACGACATGGACTTGAGCGCCGAGCAGCTCCAGACGCTGCACGCGATCGTGTCGGACCTGCGCGCGAAGCGGGACCGCGTGATCGACGCCCAGCGCTCGCTGCGCGCGTTCCTCGTCCGGTTCGAGGGCAGTCGCGACGCGTACCGTCAGGCGGTGGCGTCCCACGACTCGGAGCTGCGCCAGGCGCGATCGGAGTTCCGCCAGGCTCTCCAAGACGCCATCGAGGAGGCGAAGGGGACGCTTACCATCCAGCAGGGCCAGATCCTGCGCAAGCACCTCGACCGAGGCGGCGACTCGGTCGGCGCTCGTGTGGCGGAGCGGACGCGGGGGCAGCGCCTTCGGCCGCAGCGCCAGACGCGGCGACCGGAGGGCGAGTGTCTGACGGGTCGCCTGGACGAGTCCCTGGAGCAGCTCCGCGAGCGAGTCGGGCAGATGCTCGATCGCTTCGGCCTGGACGGCCCGATGGTGGAGGGCTGGAAGCGCAAGTGGCGAGAGCACGTCGTCTGCCCGCCGACGCCGGAGGACGCGTATCGCTCCGAGCGGCGGGTCCTTGAGCAGCCGCGCTTGGGGGGCCCGATGAACGTCGATCGGCTGCGCGGGCTGATCATGGATCGTCTCGACATCCTGGAACGGGTCCTGCGCGAGAAGCTCTCCGCCGTCGGGGGCTCGCAGGCGTAGGGCGAGGTGGATGCCCGCGGCGCTGGCCACGGGCGGCGTGCGCGGAGCGGCGACGCTACGGCAACAGGAGAATCCCGAGCAACGGCAAGAGGACCGCGCCGGCGGCGACGATGGGGCCCCAGCGCTGCAGGCTGTCCAGGATCTGGGCGCTCTGCTCGCCGACCCGCTGCCACTCGGTCATGAGCGCGTCGGCTCGCCGTTGGGTCGCTTCCAGGTCGTCGGTGACCTGGTCTGTGCGGTCGGCGACCGAGCGGAGTTGCGAGATCAGCGCGCGGTCCGTGATCAGGTTGTTCGCCTCTTGGACGACGCCCTCGGCGTCGGTCAGGATGCGGTTGAGCCGCCGGGCGATCTCCAACTCGGAGATCGCCTCGGTGCCGTCGATCGTCGCGCCGGCCGTCAGCGTTTCTCCCTCCCCCGAGCCGGGCTTGATCGCGACGTACTTTTCGCCCAGGAGGCCGAGCAGGCCGATGAAGACTTGGTCGTTGGCCTGCACCTCGATCGCATCGGGCAGCCAAAGCGTCAAGCGCACGGCCGGTCGGGCGCCCTCGTGCACGATGCGGATGTCGCGGACATGGCCGACGGCGACCCCGGCGTAGTGGACGGGGGCGCCCGCGGCGAGGCCGCTGGCGGAGTCGAACTCCGCCTGGAGCGTGTAGCCGCGGCGCACGGCCTGCCAGTCGGTCAGCGTGAAGACGATGCCGACCAGCAGCGCGAGTCCGATCAAGACGAAGATCCCCACTCGGCCGGCCGAGGTGCGCGTCCGTTCCATGTGCCTCAGATGGCTCCTTTCCCCGCGAGACCTTACCGCCGCGTAAAGAAACGGCGAATCGCCGGATCGCTCAGGTCCTCAAACGTACTGGCCCGGCCTTCGGCCGCGATGACGCCGTCTTCCAACAGCGCTATCCGATCCGCGACCGCGAGCGCGTCGCTCAGCTCGTGGGTGACGACCACCGACGCGACGTCGAGGTCCTCGCTCAACTGGCGAATCAACCCGTTGATCTCGTCCGCCATCATCGGGTCGACGGCGGACGTGGGCTCATCGTACAACAGAATATCGGGGTCTTGGGCGATGGCGCGGGCCAAGCCGACGCGCTTCTTCATCCCGCCCGAGAGCTCATCGATCGAACAATCGGGCAAGTCGCCCAAGCCGACCGCGTCCAAGCATTGACGAACGCGGGCCCGGATCTGGGCCTTGTCGAGCTCGCTGTGTTCGTAAAGCGCGAACCCGACGTTGTGATAGACGCTCATCGAGTCGAACAGCGCGGCCTCCTGAAAGAGCATCCCGACCTTGAGCCGGATCTCGTTGAGCGCGCGCTCGTCCAGCCCGTTCAGTTCCACGCCGTCGATGCGGATCGAGCCGCTGTCGGGGCGGATCAGTCCGATCAGGTGTTTCAAGAGCACCGTCTTGCCGCAGCCGCTGCGGCCGATGACGACGACTGTCTCGCCTCGCTCGATCCGGAGATTGACGCCGGCCAGCACGGGCGTCCCGTTGAAGCTCTTGCGCAGATTCTGAACGTCGACGATCGGATCGCTCATTGGCCCGTGAAGTAGAAGATGGCGGTGAAGAACGCGTCGGCGGCGATGATCAACGTCGAGGCGATCACCACGCACCAGGTCGTCGAGCGGCCGACACCCTCGGCGCCGCCGTGCGTACGGAAACCCTCGTGGCAACTGACGATCCCGATGATGACCGCAAACACCAGGGACTTGACCAGGCCCGTCCAGAGGTCCTTGGCGGCCAACAGGGTCTGGGACATGTGGACGTAGAGCTGCGAGCCGATCTCCAGTTGGGTCGTGCCCACGATGTAGCTGCCGACCAGCCCGATGACGTCGGCGTAGATCGTCAACAACGGCAGACCGACGACGAGCGCCACAAACCGCGGCACGACGAGATACTTTACGGGATCGGTGGCGAGCGAGCGCAGTGCGTCGATCTGCTGGGTGATCTGCATCGTGCCCAGCTCGGCGGTGATGGCCGCTCCCACGCGGCCGGCGATGATCAGACCCGTCAAGACGGGCCCGATCTCGCGGAAGACCATCAGCGCCGAGAAGCTGGCCGTGTAGATATACGTCCCGAAGCCGAACTTCTGCATCTGATAGGCCGTCTGATACGCCACCGCCATGCCGATGGTGAGGGCGATGAACGAGACGATGGGGAGACTGTTCCAGCCGATCCGTTCGATCTGGCGCAGGATGCGCCCAGCCCGCCAGGCGCCCGGACGGGCGAGCCACTGGAGCGTGTCGGTCAGAAGCAGCGTGCTCTCCCCGACATAGCGCACAAACGTCTCGATCCAGCGGGCGCCGGGCATGGATGCCACGTACACAGGCTCACCTCGGCGGCATTATAGCAGTTGGCCTCGCGTTGCCGTAATCGAGGCCATCGAGACGTTCGCGCGTCTATGTTAAAATATGGATCGGACGCGAGCTCATCGGAGCATGGGCATCCAAGTCGCGTTGAACCGTAAGGAGGTTCACCATGAAGCAACTTCGCATTCACGTGTTTCTCGTGACCGTCGCCGTTCTCGGCCTCAGCCTGACCGCCGTCGGACAGGCGGTATCGATCTGCGATTACACGCCGCCGACCAACCAACTGACCCAGTTGACGCTGAACGGCGAGTACCAACAGTTTGAGGACCGATACCTCGACGATCGCAACAACGTCAATTCGGGCAGCCTCACGCTGGACGGGTTTGCCTGGTCACAACAGGGGAACTGGAGCTACAACGTGGACGGCCAGGCCAACGTTCGCATCTCGCCCGCCGGGGTGGAGCTGGCCTCCGCGCTCTCCAGCGACGGTCAAGCCCGTTACTTTATTCAGGGCGACAACTTCGTCTTCGGCGGCATCAACACGAGTGGCCTTCCGGGTTCAGGGGTCACGATCAGCGGTCTGGCCGGCGCCGGCATGGGCCAGTTCCGCAACGTGACCCCGATGGCCAGGGCGATCCGGATCGCCGAGGCGTTGCAGTCTCAGGACGTTTTGAGCGAGCTCCCCGACGAGGAGACGATGACCGAGCTCTCCCAGATCATCGGCAGCGGCCGAACGATGAGTACGGCCGAGATGTTGCAGGCCATCGAGGACCTGTTTGAGACCTCCTTCGACGTCGAGGCCGTCCTGGCCTTGCAGAGCGTGCTCCACGCTGACCTGACGCGCTTCTGCGGCTGGAACGCCACGGCCGGCGTAGGCTATCCCGTGATCGATCCGACGGACGAGCACAACCCGTTCTTGCGCGCCCGCGCCAACTATGCGCTCCCGCTCGATCCGAACGGGCGCATGCTCGCACGCGCCGAGGGCCGCATGCCGCTGCCGTTGGAGGGCGCCTACACCGTCAACGCCTCGGTCGACTACCACCGGACGCTGTCGCCGACGTCAACCCTGACGACGACGTATCAGTACGTCCGCGTCCAAGAATCGACCGGAGCAAACTACGCCACCCATACGCTGGATCTGTCCCTGAGTGCTCAGGTCCAGGCGTCGCTGAGCTTGACGGCCAGCGCGCACGGGGCGATCGGCGACCGCTACGAGGAGCCGGAGTTGGGCTTCAACCTCGGGTTCACGTACCGGGTGTTCTGAGCGGGCGACCAACGACATTCAGTCGCGAACGAGCGGCGGGGCCGATGCCCGACGACCGGGCATCGGCCCCGCTTGTCGTCGAGGCCGAAATCCGACGCTACTTGCTGAAGGGTAGCGGCAGGCGAGCGCTGCCGTGACGGATCACAGGGCGAGCTCGACCCGGGCGGCCGCAGTCCGGTGGCCTTCCACGGTTCCCCAGATGAACGCCACTTGCGCGGAGGTCAGGAGGGCGAAGCCATGCTGTGACGATCGATGAGCGCGATCGCGGCATCCGCGTCCAGCTCGGCCAACGACCCCACGACGCGCTCCGCCCGTCTATGTCCGGCCGAGGGCTGACCGGTCACGGCAATCGCTGCCATCCCCGCTCGACGTGCAGCTTCGACGCCGGCGGCCGCGTCCTCGATCACCAGGCAGCGCGCAGGGGCCACGTCCAGGCGCTCGGCGGCCCGTAGAAACACTTGGGGGTCGGGCTTGCCCGCGCTGACGTCGTCGCCGGTGACCCGCGCCGCAAAGAAGTCGCTCAGCCCAAGCT
>JAHEOA010000093.1 GCA_018609825.1 Candidatus Bipolaricaulota bacterium | reverse complement strand
GGTGAGGGCGATCATCGTGCGCGTTATCGGCATGTCCCTCCATCGATCCGACATGGCTCAATACCTGAGTCTTGGATCTTTTATAGGGCACCGGACCCGGCACTTGAATGACTCAAGTCAGTCGCTCGCCGGCTTCCACGACGGCTGGCAGGGTGTTCTCCATGGGCGCGAGCGGACAGATCCAGGCGTCGTTGTAGGCGCACGAGGGGGTGATACGCGAAGTTGAAGTCGAGGACGAGCGCGTCGAAGGCCGTTCCGAGATCGACCCCTTTGATCGTGTCGTAGAGGTAACGGGCGCCGCCGTAGGTCGTATTGCCGTTGGTGGCGTCCTTGAACGGCAGAAACGGCAGAAACAGCCCGCCGCCGTAGCCCTCGATCCAGAACAGATCCAGCCAAGCTCTGTCCGTGGCGAGCGGCACCTCGACATGTCCCGCGAGCGTCAGTTGGAAGGTGCTCTCGGGAAGCTCGATCTCGCGGGTGTGCGGGTCTGCGGCTTGAACGCCGGCCGCCAAGCGCCAAGCCGGATCATAGGGGCAGTAGCTGAGCCCGGGGACCGCGCGCTGTTGATCAACACTCAGGGGAGAACTCGGATGCCGGCCGAAGAGTCGATCGCGCTGCGCGCGGGAAAAACGATGGGTGCGTTCGGGGTCCTCAGCCGCCAGCTCGCGGACCTCCGCATACAGCTCGGCAACCTTGCGTCGCCAGTCGGCCAGGTTGAGCTGGGCATGAGCCATAGGGAATCTCGCCGGAGCTAGAGCTTGTCCTTGAGCCGATGGATGAGGTTGAGGGCCTCGATCGGCGTGAGGTTGTCGACGTTGACCTCCTTGAGCTCGTCCACGACAGGATGGGGCTCGCCGCCGAACAGCGATGGCTGTTTGATGACCTTCGGTTCGGTCGGTTTGTTCCCTTCGATGGCTTCCAGGGGGTTGCCTTGCAGGATCTGGTTGAGCACGTTGCTGGCGGTGTTGATGACCTCCTCCGGAAGCCCGGCGAGCTTGGCCACGTGGACGCCGTAGCTGCCCTCGGCCTCGCCGCGCTGGACCTGGTGCAGAAAGATGACATCGTCGCCGTGGTCCTTCACCAGCACCGTCATGTTGACGACGCCCGGAAGCTTGTTCGCCAAGAGCGTCAGCTCGTGGTAGTGCGTGGCGAAGAGCGTCTTGGCCCCGATATTAGACACCAGATGCTCAGCGACGGCCCAGGCGATGGAGACGCCGTCGAAGGTGCTCGTGCCGCGGCCCATCTCGTCCAGGATGACGAGGCTGTCCTCGGTGGCGTTGTTGAGGATCTGGGCCGCCTCGATCATCTCCACCATGAACGTGGAATATCCAAAAGCCAGCATGTCGCTCGCGCCCACCCTCGTGAAGATCTTGTCCACGATCGGCAGCCGAGCGTGTTCAGCGGGCACGAACGAGCCCATCTGGGCCATGAGGCAGACCAGCGCCGTCTGGCGGAGGTACGTGCTCTTGCCGCTCATGTTCGGCCCCGTCAGCACGACGAGCGTCTCGTCGGAGGCCATTTCCAGGTCGTTGGGCACGAAGGCCTCGTCGGTCTGGAGGATCTCCACCACGGGGTGCCGGCCCTCGGTGATCTCGATGGTCCGATCGTCGGTGAACTCGGGCCGCGTGTAGCTGCGACGCTTTGCCACCTCGGCCAACGCCGAGTAGACGTCTAGCTCGGCAATCCGCGCCGCCAGCCTCTGGAGCTCGCGGACGTGTTCGGCCGCTCGGTCTCGCAGTCGGCAGAACAAATCGTACTCCAGCTTTTGGGCGCGCTCTTGCGCCGAGAGGATCTTCTCCTCATGGTCCTTCAGTTCCGGGGTGACGTAGCGCTCGGCCGACTTGAGCGACTGCTTTCGGGTGTAGCGCTCGGGCACGCTTTCGGCGTGCGTGCGGGTGATCTCGATGTAGTAGCCGAACACGGCGTTGTAGCCAACCTTCAACGACGGGATCCCCGTCGTCTGCTTCTCGTCGCTTTCGAGATCGAGGATGCGTTGTTTCTGCTCGCGCTCGCGGGCCTTGACCTCATCCAGGTCGTCGGAATAGCCGTCCCGGATGATCCCGCCCTCGGTCAGCGTAAAGGGCGCATCCTCGCGCAGGGCCCGTTGGAGGTCGTCCACGAGCTCGTCAACGGCCAGGTCGGTGAGCTCGTTCCCGATCTCGTTCAGTCGCGCAACGTCGTGGGCGGCGCGGAGCTGATCCAGCTGGTGGCGTAGCGCGGGCAGCTGCGCCAGCGACTGCTTCAGCGAGAGCAGATCCCGAGGGGTGGAACGGCTCGCGCCCAGCTTGCCGGCAAGCCGTTCCACGTCGTAGATCCCGGACAGCAGATCCCGAAGTTCGGAGCGGGCGAGTTCCTCCGCGTGAAACAATGCCACCATCGCCTGACGGCGCTCGATCTGGGTTCGATCCAGGACGGGGCTGAGCACCCACGATCGCAGGCGGCGCTCGCCCATCCCGGTCGACGTGTCGTTCAGGATCGACAGGAGCGTGTGCTGCTCGCCCCCCGTGCGCAGCTCGCGGACCAGCTCCAGATTGCGCTGCGTGAAGGGATCGAGTCCCATGACGTTCGACGTCGAGTAGGCCGTGGGCGGCTTCAGGTGATCCAGGCCGGCTTTCTGCGTCTCTTGCAGGTAGTGGAGCAGCCCGCCCGCGGCTCGGCCGGAGAGCTCGCTCAGTCCCAGCCCGTCGAGGGACGCGAGGCCGAAGTGCTCCTTGATGTGATCGCCCCGGAACCGTCGGGGCTCGATCGTCGTGCGTGCCTGGCGTTCGTCCGGATCGAGCGTCAGTTGATCGTCAGTGATGTCTCCCTCGGGGAGCAAGATCTCGCTCGGCTGCAGACGGGCCAGTTCGCCCTTGGCCTCGTCAAGGGTGATCAACTCCGTGGCGCGGAACTCGCCCGTGGAGACGTCGGCCACGGCCAACCCGACGCGCTCTTTGTCGAGAAGCAACGCCGCGATGTGGTTCTGCTTGCCGCCGTCGAGGACGTCCTCATCCAGGACGGTCCCCGGCGTGACGACGCGGACGACTTCGCGCTCGACCGGCCCTTTGGCCTCATGGGGGTCCTGAACTTGATCGCAGAGCGCGACCTTGTGGCCGCGGCGCAACAGGCGGTTGAGATACAGGTGGGCCTTTTTGATGGGGACGCCGGCCATCGGCTGGCCCTCGCGCTGGGTGAGCGCGATGTCCAGCTCGCGGGCACAGAGCTCGGCGTCCTCGTAGAACGTCTCGTAGAAGTCGCCCAGCTGGAAAAAGAGGATCACACCCGGATGTTGGGCCTTCATGCGGAAGTACTGCTGCATCATGGGCGTCTGCGTTTTCGCCTGCGCCATGGCCACCCTCATGATAGACGCCAACCGGGGTCCGTCCAACGACGCGCGGGAGTTGCATCGGGGGGGTGCAGATGCTACAAGCGGGGCACCATGGTCACGCGCCCCCGGCAACGATTCTCCGTCGTCGAGCCGATTCGGGAGATCAACAAGGTCAAAATCGCCGACGTCGGCGAGCCGCTCGTCGGGATTGCCGATCGCTGCCCCGATATTCTCCTGAAAGACGAGCCGAACGACCTGGGCATTCCGCCGTTGCCGTATCTGCGCGAGACCGTGGTCGAGATGTTGCTTGACGCTTACGAACTGCTTCCCGACGGCTACAACTTCTTCGTCACCAGCGCCTATCGGGCCCCCGAGCACCAGTGGACGATCTACGAGTGGGTCTACGAAAAGTTCAAGGCCGACAACCCGCACTGGCCGAAGAACATTCTCCGACGGGAGACCAATCGCTACGTCCACCCGCCCGACATTCCCACGCCACCGGGGCACTCAACGGGCGGCGCCGTCGACTTGACCATCGTCGATGAGGCGGGAAACGAGCTGGACATGGT
Source organism: Candidatus Bipolaricaulota bacterium (assembly GCA_018609825.1). The sequence goes on along the minus strand of JAHEOA010000093.1, from coordinate 49,698 downwards.
CTCGCCCTACGACGGGGATCGCGACGTCCGGCGCCACGTCGCGGCCACCTACGACGAGAAGATCACCGACGAGGCGCGGCGGAATCGGGAGCGGCTCGTCCGCGTGATGAGCGCGGCGGGGTTCACCAATTATGCCGGCGAGTGGTGGCACTGGTCCTACGGCGACAGCTGTTGGGCCTGGCGGCTCGGCAAGTCGACGGCCATCTACGGCATGGTCGAGCCGACCGACGAGATCCGCGCGCTCATGGACTTCTTCGAGGCCCAGATGGAGTCCTCAGCTGTGGCGGAGGACGACGCTGAGTGAGCGCTTGAGCCGCTCGGCGGCCTCGTCGTCGGTCCCGTCGCCGTTGGCGCTGGGCACCGCGGCTTCGATGTAGGCGTTCAGCATGTCCAGCGTCAAAGTGGAGACCGAGGAACGGACGGCGGCCAACTGCACGAGCACGTCGTCCCCGGCCTCGCCCCGTTCCACCATGCCCGCGATGCCGCGGACTTGGCCTTCCAGGCGATGGAGCCACCGCACGAATTCCTGGCGTTCCTCGTCGGGCAGCTCGTTCACGGCTCGGCCTCCTTCATGCCTCCTCCGTGCTCAGCCCGTCTCAGGGGTCACAGCTCGCGTCCGAACAGGCCGCGCTCCAGCGCCAGCGAGCCCGGCCCCGCCAGCACCAGCACGACGCCCATCATGAACAGCGTCAGATCGAGATCCCAGAACCCCGTCAGTCCCAGGAAGTCGTTGCCGTTGGCCAGTCCGGCCGGCAGTTTCACCGTCAGCGTGGACACGACCATGACGACCGCCAGCACGGCGCCGGCGTAGCGGGTCAAGATGCCCAACAACACGGCCACGCCGCCGAGCAGCTCTGCGTAGGCAGCCAGCGGGGCCATGATCTCGGGCAACGGGATGTTGAACTGGTTGGCGAAGGCGTTCGTGTAGCCTGCCAGGCCACTCACGTGGCGCCAGCCGTAGATGATAAAGATCAGGCCCATGGCCAGGCGCAACAGCAACAGCGCCCAATCGTGCTTGTCTTGGATGAGACGAGCCAGCATTCCGACTCCTTTCGACCTCGCCGGTCTGTGTCGTTTCCACGAGGGCGCGGCTGCCGGCGCCCTCGGCTTGGCGATCGCGGATAGGGGGAAGCGTCAGCCCCAACGGGGCGAGCTTACGCGCTCGCCCCGTTCAAATGGGCCTCGAGTTGCTCCTTCAGTTGGCCCTTCGGCAGGAAGCCGACGATGCGGTCGGCCTCGTCGCCGCCCTTGAACAGGACCATCGTGGGGATGCTCTGCACGCCGTACTGCATGGCGAGCTCGTTGTTCTGGTCGACGTCCAGCTTGACGACCTTGAGCTGTTCGCCGAACTCGTCGGCCAGCTCCTCGATCACGGGCGCGAGCGCCTTGCACGGGCCGCACCAGTCGGCATAGAAGTCCACGAGCACGGGCGTATCGGCCCCGAGGACCTCCTGCTGGAAGTTGTCGGCGCTCACGTACGTCAGATCTGCCATGTGATTCCCTCCTGTCGTGGGTTCATCAGGTTCCGTCGATGGATCTCAGGGTACCCAAGCGGCGTATGGGCGTCCAACCCTGCGTCGCGACCCATTTCACCAGACGGCAGCGCGGGGCGCTGTAAGGCGGCTTACATTGACGCGGGGCGCTCGTTACCATGACGATGAACGAGCCCGAGATGATCCAGAGGAGGGCCCATGACGGAGAGCGGACGGTTCTGGTGCGTGCGGGAGTTCAGCTTGGCGGAGGCGTTGGAGGCCCGCCAGCGGGAAGAGCTGGACGCGTTCATGCAGCACGTCCAATACCGGAAGGGCGAGACCATCTACTTTCCCGGCGATCCCAGCGACACCGTCTACACGCTCCACAACGGCCGCGTGCGGCTCGACTACCTCGACGCGAGCGGCAAGCGGCTGACGTTTGCGATCGTGGGCCCGGGGCAAGTTTTCGGGGAGACGGCGCTCGCGGGCGAGGAGACCCGCCGCTGGATCGCCGAGGCCATGGAGGACACCACGCTTTGCATCGTCCACAAGAACGACCTCATGCGCTTTGCCGAGCAGAACCCCAAGTTCGCCATGACGATCACCAAGCTGATCGGCTCCCGCATGGTGGAGGTCGAGAACAAGCTGGAGAACCTCCTGTTTCGCGGCGTGCGGGCCCGCCTGGCGAACACCCTGCTGGCGCTGGCCCGAGAGTACGGCCGAGAGACCGACGAGGGGGTGTGCATCGAGCTTGGGCTCACGCATCAGGAGCTGGCCCATCTCATCGGCTCCACGCGGGAGACCACGTCGGCGACGCTCGGTGACCTGGAAGACGAAGGCCTGCTCAGCAAGCGCCGCGGAGAGATCGTCGTGCCCGACATGGAGCGCATTCGTGCCCTGGCACAAGCGTGATCTCGATTACGGACGCACGAAGCTCGAGCCGTTATCCATGAAGGGCTTGCTAGACGGAAAACGGCCTCCTTTGGAAGGCAGGCGTCTCGGGCGGCTCAGCAGGGGGAGCCGCCGTTCGTCTGTCGGGCGACAGCGCGCTCTTGACCGGCCCAGACCCATCGCCTAGAATAACCTGTCCTATTGGCGAAATGGACCTCAGGGCATGACCAACCGACGCGCCGCATCCGAGCCTGAATCCCGGAACTCCCTGGGGAATCGATAAGGGGGCTTTTGCGCCATGGATCCTGTGATCGTAGAATTCGGGCCGCTCGCCATCCGCTGGTACGGCCTCATGTACGTCGTCGCCATCGTCGTCGGCATCGTGCTCATCACCCGCGAGATTCGGCGTCGCGGCCTGAACCTGACGCTGGATGATGTCCTCGACTTCGTGTTGATCACGGTGCCCTTGGCCATCATCGGGGCCCGGCTCTACTACGTCGCCTTCCAGTGGCAGTACTACGGCCAAAACTTGGCCGACATCTACAAGATCTGGCAGGGCGGGTTGGCGATCCATGGCGGGCTCATCTTCGGCGTGATCGGGCTGCTCATCTTCGCCAAGTGGAAGAAGGTCTCGTTCTGGACCTTCGCCGACGTCGTCGTGCCCGCGCTCGCGCTGGGCCAGGCGTTCGGGCGCTTCGGCAACTTCATGAACGGCGACGCCTACGGGATCCCCACCAACTCGGTCTTCGGCATGGTCTTCCCCAGCAACTCCCCCGCCGGCCAAGCCTATCCCGAGATGCACATCCACCCGACGATGCTCTACGAGCTGGTCGGCTGCCTCCTATTGTTCGGGGTGCTCTGGTGGCTCAAGCGCCAGCCGTTCAAGGCCGGCTTCCTCACGTCGGTCTACGCCATCGGCTACTCGGTGCTGCGGTTCGTCGTGGAGTTCTATCGCGGCGACGCGCTCTGCCTCACCGGCGGCACCAACTGCGTGACCGGCGCCGAGACGTTCGTGGAGGCGCTCAAGACCGCCCAAGTCATCAGCGTGTTGATCGTGCTCGGCTTCGTGACGCTGCTGATCTACAAGGAGCTCTACCGACGCACCGACACCGAGCCCGCCGAGGCTTAGCTTCACACGTTGCTGGACGGGCAACGGATCAATGGCCGATGAACGGAAAAACGATCACTCGCGACCGTCCGTTTATCCGATCAGCCGTTCCCTATTCGCTGACAGCGGGGGCTTTCACATCTGAAAACGTTCGCCGAGGTAGAACCGACGAGCGCGCGGGTCCTCGGTGATCTCGTCGGGAGGGCCTTCCCAGAACACCTGGCCGGCCTGAATGAGGTAGACGTAGTCGGTCACGCGTAGCGTCTCGCGCACGTTGTGATCGGTAACGATTACCCCGAGGCCGTCGGCTTTCAGCTCCTCAATCAGCCCCTGCAGGTCTTCGATCGAGAGCGGATCGATGCCCGTAAACGGCTCGTCGAGCAGCAGATATTGGGGCTCAGCGGCCAGCGCTCGCGCGATCTCCACGCGGCGGCGCTCGCCCGCCGAGAGCGTATCGGCCCGCTGTCGGCGGAGCCGCACGATGCCGAGCTTCTGCAACAGTTCCTCGACGCGCTCGGTGCGCTGGGAGCGCGAAAGGCGTCGCCCCTGGAGCACAACCTGCAGATTCTCCGTAACCGAGAGCTTGCGAAAGACCGACGCCTCTTGCGGCAGGTAGTGGAGCCCGGCCCGCGCACGCTGGTGGAAGGGCCAGTGGGTGATGGGCTCGCCGTCGAGCGTGATCTGGCCGGAGCCGGGCGCGACCAGCCCCGTAATGCAGTGGAACGTCGTCGTCTTGCCCGCGCCGTTGGGCCCGAGCAGGCCGATGACCTGTTGGGGTTGGACGCTCAGCGACACGTCGTCGACGATGCGCCGTGCGCCATACGTTTTGACCAGTTGCGCGGCTTCCAGCGTGGGCATCTCAGCGCGAGCCCTCCAGTTGGACCTGCAGCGACGCGCTCTGCATCGAGAGGCTCTCCGACTGGAGATCATAGGTGAAGCCGGTCCCGCGCATGGTCAGGTCCTCGCGACGGATGCTGACGGGGCGGTTGCCGGTGAGCCGTCGCTGCTTCGCGTTCCATTGGGCCCGATCGGTCTCGAACGTCAAGCCATCGGATCCGTCGCCGCGAACCCCATCTTGCAGGACGAGATTCCGCGTGCGATGCTCGAACACAAGGCGGTCAGCCTGAACCGTCAACGAGGGCGTCTGGGTCGTCGGTGAGGAATCCGGGCGCATGAACCGAACCCGCGCGTCCTGTGCGCGGCTTTTCCCGGCCCCCCGGTCGTAGCGGACCGTCGCGGCGGTCAATGACCAGACCAGCTGCCCCGACGCGTCGTAGTGCGAGAGCGCGCCCTGCTGAATGGCGATGGCTGGACCGGACGGCGTGTCCGCCGTGCGGGAGGACGTGTCGGCGCTCCCGCAGCCGCCCGCCGCCAGCGTCACCAGGGCCAGCGGCCCCAGCAGCGCGATCGTCAGGAGGAGCGGGCCGCCCCGGCGCTGGGGGCGTGCGCGCTGTAGCTTTGTTGGCCGCTGCGACTCAGACATGCTTGCACGAATCCCATAAACAGGGGGCGGGGCGCGGTCGGCCGGGACTTGAACTCCGGGTGGAACTGCGAGGCGATGAAGAACGGATGATCGGGGATCTCCGCGATCTCCATGCGGCGGCCGTCCGTGGACATGCCCGAGAACCGCAGCCCGGCGGCTTCCATCGCCTGGATGTAGTCGGGATTGACCTCAAAGCGATGACGGTGGCGCTCCTCGATCTCGTCCGCGCCGTAGAGCACGTGCGCCTGGGTGTCCGTCTGAAGCTGGACGGGATAGGCGCCCAGCCGCATCGTGGCCCCTTTGTCCTCCAGATGGCGCTGTTCCGGCATCAGGTCGATGACGGGATGGGTCGTGTCGCGCTCGAACTCGGTGCTGTTGGCGCCGTCCAGCCCCAAGACGTGGCGGGCGAAGTCGATGACCGCCATCTGGAACCCGTAGCAGATGCCGAGGAACGGCAGTCCGTTCTCGCGGGCGTGCCGGATCGCGTCGATCTTGCCCTCGGCGCCGCGGTGGCCGAACCCGACCGGCACGAGCAGCCCGTCGACGGCCTCCAACAGCGCGTCGCGGTACTGGTCGGCCTCGATCCAGACGATCTCCACGCCGGCCCGATGATGCGCCGCGGCGTGCCCCAAGGCCTCGACGTAGCTGACGTAGCTGTCGCGCAATCCGGTGTACTTGCCCACGAGGGCAATCCGGAGCGGGCGCTCGGGATGTTGGGCCTTGTCGAGATAGTCCCGCCACTGGCTGAGATCTTGACCGTCGGTGGGCAGCTCAAGCCGACGCAGCAGATAGTCCGTCAGGCCCTGCTCCTCGAAGACGAGCGGGACGTCGTAGATCAGGTCGACGTCGTGATGGCTGACCACGGCATCGTCGGGCACGTCGCAGAACAGCGCGATCTTTTCCTTGATCGAGGCGCGCAAGGGCGTGTCGCTTCGGCAGAGGATGACGTCGGGCTGGATGCCGATCGCGCGCAGCTCCTTGACCGAGTGCTGGGTCGGCTTCGTCTTCTGTTCGCCGACCGCCCCGAGTTCGGGCACGAGCGTCGTGTGGGCGAAGGCGACGTTGGCGTCGCCCAGTTCCTGGTGCATCTGGCGGATGGCTTCCAAAAACGGCATGCTCTCGATGTCGCCGACGGTGCCGCCGAGCTCGACGATCAGCACGTCGGCTTGGGTCTGATCCTCCACGCGCCGAATGGACGCCTTGATCTCGTCGGTGATGTGGGGAATGATCTGGACGGTCTCCCCGAGGTACTCGCCGCGGCGCTCCTTCTCGATGACGCGCTTGTAGACCTTGCCGGTGGTGATGTTGTGATCGCTGGTGAGATCCTGGTTGAGAAATCGCTCGTAGCTGCCCAGGTCCATGTCGACCTCGCCGCCGTCGTCGAGCACGAAGACCTCCCCATGCTGATAGGGGTTCATCGTGCCCGCGTCGCAGTTGAGGTAGGGGTCGATCTTGATGGCGGTGACGGTAAGGCCTCGGGTCTTGAGCAGCAGCCCCAACGAGGCCGTGGCAATCCCCTTGCCCAGGCCAGAAAGGACGCCGCCGGTAACGAAGAGGTATTTGGTCATGGCGGGTTCACGCGCTGCATTATAGGCGGCCCCGTTCAGGCCATCAAGGACGCCCCTCGGCGGCTTGTCGTGCCCGGGTTAGCCCGTTGCCGACGCGTTCCGCTCCGACTTGATCGCCAACGCGATGCCGTCCCGCAGCGGCACGATCATGGACTCCAGCTCGGGATGGTCGGTCACGAACCGGTTGAACTCGCGCATCGCCTGGACCATCGCGTCGCCGCCGTCGGCCTCGGCCACCTCGCCCTTGCGCAGCACGTTGTCGGCCAGCACGACGCCGCCCGAGGCGATCTTGGGCAGGGCGAGTTCGAGGAACTCCTGGTACTGCTCCTTTTCGTGGTCGATGAAGCACAGGTCAAACGGGCCCTCCAGCGTCTGCAGGGATTTGAGCGCGTCGCCGACGCAGATGTCGACGCGATCGCTGATGCCGGCTTCCTTGAGGTTGTCGCGGGCGATCTCGGCCATGTCGGGGTTGGCATCGAGCGTGGTCACGTGGCCCTTCCAGGCGTCGGTGGCGTGGGCGAACCACATGGCCGTGTAGCCGATGGCGGTGCCGGCCTCCAGGATGCGGGTCGAGCCGTGCAGCTTGGCGATGGTGTAGAGGAACCGGCCGCCCACGGGGCCGATGATCGGAATGTCGTGCGCGTCGGCGTAGGCCTCCATCCGGCGCATGAGGTCGTTCCGTTCGGGCTGGAGCTTCGCAATATAGTCGTCAACGTATTCCGCGGTGATGCCTCGCATAGCTCTCCTTTGCTCCCACGGTCCAAGATCAGATCTTGCCGAGCAGCGCTCGGGCGATGATCAGCTTCTGGATTTCGCTCGTGCCCTCGTAGAGCTCCGTGATCTTGGCGTCGCGGTAGAACCGCTCCACGGGATACTCCTTGATGAAACCGTATCCGCCGTGGATCTGCAAGGCCTCGTTGGCGACCTCTCGGGCCACTCGGGAAGCAAACAGCTTGGCCATGGAGGCTTCCTTGGCCGGGTTGCCGCCCTCCGCGATCTGCCAGGCGGCGCGATAGGTCAAGAGGCGCGCGGCGTCGATGTCGGTCGCCATGTCGGCCAGCTTGAACTGCGTCGACTGGAAGTCGACGACGGGGCGGCCGAACTGCTCGCGCTCTTGGGCGTAGCCGAACGCCTCGTCGAACGCGCCCTGGGCGATGCCCACGGCTTGCGCCGCGACGGCCACCCGCCCGCGACTGAAGAACTGCATGAGCTGATAGAAGCCCATGTCGAGCTGGCCGACGATGTTGCCGGATGGCACGCGGACGTTCGCCAGCGTGATCTCGGCCAGATCCGACGCGCGAATGCCGAGCTTCTTCTTCAGAGGCTCGGCCGTGAAGCCCGCGCGATCGCTTTCGACAATGAACGCCGTGATGCCCATGTGGCGATCCGGCGGATCGGGGTTGGTGCGGGCAAAGACGATGAGGAAGTCGGCGATCGCGCCGTTGGTGATGAACATCTTCTGGCCATTCAGGACGTAATTATCCCCGTCTTGCTCGGCCTTGGTCGCCATGCTGGCGACGTCCGAGCCCGCTTCGGGTTCGGTGATCGCCGAGCCCATCACTTGGTCGCCCTGGGCGACAGGGCGCAGGAAGCGCTCCTTCTGTTCGTCGGTGCCGAACTCCAGCAGCATGTCGCTGCCGAACGGGCGCGCGGTGACCGCGAGTGCGATGCCGGGATCGCCGCGGAACAGCTCCTCGATGGCGATCGTCTGGGCCAGATAGTCCATGCCGGCGCCGCCGTACTCGGCCGGCATGGCCGGCGCGATCAGGTCCAGTTCCTTCGCTCGTTCGACGACCTCGTGGGGGTATTGGGAGTGCTCGTCGCAGGCCTCGGCCGCCGGCCGCACCACCTCATCGGCGAACTGGCGCGCCGTCTTGCGCAGCAGCCGGTGCTCTTCGCTCAGTTGGAAGTCCATGGACCCACCTCTCATGCCCGATACGGGGATTGTACGGTCGGCCCGAGAAGCGCGTCAACGCGCTATTGAAAGCGATTCTCAGCTCTGCTATCCTGCAACCTATCCGGAATGAGGAGCGTTCACCATGACTCGCAAACGCGCGTTCGTGCGCACCTGGGGCTGCCAGATGAACGAGCACAAGAGCGAGGGCATCGCCGGGCTCCTGGCCGACGAAGGCTACGAGATCGTCGACTCGGCCGAAGAGGCCGACGTGGTGGTCTTCAACACCTGCATGGTCCGCGAAAAGCCCGAGCAGAAGGTCTACTCCGAGGCCGGCATGATCCGCAACCTCAAGGAGAAGAACCCCGAGATGATGCTCGGTATCGGCGGCTGCGTCGCTCAAGCCATGGGCGATAAGATCGCCGAGCGCAGCCCGACCGTCGACTTCGTCTTCGGCAGCTCCAACATCACCGACATCCCCCGACTCATTCGCGAGGCCGAGGAGCGCCGGGAAAACGGAAACGGCAAGCGCGATGAGCCCGTCATGGCGATCTCCAAGATCCCCGATCGGATCGAGGACACGCCCTTCATTCGCCATAGCTCCTTCCAAGGGAAAGTCACGATCACCGAGGGCTGCTCCAACTTCTGCTCGTTCTGCGTCGTTCCCTACACGACGGGGCTGTTGCGCGGTCGCTATCCCGGCGAGGTTATCCAGGAAGTGAGCGAACTGGCCGAGCAGAACTTCCAGGAAGTCCAGCTGCTGGGGCAGAACGTCGACTCCTACGGCAACGATCTGGACGACCCCGACATCACGTTTGCCAAGCTCCTGGAAGCCCTCACGGCGATTGACATATCGCGAATCCGCTTCACCAGTTCCCATCCGCAGGACATCACGCCCGATGTGATCGACGTCATGAGCCGGCCGAACAACGTCTGCGAGCACGTCCACATGGCCGTTCAGGCCGGAAGCGACCGCGTTTTGGAGGCCATGCGTCGCGGCTACACCAAGGACGAGTTCTTGAGCATCGTCGACGACCTCAAGGCCAGCGTCCCCGGTGCCAACGTCACGACCGACATCATCGTCGGGTTCCCCACGGAGACGGACGAGGACTTCCAAGAGACGGTTGACTTGGTTGAGAGAGCCCGCTTCGGCGGCGCGTTTATTTTCAAATATTCCCCAAGGCCGGGCACGATCAGCTACTACAAGTACGACGACGACGTCCCGGACGAAGAAAAGCAGCGGCGCTTGGAGTATCTGCTCGATCTGCAAAAGCGGATCACCGACGAGGAGAACCGTAAGCGGGTCGGCGAGACCGTCGAGGTCCTCGTGGAAGGCCCGGCCAAACGCAAGAACGACAGCCCCCATCGCTACCTCGGCAAGACCCGCGACAATCGGACGGTGCTCTTCGAAGGATCGCCCGACATGATCGGCACGCGGGTCGACGTCGAGATCGAGGAGGGCAGCGTGGCCGGCCTGATTGGCCGCACGGTTGCCGACTGAAGGCCGCTCGACCGCTTGATATAATGCCCGCGCTATGATGACCCCCATTGAGCGACGCCAGTCCCGGGTGGTCCGCGCCGGAAGCGTCCCGATCGGCGGCGACCATCCCATCGTCGTGCAGTCGATGACGACCGCCGACACGCGCGATGTCCAGGCTTCTGTGGGCCAGATCCACGACATGGAGCAGGCCGGCTGCGAGGTCGTGCGGGTCTCGGTGCTCAACATGGACGCCGCCCACAACCTCAGCGCCATCAAGCGTCAGATCGATATCCCCCTGGTCGCGGACATCCACTTCGACCACCGGCTCGCCCTGGAGGCCATCAAGCAGGGCATCGACAAGGTTCGCTTGAATCCGGGCAACATCCAGAAGCCGGACAAGATCAAGGAGGTCGTTCAGGCCGCCAAGGACGCAGGGATTCCCATCCGCGTCGGCGTCAATTCGGGCTCGCTGCCCAAGGACCTCTTGATCAAGCACGAGGGCGCGACGCCTGAAGCGATGGTCGAAGCCGGGCTGCGCGAGGTGGAGATTCTGGAGGATGAGGGCTTCGAGGACGTCGTTATCTCGCTCAAGTCGACCGACGTCCGGGTCATGGTCGGCGCGTATCGGCTCATGGCCGAAGAGGTCGACTATCCGCTCCATCTGGGCGTGACCGAATCGGGGATGGGCGACGAGGGGGTGTCGAAGAGCGCGCTCGGCATCGGGTCGCTGTTGGAGCAGGGCATCGGCGACACGCTGCGCGTCTCGCTCACGGGCGATCCGAGGCGCGAGGTCAAGGTCGCGTTCCACATTCTCGGCGCGCTCAACCTGCGCTGGCGCGGCGTCCAGTTCAGTTCCTGCCCGACGTGCGGCCGCATCGGCATCGATCTGGAGAAGATCGTCACCGAGGCGCAGCAGCGTCTGGAGGACGTGCAGGCCCCGATCAAGGTCTCGCTGATCGGCTGTGTGGTCAACGGCATCGGCGAGGCGGGCCACTCGCACATCGGCCTGGTCGGCTACGATCGATCGGGGACGCTGTTCAAGGACGGCGAGCCCGTTCGACAGCGGATCCCCGAGGATCAACTGGTGGATGAGCTGGTCGATCTCGTCCACGAGTACGAGGCGGAGCTGCAATCGACCAACGGCCAGAACGCCTGAGCAGCACGACGACGACCGGAGAAATCGGAGGCCCATGGTCCGACTGCGGGCTGCGCTCTGGAAGATCCTGGTCAACATCGCCGCCGTCGTGTTGATCATCGCCGGCATGATCCTCGGCCCTTTGCCCGTGCTGCCGGGCACGCCGCTCGTCATTGCCGGCATCCTCCTGTTGAGCTTCAGGGGCAAGAAGGAGCTTCTCCTCAAGGTTGGCCAGACGCGCGTCATGCGGTGGGTGATGGATCGGTCGCCGCAGTTGGCGGCCTTCTGGCAGAGGATGGGCCTGCGTCCTTGACGGCCCATTGACACACTTCCTATACTGAAGTGTCCTTGCGAACTATGGGCACTTCAGCGATCGTTCCCGCGTATAACGAGTCGGATCGACTGGAGGACGTGGTCCATCCGCTCCAGGCCGCGCCGTCGGTCGACGAGATCATCGTCGTCGACGACGGATCCGTCGACGAAACGGTCCGTGTGGCGCGCGAGCTCGGCGTCCGCGTGGTGGAGCTGGGCGAGAATCAAGGGAAAGCGGCGGCGCTCGACGCCGGCGTCAAAGCCGCGCGCAACGAGACCCTGATCTTTCTGGACGCGGATTTGATCAACCTCAGGCCGGAACACGTCGAGCTATTGGCTCGGGTGTATCAGGAGAAGTCGCCGGACATGGTCGTGGGGCTGTTCAAGAGCGGCCGGCTCAACACCGATCTGTCCCAGAGCATCGCCCCCTATCTGTCGGGCCAGCGGGTGCTGTCGCGAGCGATCTGGGAGCAGCTCTTGGAGCGCGAGTCGCTGGAGTTCGGCGTCGAAATGGCCCTGACGAAGCTGTCACTCAAGGAGGACTGGCACGAGGAGCGGGTCTATCTCGAAGGCGTCACCCACGTCATGAAGGAGGAGAAGCGCGGGTTTTCCGAAGGGTTCCGCCAGCGGATCACCATGTACGGCGACATCCTCCGATCGTTCTTCAGCCGCACCGGCTGACGGCGCGCGCCGTTTTCGGTACACTCCAACGACATCATGGACAAATCGCTTTCCGGCCGCCTGGCCGAGACCGACCCCCGTGTCGAGCAAGCCCTTCGGCGCGAGCTGTCCCGTCAGCAGGAGACCATCGAGCTGATCGCTTCGGAGAACTTCACGAGCGCCGCCGTCATGGCCGCCCAGGGTTCGGTGCTCACCAACAAGTACGCCGAAGGCTACCCGGGGCATCGCTACTACGCCGGCTGTGAGCACGTCGACGAGGTGGAGGATCTGGCTCGCGAGCGGCTCTGTGAGCTCTTCGGCGCCGACCACGCCAACGTCCAGCCGCACTCGGGCTCCCAGGCGAACATGGCCGTCTACTTCGCCGTCTTGAGCCCTGGCGACACCATCCTGAGCATGGCGCTCGACCACGGCGGGCACCTTTCACATGGGCATCCGGTCAACTTCGCCGGCCAGCTCTACGACGTCGTCACGTACGGCGTGGACCGGGACACCGAGCGGATCGACTACGACGCCGTGCGCCAGCAGGCCTTGGAGGCGCAACCGGAGCTGATCGTGGCGGGCGCCAGCGCCTACCCACGCGCCATCGACTTCGCCAAGATGCGCTCGATCGCCGACGAGGTCGGGGCGTATCTCATGGCCGACATCGCCCACATTGCGGGGCTGTGCGCGGCCGGGGCACACCCGTCGCCGTGGCCGCACGCGCACTTTCTCACGACCACGACCCACAAGACGTTGCGGGGTCCGCGCGGCGGCGCCGTCCTCTGTCACGCGGATCTGGCCAAGCAGCTGGACAAGACGGTCTTTCCCGGCATCCAGGGGGGGCCGCTCATGCACGTCATCGCCGCCAAGGCCGTCGCGTTCAAGGAGGCGTTGGGCGAGACATTTCGAGCGTATCAGCACCGCATCGTCGAGAACGCTCGGGCGCTCGCTGAGGAGCTTGCCGAGCGCGGGTATCGCTTGGTCTCGGGCGGCTCGGACAACCATCTGGTGCTCGTGGATCTGCAGCCGAAGGGGATCACGGGCGCCGAGGCCGAAGAGCGGCTCGAGGCGATCGGCGTCACGGTCAACAAGAACGCGATCCCGTTTGATCCGGAGAAGCCGGCCGTGGCGAGCGGGATCAGGTTGGGCACGCCGGCGGTCACGACCCGCGGCATGGATCCGGACGCCATGGCCCGGGTCGCCGAGCTGATCGACCGGACGTTGAGCGGGGCGTCGGCGGAACGCGTCCGGCGTGACGTTCGAGCCCTGTGCTCGGCCTTCCCGCTTTACGCAAGCCGTTAAGCTTGTCAGTCGCCGGATCACCGGCTATACTGTTTTGTTAGGTGAGAGTTACCCGTCCAGCCACTTCGTTCATTCCGTCATGCCAATGATTAAGGCGGCCCCATCAACCGGCCCCCACTGCCGCCCGATGAGGAGGTATCATCCCCATGGATATCAGTGACTTGAGAGCCAAGAGCATGAAAGAGCTGCGGGAGATCGCCCAAGAACACGGCCTCAACGGCCTCTCGCAGATGAAGAAGGAAGAGCTCGTCTGGTCGATCCTCGAGGTCATGACCGAGAAGGAAGGCCTGAGCATCAAGAACGGCGTCCTGGAGATCCTGCCCGACGGCTATGGATTCCTGCGCGACAAGTCCTGCTTGCCCGGCAAGAACGACATCTACGTCTCCCCGAGCCAGATCAAGCGCTTCGGGCTGAAGGACGGCGACATCGTCCGTGGCAAGGTCCGCCCGCCCAAGGACGACGAAAAGTACTACGCGCTGCTCAAGGTCCAGGAGATCGACTTCGACGAGCCGGACAACATCCGGCATCGGACCGACTTCTCCGACCTGACGCCGTATCACCCGACCGAGCAGCTCCACCTGGAATTCAACGGGGAGGAGTACTCCACCCGGATCATCGACCTGTTTGCGCCCATCGGCAAGGGCCAGCGCGGCCTGATCGTCTCGCCCCCGAAGGCGGGCAAGACGACGCTGTTGAAGCACATTGCCCACGGCATCATGCACAACCACCCGGAGGCCTACCTCATCGTGCTGCTCGTGGACGAGCGTCCGGAGGAGGTCACGGATATTAAGCTTTCGCTGGAACAGGGGGCGGACAACCTGAACCATGAGCCCGAGGTGGTCTCGGCCACGTTCGATCAGAAGCCGGAGATCCACTCCCGCATCTCCGAGCTGGTCATCTCCAAGGCCAAGCGCATGGTCGAACACGGCATGGACGTCGTCATTCTCATGGACTCCATCACGCGGCTCGCCCGCGCGTACAACCTCTCCATTACCCCGAGCGGCAAGCTCCTCTCGGGCGGCATGGACCCGACGGCGCTCTACAAGCCGAAGGAGTTCTTCGGCGCGGCCCGCGCCATCGTCGACCTCAACGAGGAGGAGGACGAGCGCGGCTATCCCTCGAGCTTCGGCAGCTTGACCATTCTGGGCACGGCGCTGGTGGACACGGGCTCGCGGCTCGACCAAGTCGTCTTCGAGGAGTTCAAGGGCACGGGCAACATGGAGCTCGTCTTGGATCGCAACTTGGCCAATCGTCGCATCTTTCCCGCCATCGACCTCGAGATGACGGGCACGCGCAAGGAGGAGATCCTCCTCGACGAGGACGTGCTCCGCCGGGTCTGGATCCTGCGCAAGATGATCGGCGACATGAACGACAAGCAGAAGGCGCTCGGCTTCATCATGAGCGAAATGGCCAAGACCGAGACCAACGATCAATTCCTGAACAACATGGCCAGCGGTTAGCTGGCATGGACTACGTCATCGAGGGCGGGCGTCCCCTGCACGGCCACGCCGTGGTTCCGGGGGCCAAGAACGCCGCCCTCCACATCCTGGTTGCGACGCTGCTGACCGACGCCCCCGTTGAACTCGATCGCGTCCCGGCCATCCGGGATGTCGACACCCTTCGACAACTGCTGGCGAGCTTGGGCAAGCGCGTCGAGCGCGTTGACGCCGAACGCTACCGCGTCACGGCGTCGGGGCCGCTGCTCGCCGACGCGCCTGCCGACGCCGTGGGCAAGATGCGCGCCTCCTTCCACGTTCTGGGGCCATTGTTGGCACGCTGTGGGCACGCCACCGTGTCGACCCCCGGCGGGGACCGGATCGGGGCCCGCCCGGTCGATCTCCATCTGGACGGCCTGAAAGCCATGGGCGCGGCGATCGAGGAGTCCCATGGCCTGATCCGGGCGACAGCCCGAAAGCTCGAACCGGCTGACATCCGCCTGCGCTTCCCCTCCGTGGGGGCGACGGAGCACCTGATGATGACGGCCGCGCTCGTGCCCGGCCGGACGGTTATCCACAATCCGGCCCACGAGCCCGAGATCCACGATCTGGGGCATTTCCTGACGGCCCTCGGGGCCCCGGTGCACTGCCGACCGACCCACATTGCGATCGACGGGGTCGGGGACTTGCATGGCGGCACGTATACGATCATGCCGGATCGGCTGTGTGCAGGAACGCTCGCGATCGGGGCCGCGTTGACGGGCGGTGAGCTGACCATCAGCTGCGATCCCTGGCACGTTCGGCCGCTTACCGATACACTTCAAGCGATGACCATCGAGATCGCGGAGCGCGCCGAGGGGTTGACCGTCCGGGGCTCGGCGCCGCGCCATTATCGACCGACCGCGATCGAGACCCGACCCTATCCCGGTTTCCCCACCGACATGCATCCGCCCATCATGCCGTTGTTGGCGCTCGTGCCGGGCGAGAGTCGGCTGACGGAGACGATCTTCGAGGATCGCTTCTCCTACGCCCAGGGGCTCGGCAACCTCGGCGCGGACTTGACGATCGACGATCGCACGGTGACCGTTCGGGGCGTCGACGGGTTCCGGGGGCGAGCGATCGCGGAAGAGCGCGACAACCGGGCTGCAGCGGCGCTGGTTTTGGCCGGACTGGCGGCCGAGGGAACGACGGTCGTCCACGACGCCCACGATCACGTATCGCGCGGCTACGGCGACTTTGCCACGACACTTTCCGAGCTGGGGGCGATCATCCACACCCGATGAGCAACCGTCTCATTGAAGACCGCACAGGACTCCGATCCCGCATATACGGGCGCGAACGGGCGATCTTGGTCGGCGTCGTGGCCGACCGCAGTGCCGAAGAGCGCGAGATCATGGAGGAGCTGGTGGAGCTGAGCCGCACGGCCGGCATTGAGGTCCTGCGGGTGGTGACCCAGCGCCGCGATCGCCCCGATCCGACGACGTTCATCGGCGAGGGCAAGGCCGAGCAGCTGCGCGATCTCGCTGACCAATCCCAGGCCGACGCGATCGTCTTCAACGACTCGCTCACCCCTGCGCAAGGCCGCAATCTGGAGGAGCTCGTCGGCGTCAAGGTCATCGACCGCGCGCAGCTCATCCTTGACATTTTCGCGCAGCGCGCCGAGAGCAAGGAGTCCAAACTCCAGGTCGAGCTGGCCCAGCTCGAGTATCTCCTGCCGCGCCTGCGCGGCTGGGGGGAGGCGCTCGGCCAGATGGGCGCCGGCATCGGCACCCGCGGTCCGGGCGAGACGCGCCTGGAGATGGAGCGCCAGACGATCGAGCACCGCATCCACGACATCAAAGATCGCCTGGAACAGGCCGCAAAGGAGCGCCGTCTGCGCCGCAAGCGCCGCGATCGGCGCTCGATCCCCGAGATCGCGCTCATCGGCTATACCAACACGGGCAAGTCGACGCTCTTGCGGGCCCTGTGCGAGGCGGAGGCCCGCGTGGAGAACAAGCTCTTCGCCACGCTCTCCCCCAAGGTCCGCCAGGCGGAGCTGCCCGACGAGCGCCACGTCGTCTTTGTCGACACCGTCGGGTTCATCCGGAAGCTGCCGCACCAGCTCGTCCCGGCGTTCCGCGCGACGCTGGAGTCGGCGCAACAGGCGGAGCTGCTGGTCAACGTCTTGGACGCGTCCAGTCGGAGCGTCCTGGAGCAGGCCCGAACCATTCAGCATGTGTTGAGCGACCTCTTCGGCGACGAGGCGCGGCCGCCCATGCTGCACGTGCTCAACAAGGTCGATCGGCTGGCCAGCGACGAGGACCTGCGACGGTTGCGCGAGGTGCGTACGCAGTTGTCCCCGCTCGTGGAGGTCTCCGCCGTCGAGGAACACAACCTCGACGGGCTGCTCGACGCCGTTTCGCGCCTTCTGGCGTCGAACCGCGAGCGCGTACGCGTGGAGATCCCCTACAAGCAGGCCGGGTGGGTGGAGACGCTCCACGACTGGGGCCGCGTCCACGACGAGCGCTACGAGGCGGAAGGCATCGTCATCGAGGCGGATCTGGACGAGGCGCAGATCGGGTCCCTGGAGAAACTGAGTCGCGACAACGGCCTGCGGCTCACCCGCGCAACGTGAACAGCAGCGACTCCAGCGTGAGCCTCGCGTTGGCGTTAGCCTCCAACAGGCGCGGAACGTCCTCCAACGCCTCTATGCTCGCTTGGACGTGCGCATCGCCGAGCGTCGCTCTCTGAGCGCGGAGCTCGTCCCGCGCGTCCCGGTGGAAGAGGAACGCGTCGAATTCGCCCACCAACGCCAGATCCCGATACCAGCGCAGGGCATCGTGGACGAACGCCTCCCGTGCCGCTTCGTCGAGCTTGCTCAGCGATTGGGCCGTCTCCAGTGTCTCATGAGCTGGCTGGTGCGGGATCCTGCGCAGCAGTTCCCGGGTTGCCTCGTGAACCTCGATCGGATCGTCGCCTTCCAGTTGCTCGATCAATGAGGACAGATCCGCGCTCTGAGCATTCTCGCGGGCCCGATCTCGTTGCGCCAAGACGTCATCCCGCACCGCTGATCCCGCGATCAGTTGCGATGCTCGGTTCGGGACGCCGTCGACGAGAGCGCTCCAGTACGCGATCGCCTCGTCAGAATGCCCCTGCTTGGCCAGCGCCTCCTGGACGCGGCTCCGGCTGGGCGGCGCCGCCCGCAGCACTTGGCAGCGCGAGAGGATCGTCGGCAACAACCGGCTGACGTGGCGCGCCAGCAGCAGGAGGATCGTCTGCGGCGGCGGGTCCTCCAGGAGCTTCAGCAGGCTGTTGGCTGCCTCGCGGCTCATCGCCTCGGCCTCGGCCAGAACATAGATCTTTTGGGGGGCTTCCAGCGGGCGATAGCGGGCGTCCTGCTGCAGAGCACGGACCTGGTCGATGGCGATCTTGGCCCCCGAACGCTCGATCCAGCGCACATCCGGGTGGTTCTCGTGGCGAATCTTCTGACACGTCGGGCACTCGCGGCAGCCCTCGCCCGGACACAGCAGCCGCAGGAGAAACGACTGCGCGATCTCGCGCGTCCCTTCGCCCACGATCAGATAGGCTTGGGCCAGGCGCTCTTCGGCGAAGGCCTCGCCCCAGAGCGCGTCGACGGCGTCCATAGCGTCCCAGCTTAGCGGATGAGCTCGGTCGATTTCGAGCGGGTGCGTGGCGGCCTATAATGGATCGATGAACGTGCCCTCATGGGTCCTCGCGCTGGCCATCGCGTTGCCGCTCACCGTCGTCTTGGCGGGGAGCCTGCGCGCCTGGGCGCCGCGCTGGGGGCTGGTCGACGCGACGGATGGACGCAAGACCCACCATGGCGACGTTCCGATCGGGGGACCCGCCGTCATCGTCGGCGTCGGAGTGGCGATCGTGCCCGTCATGATGGACGCCCCGGGCCTCGGCTGGTGGCTCCTCGGCGCCCTGACCGTCGGGATGGGAGGGCTTGTGGACGACCGGCGTTCGCTGCCGCCGCTGGGCAAACTGGCCATTCAAATCGGCGCGGCTTGTCTGGCGCTGCCGGGCGGCTTGAGCGTGTCGGGGGTCGGGGTCTTCGGCCTCGACCTCCACCTCCACCTCGGCCTGGCGGGCTTCCTCCTGTTGATCCTCTGGACCGTCGGCGCCACGAACGCCTTCAACCTCGCGGACGGCCTTGACGGCCTCGCGTGCGGCGTGGCCGTCCTGCTGTCCGCGACCGTCGTCGCCATGGGGGCCTTGTCGGGCGAGGGGATGACGGTCGCGATCGGGTGTGCCTTGGGCGCCTCGGCCCTTGGGTTTCTCGCGTTCAATCGCCATCCGGCTCGGCTGTTCCTCGGCGACGGCGGCAGCTACTTCCTCGGATTTCTCCTCGCGCTGACCACGCTCCAAGCCGCGCAACCGGAGAAGACGGGCGTGATGCCGGCGGGCGTGCTGGCCGTCCTGTGGGGGTATCCGATCGTCGACACGATCTGGGCGATCCTGCGCCGCGCCAAGGCGAAGCGCCCGATCCTGTCGCCGGATCGGGCGCATCTCCATCATCGTCTCTTGCACGCCCTCGGCCGCTACCGTGCGACCGTCGGGGTGCTTTATCTGCTGTCTCTGCTGTTGGCCTCGGGGGCGCTCGCGTTGTGGATGATCGGCCGCTAGCGCCGCATGCCGAGGAACATGAGCACGAAGGCAGCGAGCTGCATGATCGCGACGGCCGCAGAGGCCACGTAGGTCAACGCCGCGGAGTTGAGCACGCTGCTGACCGCCGTCAGCTCCTCCTTTGAGGAGAGCACGCCGGATTTGACCAATACTTCCTTGGCGCGGGCGCTGGCGTTGAACTCCACCGGCAGGGTCACGAGCGTGAAGACGACCATGGCCGCCATGCCCAGAATGCCCGCGAGGAAGACCCACTGGCCGAGGACCGTTCCCATCATCGTCAGGATCAGCCCGACCATGATGAGCGGCATCGCCAGGTTGCTCCCGAAGCTGACGGCGGGAACGAGCGCCGATCGAATCACCAACGGCCGGTATGCGGCGGCGTCTTGGATGGCGTGCCCCGCTTCATGGGCGGCGACGCCGATGTCGGCCAGCGATCGACTGTCCGGACTCGACAGCCGCAGCACCTTCTTGCGGGGATCGTAGTGGTCGCTCAGCCCGCCGCCCTCGGCCTTCTCGATGCCGACGTCGTACAGATCGGGCTTGTTGAGCCGAGAAGCGCCGAATTCCAGCACGCGCTCCGCCGCGTGGCGGGCGGTGAGCCCGGCCGATGCGTTGACCTTGGCGTATTTTTTGTAGGTCTTCTTCACTTTGTATTGCGCGTAGAAGGCCAGCAGGATCGCCGGTCCGACAAGGATCAGGAACGTTGGGCTTATAAAAAACATGGCGTTATCACCTCAAGCGAGATCCATTATATCGGCCGGTATGGCCGTGCACAAGCAGGCTCAAGACGGCTCGTTCCGGCCTTGACGCTCGCGAACGGGCCGTGCTACGATCGTTGCCAACCCCCAAGAGGTCACCCTTGTTGGCCACGTAAGGAGGTCGCCCGAGGGTGGAGATCACGAAGGTCGAGATCCGCCCCATGCAGGACGAAGGGGCCCTGAAAGCGTTTTCGTCGGTCATCTTCGACGACGTCTTCATCGTGCACAGCGTCAAGGTCATTCAGGGCCGCGACGGGCTCTTCGTCGCCATGCCGAGTCGATCTGTCGGCCAGGGCCAGTATCGCGACGTCGCGCACCCGATCGAGGACGGCTTCCGGCTGCGGCTGGAGGAGGCCGTGCTGACTCGCTATCATGAGGTCGTCCGCGTCGCGGAAACCGAACCCGTCGAGTAATCAACACTGGGGCGTGGTGTAATGGCAGCACTCCGGCCTTTGGAGCCGGCTGTGGAGGTTCAAATCCTCCCGCCCCAACCCGCAGCATGAGCACCCAACAACAGCTGGCAACCCTCCGCCAGTCCCTCGATCTGCCCGTCGAAGAGGCCGACCTCCAGGCGGCGTTTCTGCACAGCTCCTACGTCAACGAGACGCCGGCGTCGGGCCTGACGTCCAACGAGCGGCTGGAGTTTCTGGGCGACGCGGTCATCGATCTGGCCGTGAGCGAGTACCTCTTCGACAACGTTCCGCACGCGGAGGGTCGTCTGACGCGCATCAAGGCCGTCGTGGTCAGCGGGCCGACGCTGGCGGCCCGAGCTCGCGAGCTGGGGCTGCAGAGCTATCTCTACTTGGGCCGCGGCGAGGAGGTCTCGGGCGGGCGCGAGCGGGAGTCGATCCTGAGCGACACGTTCGAGGCGCTCGTCGGCGTGGTGTTTACGCACTGCGGCTACGACGAGGCGGCGCGGTTCGTGCTTGATCGACTCGAAAGCGACATCGAAAAGGCCCTGCGCGGCGAGCACCGACGCGATTACAAAACGCTGCTGCAGGAGCAGGCTCAACGCCAAGGACTGCGCCCCATCTACTCGCTCGTCGCCTCCGAAGGCGCCGACCACGCCAAGCACTTTACGGTGCGCGTGCAGCTGAACGGCGAGACGGCCGAGGGCGAAGGCCGCCGCGTCAAGGACGCCGAACAGGCGGCGGCCAGACGGCTCTGTCAGCGTCTTGCAATCGTGTCCCCAGAGGCCTAGAATGGCCGCGATTTCACACGTCGGGAGGGACACGCATGCCCCAGAAGGTCTTCACCACCCCGGAAGGCACCCAAGTGGAAGACGACGCGGTTGAGGTCGAGCCGGTGTCGGTCAGCAATGAGGAGCCCATCGTCTGGGAGTACAACGACGATGAGCTCGCCCTCAAGCGCGTGGTGCTCCATCCGGATGGCGTGCGGCTCTGGAAGGCCGTCCACGAGATGGACAGCGACGGCAATCCGCTCATGACGTTCGAGCCCCACTTCGAGGCCGAGTCCCACGACGACCGTCCCTCTGAAAACGAGCACGACTGAGCCCGCTTCGCGCCCACCCTGAACGCTCCCGTCTCACTGGCCAGTCGGCAACGCCGAGGCCCATACGGGACAGCTGCCCGCTCGCAGCGTGATAGCTTACGTCCGCTGAGCGCCAATGAGGGCTCCCGCCGGCATGCAGAGCGTCCATACGGCTCTGAATCACGTCCTTCCGGAAGGGCCGCCAGCTCGCGCATGCTCCCTCCGGTGAGTATCGCATGCGCAAGAGTTGCACCCTCTTAGCCATTGTCGGGCTGTTGACGGTTCCCTTATTGTTGACCGGGTGTACGTTCTGGGTGGAGACCAGCGACGGCCACGTCCGGGCCGTCCACGTCGCCGACAGTGACGTTGAAGAGTTCGTCGATCGCATGGATCGGCTCAGTTCGAAGCTGCTCCGAGAGACGGAACGGCTCGGCGACTACCGCCTGCGCCAAGCCGCGGTGGATCTGCGCTCGACCTACACGCGTGCCGTGCACAGCATGGGGCAAGGAACCCCGGCTGCGCCGGTTGATCTAACAAGCATTCAGCTCCGATTGGAAGCGTTCGAACGCCAGCTTGATCGGCGCTTGACCTCGGCCGAAGAGCGAGAGCGCTATCGCGCCGTCCTGTGGCGTTTCAATGAACTGGCGGAGGCGTTCCAGCGCTTCCGCCGCCTCGCCCTCTAGAATGGGGGCCAGCAAGGCCAACAGCGTATCGAGATCGATCCGGGTACGGGCTCGGCCCTTTGCAAGACGCTTCGTGGAGGCTTGGGAGCGAGGCGTTGGCACGCCCGGGAGGACTCGAACCTCCGACCTCTGGTTCCGCAAACCAGCGCTCTATCCACTGAGCTACGGGCGCATACGATCTTCAGTGTAATTCGCATCCGTAGCGACGTCAAGCTCCCAAACGGCTGAGCCCTCGGCCTGTTGGTCATGGGATGCATTGACATTCGGGCCCGGTCATGGCAAGATAAGCCTTGAAAGGAGGTGCCCAACCCATGTCTTGGACTTTGCTGTTCGCCTTCTGGTTCATCTTCCTGACCTTCCTGTTCGCCTTCCTCGTCGGCGGTCCGGCGACGTTCTAGCACGCCTGGAACGTTGACCAATGCGCCGCGACGCTCATGGGGTTGGGAGACCGAAGGCATCATTGAAGGAGGTCACGATGCGGCCCTTAGTTCGAGGGTCCTTTCTGCTCTTAGTCGCACTCGCCGTGGCCGTCCTGGCTGTGCCGGTCCTAGGCCAGTCCGGGTCGAGTTCGTCGTCGCTTGATGTGGTCGTGACGACCGATCGGTCCAGCTACGACTCCGGTGATGTTGTCACGATTACCGTCCGCGTCTTGCGCGACGGCTCGCCCGTATCCGCCCGTATCCATCGGGCCGTGCTCACCAAGTACAACAGCTGGGGCATGGGCCGGCAACAGTCGATTGCCCGCCATTTCCGGCAGAAGCAGCCGGGCGTTCTGGTCGCTCAGGCCCGGGCGGGCGATCCCGGCCTGCGCCAGGTCTACGTCCAAGTCAAATCATCCGTGCGCGGTCGCTGTGGCGGCTGTGTCGGCGTGTTGGCCGCCAACACGGGCTCCTATGCCGTCAAGCCGCTGCCGTCGAAGATGGTCGTCTGCCAGCCGGACTACGTCGTCAAGCACGTCGTCGACGTGCCGGACTGGAACGTCGATCCGCCCGTGACCTGGGCACTGCCTGACCACGTCGTCAACCGCATTTACAGCACGGCGGGCAACGTGACGTTTGAGTTGGCCCGGGCCGGAACCGCCGTCTGGAGCTCAGCCCCCCCGTTCGGCTTCGTCAACGACGACCTGGAGGGGCTGCAACGCTCCGAGCTCTCGTTCGATCCGCAGACCGGGACGATCTCCGGGGACCTCGACTTCCGCGATGCGGACCGCAGCGACCCCAACTGGCACTTCTTCATCCGGGCCATCAACGACGACGGGGAGGTCATCGCCACGGTCTGGATGCAGGTCGCATTCCGGTAGTCGTCAATCGTCGGAGGTCGATTGGTCGGTCTCCGTCCGTAAGACCTCGCAGTGAAGCCGGCCTCGATGGAGTCGCACCCAGACCCGATCGTGCGGCTGCGTCGAGGCCGCTGACTTGACCACGTGCCCATCCCCCGTTTCCACGATCGAATAGCCGCGCTTCAACACGGCCGTCGGATTGGCGGACGATAGCCGCTCCGTGAGCGTGTCAAGCCGTTCGCGGACGGCGTTGTACTGGGCGCGAAACGCGCGAACCAAGAGATCGCTCTGATGATCCAGGGTCTGGCGCGCGTCCTGCACGCGACGCACGGGCCGGCGGAACGCGTAGCTGCCGGTCAGCCGCTCGACCCGCAGGCCCAAGTTCTCCAGGCGAGCGCGCTCCCGCTGCGCCAAGCGCTGGGCGGCGTCGTCGATTTGCCCGACGATCTCATCACGTTGGGGGGCGATCACCTCGGCGGCGGCTGAGGGCGTCGGCGCGCGCACGTCGGCCACAAAGTCGGCAATGGTAAAGTCCACCTCGTGGCCGACGGCGGACACCACGGGCACGGTCGATTGGAAGATCGCGCGGGCGACGACCTCCTCGTTGAACGCCCAGAGGTCTTCCAACGAGCCCCCGCCGCGGCCGACGATCAGCGCGTCCAACGGTTCACATTCGCGGTGGTAGCGATTCGCTTGCTCGATGGCGCGCGCGATCTCGGCCTTGGCCTCGTCGCCCTGCACACGGACCGGCCACAGACGGATCTGCAAAACGGGATATCGTCGGGTCAGCACCGAGCCGATGTCGCGGAACGCGGCACCGCTGCCCGAGGTGATCACGCCAATTCGCTCTGGATACGCCCTCAGCTGCGTCTTGTGAGCGGCATCGAACAGGCCTTCCGCTTGGAGCCTGCCCTTGAGTCGCTCAAACGCCAGTTGGAGCTTCCCGAGGCCGGCCTGCTTCAACGCGCGTGCGGCGATCTGATACTTGCCACGACGCTCGTAGATCGTGAGCGTCCCGAACGCCAGGACGTTCATGCCGTCCTCGGGCGTGAACTCCAGACGGTTGGCGTGTCCTCGGAACATGATCGCGTCCAGCTCGGACGTTTCGTCCTTGAGCGTGAAGTAGCAGTGTCCCGATGGGTACTGCCGGAAGTTGGAGATCTCGCCCTCGACCCAGAGGTCGGGGAACTCGACCTCGAGGGTTTCGCGCACGACGGCGTTCAGATCGGAGACCGAGTAGATGGTCGGTCCGTCTGAGGGGGCCTCGAAGGGCAGTTCGTTCATGGGCGGCATGCCGATCCAGCCTAGCGACGGCCGCTGGACCTGAGCAAGTCAGCTTGACGGCGTGCGCGCGATCGTCGTGCCCGCGTGGCCGCGCAGTCCTTCGCGAGCTTGGCTCAGCGACGTGATCACGGCCTGCTGCCCGCCGTTGTCCAGGAAGTGGATCGCCGCCTCGATCTTCGGCCCCATGCTGCCTGCCGGAAACTCGCCATCCGCCAGGTAAGCGCGGGCCTCCTCAAGCGAGACCCGATCGAGTTCCTGCTGTTCGGGGGTTCCGTAGCGCAGTGCGACCCGTTCGACGTCGGTCAGGATCATCAGCGTTTCGGCGTCCATTGAGCTGGCCAGGCGCTCGGTTGCCAGGTCCTTGTCGATGACCGCTTCGATGCCTTCCAGTTGACCGTTCCGGCGGATGACGGGGACGCCGCCG
Source organism: Candidatus Bipolaricaulota bacterium (assembly GCA_018609825.1). Next base: position 24,409 of record JAHEOA010000093.1, on the reverse strand, counting down.
CCCCCGCAGGCGATGACGAGTTGGCCGTGTTGGACCATGGCCCGGATGCTGGACGCTTCGATGATCTCCATCGGGACGGGGGACGGCACGACGCGCCGGAACGGGCGTTCTCCGTGGCCCACGTCCTTGATGACGTAGTCGGGTTGGCCCTCGAAGCGACGGGCTTCATGCTCGGTATAGAACGGCCCGATCGGCTTGGCCGGGTTCGCAAACGCCTCGTCGTCCGGATCGACGACGACCTGGGTCACCACCGAGGCGACGGCCTGCGCGATCGGCCGGTCGGCCAGGGCATGGCGCAGCGCTTGCTGAACGAGATACCCGATCTGGCCTTGGGTCATCGCCACGCAGACGTCGAGCGGCATGGGAGAAACGTCGTCGGCGCTTAGCTCCTGTTGCAGGAGCAACGCGCCGACTTGCGGCCCGTTGCCGTGGGTGAGCACCACGCGGTAGCCGTCCGCCATGATCTCGACGATCTGGCCTGCGCTGTCCCGAATGGCGGCGCGTTGGGCCTCGAGGGTGCCGCGTCCTTGGGCGGACGAGATCGCGTTGCCGCCCAATGCGATGACAGCCGTTGGGGGATCAGGGGATGTCATGGGAGATCAGCCTCAGACGGTGTCGACCTTGATCAGGTTGGTGGTGCCCGGGACGCCGAAGGGCGCGCCGGCGGTAAGCACGACGGGCGACTCAGCCGGCATATCGAAGTGACGCGCGGCGGTCTCAATGGCGCGGCGCAGCATCAGTTCCGTGTTGTCGTGATAGCCGACGACGAGCGAATAGAGCCCCCAGACGAGCGCAAGCTTGTTCCGGACGCGTTCGGAATACGTCACGACGATGATCGGATTGCGCGGACGGAACTTGGCCACGAGCCGGGCCGTGGATCCGGAGGCCGTCGAGGGGATGATGGCCGCAGCTTCGATCCGTTCGGCGATCTCACAGGCCGATTCCCCAATGGCCTCGGTCACCGAGGCTTGTCCCCCCTTGAGGCGATGGTAGACTTCCTCGTCACGCTCGATGCGCTCGGCGACGTTGGTCATCACCTCGATCGTCGCCACGGGATAGTCGCCGATGGCCGTCTCCTCGCTGAGCATGATGGCATCGGTTCCGTCCATAATGGCATTGGCGACGTCGGCCACCTCCGCGCGGGTCGGCGTCGGCGCGTCGGTCATCGACTTGAGCATCTGGGTGGCAATGATGACGGGTTTGCCCGCGTCGTTGCACTTGGTGACGATCTTCTTCTGGGCGAGCGGAACTTCCTCATAGGGCAGCTCCACGCCAAGGTCCCCGCGGGCCACCATGATGCCGTCGGCCGCGTCGATGATCTCGTCGATGTGCTGGTACGCCTTCGGCGTCTCGATCTTGGCGATCACGTCGACCGGCGCCTCGCCCATGACGTCGCGGACCTGAACAATGTCGGTCGCGCGTTCCACGAACGAGACCGCCAGCCAGTCGACGTCGAGATCGATGGCGAAGCGGAGGTCCTCGTCGTCGTGGGCGGCCATGGGGATGTCGACGTCGGGGACGCTGATGCGCTTGCGCTCGGCCAACACCCCGTCGTTCTGCACTTCGCAGATGACGTCGCCCTCGATGACGTCCTCGACGGTCAACACGATCTCCCCGCCCGCCAGCAGCACTTCCATGCCCGGCTTGACGTAGTCGGCGAAGTCCTGCCGATCGACGTAGACGCGCGAGTCGTCGCCGATGATCGACTCGTTGGTCAGCGTGAACGTCTGCCCGGCTGTCAGGGCCACGTGCTCGCCCTGCAGCGTGCCCGTCCGGATGCCCTCGCCCGGCGCGTCGGCCATCACCGCCATGGGGATCTCGAGGTTGGTGGCCACCTGGCGGACCGTTTGCAGCATCTGGCGGTGCGTGTCGCGATCGCCGTGGGCCAGGTTGAGCCGCACGACGTTCATGCCCGCCCGAATCATCTCCCCGATCGTCGAGGCGTCTTGCGAGGCGGGTCCGAGCGTGGCCACGACTTTGGTCTTCTTCAACGGATGGTCCATGGGGCTGCGATCACCGCCTTACCCCTCCGACAAGCTCGCGTCAACGAGACGAACGGCCGGGCCGGCGTTCGGCGATGGGAGGTCACAGGTGGCTTCATGATCGGGCACTCCAAGTGTATCAGCTCGCCCGGTTTGCGCCAACGGGGCCAGCCCCATGGGCGCAGGGAGCCGTTCGGTCCTGATATAGATCATAGTCGCCCTTGTCGGGGATGCTTAGGATGGCCTATCGTGGCAACCGGCGGTTCGCACGTTGCTCGGCAATGACGCCATCGAACCTCAACCCGCACAAGGGACGTGACCGTGGCTGATCGATCGACTGTCGACGCCGAGGGACCCCGTACAGGGACGACAGTGCGCGAGGCGCTGCAGTATCGTGGCGGCGTCGGGCAATGGGCCTGGATCCTCCACCGCGTGTCCGGGCTTGGCGTGCTGTTGTTCCTCGTTCTGCACATTGTCGACGTCTTCACGGTGGCCTTCGGACCGTCGGTCTTTAACAAGCTGCTGTTCATCTACCATCATCCGCTCTTCAAGCCCTTGATCGTCCTGCTCGTCTTCGGGGTGGTCTATCACGCGCTGAACGGATTGCGACTCGTGATGTTCGACATCTGGCCCCGAACGGCGCTGGCGCAGCGCGCGCTGTGGTACGGCGCCACGGCGATCAGCCTCGGCGTGACGCTGGTCTCGATCGTGATGATGATCTAGAGGAGGCGTTTGCACCCTATGGCTATTCCCCCGTCGCGCGCCCATGCCGGCAGCAACTTCGAGCGCTGGTCCTGGTACTTCATGCGCGTGTCCGGGGTGGTGTTGTTGTTCATCGCCGTCTTCCACCTGCTCTGGATGCACTGGGTCATCGGCCTGGACAACATCGAGTTCGAGACGATCGTGGCCCGCTGGACGGGGCCGCTCGGGCCGATCTGGCGCGTCTACGACCTGCTGTTGTTGACGTTCGCGCTCACCCACGGCATGAACGGCCTGCGCTGGGTCATCAACGACTACGTCCACGGCCGCGGCGCCAATACCATCTTGAAGGCCATCGCCGGCGTGGTCTTCGTCGTCTTGATCGTCATGGGCGCCTACGTCATCTTTACCTTCAGCGCGCCGCCAGAGCTTGCCCGAGGAGGCTTGGCATGATCCATCGGCACCGTCACGAGGTCATCATCGTCGGCGCGGGCGGCGCGGGGCTGATGGCCGCGCTGCACGCCTCCCGCGGGGCGGACACGGCCGTGCTGAGCAAGCTCTACCCCACGCGCTCGCACACGGGCGCGGCCCAAGGCGGCATCGGCGCAGCCCTCGGCAACCTCGAGGAGGATCGGCCGGAGTGGCACACCTACGACACCATCAAGGGCAGCGACTATCTGGCCGATCAGGATGCCGTCGAGCTGATGTGTCGCGAAGCCCCCGAGACGATCATCGAGCTGGAGCATCTTGGCCTGCCCTTTGATCGCACCGACGAGGGCCGCATCTCGCAACGACGCTTCGGCGGCCACACCAACAACGAGACGGAACAGCCCGTCCGGCGCGCCTGCCACGCCGCCGATCGCACGGGGCACATGATCCTGCAGACGCTCTATCAGCAGTGCATCAAGAACGAGGTCAACTTCTTCGACGAGTTCCAAGTGCTCGACTTGCTGGTCAACGACGGGCGCGTGTCGGGCGTGGTCGCCTATGCGATCGACTCGGGCGACTATCACGTCTTCCAGGCCAAGAGCGTGATCTTCGCCACGGGCGGCTGGGGGCGGCTCTGGTCGGTCTCCAGCAACGCCGTGACGCTCAGCGGCGACGGGGCGGCGCTGGCCTATCAGCGGGGGGTGCCTTTGGAGGACATGGAGTTTTATCAGTTCCATCCGACGGGCATCTATCGCATGGGGATTCTCATCACCGAGGGCGTGCGCGGCGAGGGCGGCGTGCTCATCAACGACGAGGGCGAGCGCTTCATGGAGCGTTATGCGCCGACCATCAAGGACCTGGCGTCTCGCGACGTCGTCTCGCGGGCCATCTATCTGGAGATCCAAGATGGGCGCGGCATCGACGGCGGAGACTACGTCTACCTGGACGTTCGACCGGAGACCGTCAATCGATACTTGAGCGACGATCGCGAGCCCGTCACCGCCGAGCACCTGAGGCAGCGCCTGCCCGACATTCTCGAGTTCTGCGAGACCTACATCGGCATCGATCCGATGGAGTCGCCGATCCCCATCCAGCCGACCGCCCACTACGCCATGGGCGGGATCCCCACCAACGCCTATGGGGAGGTCGTGATCGACGCCGACAACACGCCGATGCCGGGGCTGTTTGCCGCGGGCGAGACGGCCTGCGTGTCCGTTCACGGCGCCAATCGGCTCGGCACCAACAGCCTCTTGGACCTTGTCGTCTTCGGCAAGCTGGCCGGCCAGCGCGCGGCCCAACACGCCGGGGAGGCGGACTGGGTCGAGCTCCCGGACGACGACGCGCAAGCCGCCGTCGACGCGTTCGAGGCGCTCCGGTGCGCGGACGGCTCGGAGAATCCGTTCGAGATCCGCGACGAGCTGCAACGCACGATGATGACCAACGTCGGCGTCTTCCGGACGGAGGCGCTGATGACCGAGGCTCGGGACAAGCTCCTCGAGCTGCGCGAGCGCTTCCAGAACGTCGGCATCGGCGATCACGGCAAGCGCTTCAATCAGGACCTCTTGGAGACCTGGGAGATCGCGAACATGATCGAATTGAGCCTCGTCACCACCGAGAGCGCCCTGGCCCGCACCGAGAGCCGCGGCGCGCACTCGCGCGAGGACTGTCCCGACCGCGACGACGAGAACTGGCTCCACCATACCTTGGCGTTCCGTCAAGCCGACGGCACGGCGGCGCTTGATCAGAAGCCCGTGGTGATCACACACTGGCAGCCCAAGGAACGCGTCTACTGAATTGGGTGAATGGACAGCATGAGCACGCGAACGCTCAAGATCCTGCGCTACAACCCCGAAGCCGACGAGACGCCCCACTGGGGCGAGTTCACCCTCGAGGTCGAGCCGACGGACCGGCTCCTCGACGCTCTCAATCAGATCAAGTGGTATCAGGACGGCACCCTCGGCGTGCGGCGGTCGTGTCAGCACGGCATTTGCGGCTCGGACGCCATGGTCATCAACGGGCGGAACATGCTCGCCTGCAATGTGCTGATGCGCGATCTGAAGGACCCCGTCACGGTCGCGCCGATGCGCGCGTTCCGCGTCATCAAGGATCTGATCGTCGACATGGAGCCGTTCTTCCAGAAGTACCGCTCCGTGATGCCGTATCTGGTGAACGAGGATCGGCCCCCTGCTCATGAGCGGCTCCAATCCCAAGCGAATCGCGACTGCTTCGACGACACGACCAAGTGCATCCTCTGCGGGGCGTGCACGACGGCCTGTCCGTCGTTCTGGTCCAACGAGGACTACGTCGGCCCGGCGGCGATCGTCCAGGCGCATCGGTTCATCTTCGACAGCCGCGATCAGGCCTGGAAGCAGCGGCTCGATCTCTTGAACGGTCGCGACGGCGTCTGGAGCTGTCGCAACATCTTCAACTGCACCGACGCCTGTCCCCGCGGCATCAAGGTCACCAAGGCGATCTCGGAAGTTCGCCAGGCGATGGTGACCGAGTCGCGTGACCTCGACGACTGATCCATCCCGATACGCATCCGCAGGGACGTTCGTCGGACGTTCGGGGGAACGTCCGTGGGACGTTTGTGGGAGGTCCATGGAGGGCGCCGAGGCGTGAGGCGGTCACGGGGTGTGACGGGCCTCGGGTTGGCGGCCTCGGTAGAGCACGGCGATGCCCATGGTCAGCCGCTCGTAAGCGACCTCGACCAGGCCTGCGCTCGTCATCATGCCGGCAATGGCATCGGGGGAGGGGAACGCCCGAACCGTGCGATCCAGATACGAATACGCGGAGGGGTCGCCGGTGATCCAGCCGCCGAGGCGCGGCAACACGTGGCGAAGATAGGGAAAGTAGAGCGCCCGGACGAGCCTCGATGGCGGGGTGGCGAACTCGAGGATGGTCAGTCGCCCCCCCGGGCGCAGCACGCGGCTCATCTCCCGGATGCCCATCGGATAATCGATCAGGTTGCGGAGCCCGAAGGCGATGCTGACCACGTCGACGCTGGCGTCGGCGAACGGCAAGTGGAGCGCGTCGCCCTCCAATAGCACGGCATGGTCCCATTGCCGGTCCAGCTTGGATTGTCCAGCAGCCAGCATGGGCCGGGCGAAGTCGACGCCATAGACGCTCAGCGATGGATGGGCATGCAGGAAGTCGCGGACGAGGTCGGCCGTGCCCGTGCAGACGTCGACCACGACGTCGTTCGCGTCCGGACTGGCTCGGTGGATGAGGCGTCGGCGCCAGCCGACGTCGCGGCCGAGGCTCAACACGCGGTTGGCCCGATCGTAGCGAGCCGCGATGCCCGCAAACATCCGCGCGACATCGGAGGCGTCGGATGCGGAAGCGGGTTCAGCTTCGGCGGGCGTCATCGGCGCTGCTCGGCGTTGATCAATAATCGGCGGTCAAGCCGACGATGTCGACGTGGACCTCGTCGACCTCGGCTCCGGCCAGCTCTTCCAGCTTGCGCTTGACGGTCTGAATGGCCCGCTCGGCCGACTTGTGGATGGGCGTGCCGTACTTGGCCACCAGCGACAGGCGCAATTTGAGCCGCTTGCCGGGCTCACCGGCCACGGTCTCGTCCTCGTCGTCCGCCTCGTCGTCGGTCCCGCTGATCTCGTCAGGCGCCAGGTCGATCTGGATGCCGTCGCCCTGTTGGGCGCGCGACAGCGACGTCCACAGGCCGCCGCCCTTGACGCGGTCCGGCGTGAACAGGCCCTCGACCTCCAGGAGCGCGCCGTAGACGATCATCTCCAGGGCGTGCTCCTCAATGAACAGCTCGCCCAGTTCCTGCCCCGTCGGATCAACCTCGTTCATGGCTCGTCCCCCTTGCTCGGTTTCGCTCCTACGCCTGGCGTTCGGCCAGTTCCGTGGTCATCTCGCGCAGTCGGTCCGCCCCGTCGCCGAACGCAGCCAACGCCTCGATCGCCGCGTCGGTCTCTTGGCGGATCCGATCCCACGCTGCCGTGCGGTCCATGAACCTCGACAATCGGGCGGATCCGTCCTGCTCGTCCCAGTCGAGCACGTCGTCGACGAGCTGATAGGCCAAGCCCAAGTGCGTGCCGAACGTGCGGAGGCGCACCAACGGCTCGTTGTTCAAGCCCGCCAACAGGCCACCGGCAACCAACGCCGTCCGGATCAGTTTGGCCGTCTTGCGGCGGTGGACCTCGTGCCACGGCTCTCCGTTGGCATCCGACGGCGGGGTCTCCAGCAGATCGAGATACTGGCCGCCGGTCAACCCTCGGCAACCGAGTGTTTCGGCAAAGAGCGCGACCACGTCGACAAGGCGCTCTGAGCCCACGTATTGACGCTGCTCGTGGCCGATGAGCTCAAAGCCGAGCGGCAGCAGCGAGTCGCCCACCAGCACGGCGTTGGCCTCGCCGTACTGAACGTGGACCGTCGGTTGGCCGCGCCGCTCGGCGTCGTCGTCCATGGCCGGCAGGTCGTCGTGGACGAGCGAGTAAGCGTGAAAGCACTCGATCGCGGCGGCGGTGGGGAGCGCGTGGCGCGGGTCCAGCCCGCCGAGCTCGGCGGCTTCCATTACCAGGATCGCCCGCACCCGTTTGCCGCCCTGCAATGCATAGGACACCGCTTCCTGCAACCGGGCCACGGGCGCATCGACGCGCTCGGCCAGCCACTGCGTCAGGCGGTCGTTCACCCACGTGCGTCGCTCGGCGAAGTGCGCCTCCAGATCCATGGCCGCCCCGAGTATACGTGCTGATCCGCCGGGCGCACAACGCGCTTGTCGATCGCAGAAGGGGCTTGTAGACTCTCGCCCATGCGATTGGTCATCCAACGCGTCAGTGAGGCCCGCGTCGACGTCGGCGGGGCGACCGTCGGCGAGATCGGCCCGGGGCTGTTGGTTCTCGTCGGAGCGCGTGCCGACGACGAGCGCCCAAGCGCGGAGCAACTGGCGAAAAAGACCGCCCAGCTGCGGATCTTCCCCGATGGCGAGGGGAAGATGAACCGCTCCGTGGCCGACGTCGGCGGGGGCGTGTTGGCCGTGTCGCAGTTCACGCTCTACGGCGACACGCGCAAGGGGAACCGACCCAGCTTCACCGACGCGGCCCGTCCCGAGCTGGCCGAGCCGCTGTTCGAGCGCTACGTCGACGCGTTGCGCGGGTACTTGGGGAGCGTCGAGACGGGCAAATTCGGGGCGATGATGGACGTTTATCTGGTCAACGACGGCCCAGTGACGCTGATCCTGCAGCACCCGGACTCGAGGCCCTCGAGCTAGTTGCAGCTGGCCAACCCGCAAAGTAGAATTCCCCAGCCGAAAGGAAGGAGCCGATCATGGGCGTTCCCAAGTTTCGAACCTCACGGACGACCAAGCGCAAGCGAAATACGCATCGGAAGATGGCGCGGGCGGCGATCACCGAGTGCCCCCGTTGCCACGAACCGAAGTTGCCGCATCGCATTTGCGCCAACTGCGGCACGTACCGGGGCATCGACGTCCTGAAGCTCGAAGACAAGGAGTAGAATCCCATGGATTGGGTTCTCCATCCGCCCGGTGCGCACGGCGGCTACTTGGCAATGGTCCTGCTGCTCGGCACGATCGTCTACATGGGCTACGCCTTCATCCGCTATCGCTAGCTCCTTCGCATTCCTAAGCTGATCGGTCCATGACCGATTCCCTCCGCGAGTACCTCGACTTTGTCGCTGAGACGGCCTACCTGGCCGGGCGCGTCACGCTGGAACACTTTCAGACCGACTTGGCCGTGGAGCGCAAGGCCGACCGGACGCCGGTCACGGTCGCTGACCGCGAGGCCGAACGCCTGATCCGCTCGCGCATCGAGACCTCGTTCCCCGATCACGCCATCGTCGGGGAAGAGTTCGGCCCGAGCGGGGAGGACGACGCCACCCATCGTTGGTTCATCGACCCCATCGACGGCACGAAGGCGTTCGTTGCGGGGGTCCCGTCCTATGCGGTCTTGATCGGACTCGAAGTTGACGACCGTGTGGAGGTCGGCGCGGCCTGCTTTCCGGGCCTCGATGAGCTCGTCGTCGCCGCCACGGGCGAGGGCTGCTGGTGGAACGGCGCGCCGGCGTGCGTCTCGACGAAGCCGTCGCTGTCGGAGGGGATTCTGACCTTCACGGACGTGAACACCTTTGTCGAGTTTGGCCGAGCCGAGGCCTGGGAGCGACTCAAGGGACAAGCCTATCACCGGGTCGGCTGGGGCGATGCCTACGGGCACTGCCTCGTCGCCACGGGTCGGGCGGAGCTGATGCTCGATCCCGTCATGACGGCCTGGGACGGCGGTCCGCTGCCGGTGATCCTCCGGGAGGCCGGCGGGTTCTTTGGCGACTGGCAGGGCAACGAGACGATCCACGCGGACGAGGGATTGTCGACGACGCGGACGCTCTTGCCCGAGGTGCTATCGCTGATCCGCGGCGACGTCGGATCCTGAGAGCTAGCCGACGCCGATCGCCGCATCCAGCCCGGCGATGGCGTCGTCTCGTCGATCCAGCAGTTTTCGGCCTTCCCTTTGAAGCCCTTCCTGCAGGAGGCCGTGTACCACAAAGGGCACCACGGCCGTGACGTCGCAGAAGACGTATTGCGAGTTGGCGACGTACTCCGCCGACGTCTTGCCCCAGGTATGGGCCTCGCCGGCGGTGCACGAGCTCAATCCCCCGTTCTGCACGTGCGCGTCGCAGAACTGCACGTCGCAGTCGTAGCCTTCCACATCCAGGTCACAGATCTGGGAGAGATAGGGCTCGGGCTGGAGCGAGTAGTTCTTGGGGACCCCGCCGCCCAGGACGATGATGGACAGCTTCTTGCTCCAGTTCGACTTCGAGAGCCAGTGATACGCCCCGAACTCGTGGATGTCGGTCTCAATGTCGAGGCTGAAGCGGAAGTCGGGGTCACGTCGCTTCATGTACGCGACGTTCAGATGGACCGAGGCGTCCTGCGGCGCGCCGCAGAAGATCGGCACGCGGTTGAGATGGGCCTGCACCACGAGACTCCGTGATTGATGCGGATCGCGTCCAAAGCGCTGGCGCTCGATTTCCGCAACATACCCTCCCAGGAGGTCGTGGAATTCCGGGGTCGTCATGGGCCGCTGGAACGGCGCCTTGGCCAGCAACTCTTGAACAAACTGGTCGGTTCGATGGAGATCGTCCTCGGGAAAGACGAGGTCGTAGATCCGGGTGTAGCCCTGCTCGCGCAGCTCACGATCGTCGAAGTTCGGGTCGACCGTGAAGAACTCCCCGTCGATCGTTCGCTGAAGGTCGTGATAGACGTTGGCGCCCGTGGTGGTCAGCACGTCCACGATGCCGTGACGCATGAGCGGAATGATCGACGTGACACCCAAATCGGCCGGCGTCATCGCGCCCGAGACCGACATGACGACCGTGTGATCCTCCTCGATCATGCGGCGGATGATCCGATACCCGGTCGCCAGCTCGCGTCCGACGAACGCCTTGAAGGCCTTGTCGAGGAGCTCGGATGTGGTCTCGTCGCCCTGGATGGCCTCGTTGCGGACCTCGGCGCCCAGGAAGCTCGGACGTTCGTCTGCCATGGAGACAACCCCCTTGTGTCTGTCATCATAGCGGGTCCATGAGGAGACCGCATCCGAGCGGAGGACGCGGCTACTTGGCGTTGAGGTAGGCCGTGATCCCGTCGATGATCGATTGGGCGACTTGGGCTTGGTACCAGAGGGTCTGGAGGCGTTGGGCCTCCCCCGGATTGGTGAGAAAGCCGGCCTCGACGATGATCGCCGGCATGCTGGCCCAGCGGAGGTAGAGCCGCTGCTCGCGGACGCCGCGCTGCTCCGAAAAGCCGCTCAAGCGGGTCGTCATCTGACCGTCCACGGTCCGAGCCAATTGGAGGCTTGACCGGTAGTTGGACTGGGACGCGGCGTCGTGGGTCAGCGTTTCGAACCCCTCGGCGCGCGCGTCATGATGGGCGTTGGAATGGATGCTGATGTAGAGCCCGGCGTCCGATTGCTCGGCCAGGTCAATCCGGCCTCGCAAGGAGATCGTCTTGTCCACGCGTCGGGTGAGCACCACGCGCAATCCCGGCTCATCGTACGCCATGATCTCGACAAGACGGGCGATTTCCAGGTTGATGCGCTTTTCCGTGACGCCGTTCCAGCCGAGCGCGCCCGGGTCGGCGCCGCCGTGGCCGGCGTCGATCACGACGGTGGTGGGGGATGACGGAGGGGCTTCGCTGGCGTCGACGATGAAGAATGCGGTGACCACGGACAGGGTAATGAGTCCGAGGAGTATCCAGCCTGGCCTCATGCACGGCCTCCTTTGTGCGCTGTGGGTGCTGATCTGGATCATAAGGGGGTCGATCGACGCGCAACTATGATGTGAATTACGCCCGTGGTTCCGGTCCTCGTCCCATTGACGGGCTGAACTCGCGTGCTTACAATCGGATCACATCATGGCCTGGAACTTGCCGAACACGATCACGATCCTGCGCATCGCGACGATCCCGCTGCTGCTGTTCGTGCTCCTGTCGGGCGCGATCCCGGGCGGCGAGATCGTGGCGCTCGTGATCTTTGCGCTGGCGTCCGCATCGGACGCCGTTGACGGCTGGCTTGCCCGCCATCGATCACAAGAGACCGTGTTCGGAAAACTGGCCGATCCCATTGCGGACAAGCTTCTGATCATGGCTGCGCTGGCCGTGTTTGTCGGTCGCAGTGACTTCTGGAACGAGCTGTTGATCGTCTCGTTCGTCATTATCCTGGCCCGCGAGTTCCTCGTCATGGGGCTCCGCATGCTGGCGATCGATAAGAACATTGTGATCTCCGCAAGCTGGTCAGGGAAACTGAAAACCATGTCGCATATCGGCCTGGTCCTCGTCTTGCTCATTGACAGCTTGGGCGGATGGGGGACGATCAGCGGAATGATTGTCCCCGGGGCGATCTATCTTGCGGTGACGATGGCGCTCATCTCCGGCGCCGAATACTTCTTCAAGAGCCGCGATCTGTTCCGAACCGCAGCCTGAGCCCTCACTGACGCATCCCGCGACGGGACCAGCCGCGTTCCCACATGCCGAAGCAAGGAGGGGAGTCACCATAGGGGAGTCGTATGGCGCCCAGGGGGTCGTTTTTCTGCGCGGTCACCACGTCATCCTGCGTCCGCTCGAGAAGGAGCGCGACCTCGAAACGCTGCGGCGTTGGATCAACGACCCGGAGGTCAATCGGTTCCTGTTGGCCCATCGGCCGATCACGCCGACGGGTGAAGCCGAGTGGTTCGATAAAATCGAGAAGTCCGACGAGGTCCATCTCGCCATCGAGACGGGCGATGGGGTGCTGATTGGCACCATGGGCCTGCATGACGTCAGTTGGAAGGACCGGGTTGCGACCACGGGCGCGCTCATCGGCGAGAAGGCCTACTGGGGCCAGGGCTACGGCACCGACGCCAAGATGACGCTGTTGGATTACGCGTTCAACACGCTCAACCTCCGCAAGATCTGTTCCTCGGTGCTGGAGTTCAACGAGCGCAGCCTTCGGTACAACCTCCATTGCGGCTATCGGGTCGAAGGGCGCCGCAAGCAACAGCACTTTCACAACGGCCGGTATTGGGACGAGATCCTGCTCGGGCTGTTCCAGGAGGACTGGCAGCCGGTCTGGGAACGCTACCGCGAGACGGGCAGCGTCTACGACGAGGCGTCGGAGACGTCGTCGGACTGAGATCGGGACGGGTCCCGGCGCGAGGGCGCTGAACGGAGCCGTCGTTTGATCCACCGAATGACGTTGATCGCCTGTGTGAGCGGGAGCAAGGGCCACGCCGCGAACGTTGCGATCAGCATGACGTAGACGTTCGTCGGCGAGCCCCTGATCTGCTCCTCTTGAAAGTATCGCTTCATGCGGAGATCGGGATGCAGGTTCGGCCGATAGTCCGGCGGAACCAGGCTCTGCAGGTAGTCCAGATAGCGTCGATGCGCTTGCCCGCCGATCGTGACGGGGGTCGGGTGTCCGCGCTCCACGGCGGTGCCCACGAAGTCGAGCCCCATCAGCAGGCTGTTCGGCATGTCGACGATCGGCGTCTGGCTCATGACGCTTGCCACTCGAGCGGTCTCATTCCCACGCTGGTCGGTCGCGCTAGAAGGGGGCCGTCAGCAGGCCGGACTCCACGCGCACGTCGTAGGGCTCGTCGAACTCGAACCGGGCGTCCAGCTCGTCGACCGGGATCGTGATCCGCGCGCTGCCGGCGTCAATGCGGTGGAACTTCATCGTCAGCAGGCGTTCCTCGCCGCTGCGCGACGTCTTGCGCACGGCGTGGACCCGGATCTCGCCCGCCTCGTTGAGCCGCACGATGTCCGTGTCCCAGTTGGCCGAACTCGACACCGACAGCACCCGAGCCAGATGATTCGGGAAGCGAACCACGAAGTCCAGCTCCCGCGGGTTGCCTTGGACCCACAGGGGGATCTGGACCGGAGACCCGTTCCAGGTGGCAACACGGCCGATCTCCAGACGGACCTGGTTGCCCGTCGTCCGCGGGGCGCGGGTCGCCGTGGAGGACTCGGTCGTCGTCGGCGGCGTGGCACGTTGCGTGCTCGTCTCCGGTGTTGGGGACGTTGCGGTCTCGGCGGCCTCCGGGGTCGTTGACGTCGCGGGTGCGGGCGCTGGCGTCGTCGCGGACTCGAAGCCGCCCGCGAGGAAGAGCACGCCGGCGAAGGCCGCGGCGATCAACAACACGATCAGCAACTGTTGCATGGGCCCTCACTCCTCTGATGATCGCTTATCGGCGGCTGCGCCGACGCGTTGGCCGCCTTTGAAACGCCGGTCAACGTCGCGAACGTCGCTGGACGTTCGACGCAGCCGTCGGGCCATCCATCATAGCAGAGAAGTCCACGCGCGAAAACACCCTGTGCTTGCCGGATTGTGTCTTACACACTACAATTCGTCGCCGTTACGTTGACGCATCAATCGAAAGGAGCTCGATATGCATCGATCGTCCCGCTGGCTCGGTCTGGGCCTCGTCGCCCTGCTGGCCCTGACTGGCCTCACGACCTCCGCCCAACCGAACGCGACGCCCTTGACGGTGGCCTGTGGCGCAGAGGGCCAAGCCCCGGATTTGATCCCCGAGGTTCGCCGCGCGGCCGGGGTGGCCGCCGGGCTCGAGCTGGACCGCAAGGTCCAGTCGGAGTTCCGGCGGTTGATCGACTTTTTCTTCGCCGACGAGCAGACCTTGGAGACGAACCCGCCCGAGCCGCTCACCCGGGCCGAGCTGGAGAAATTCGATCGGAAGCTGGCCGAGCGCATCGCGGAGCTGGCGTGGATCGCCCGCGGTCCCAACGCCGCCTGTCGGCAAGTCGTGGAGTTCTCGCCGTTGGGGAACAACGCGCTGTACAGCGTCCTGGACGCCGGCCTCGATATTCAGCCGACCAACACGCTGGCCTCGCTCTACGTCACGCAGACGTTCGTGCGGGCCTATCTGGCGACGGATGCCGAGCAAGTCGCCGTCGCGGACCTCGAGGACGGCTTTCCCGCCGAGCCCTTCCTCGCCGAGGCGCGTCGCATCACGAAGAGCGCGCAGCGCGCGGAGACGTTCGAGCTGGGGCTGTCGCGCTCCATTCTGACGCGCTTGTCGCTGTTGACGCTGGCGGGCAACGTGTTCTCCGAGACGTTCATCTTGGAAGAGCTGCTCAACGCGGAGAAGTGGCGGAATGTGGCCTGCGGCGGGACCGAGACGTTCTCCGAGGTCGGTTTGGAGCTGGACGGGTCGCTGGCGTTCGTCCACATCGACGGCGGCGGGCATCCCTTCCGCGAAACGGCGGCCACCTCGTGGTTCTTCGCGCAGTTCCTGCGCAACCCGTTTGCGGTGCTGCTGAATCCGGCGTTCACGGAAAACCTCTTCGAGACGGCCATGAGCGGCTGCACGGCCGAGCTTCGCGCTGCGGCGGCCGATGTCCTCTTCCAGCTCGTGGGCGACTCGGATCGCTCTCGATTCGCGATGGAGATCATCCGAAATCCGGAAGCGAGCGTCGAGTTCCAGCGCGCCGCCGCGCCCTGGGCCGCGATCGGTTGGGCTCGGGACGAGGGCCTGACCCCGAACGCCCTGCAGCAGCGCGCGCTGGGGGGCGAGACCGTCGGCGTCCGCACCGCCGCCGGATTGGCCTTGGGCCTCGTCTGGGCCGACCAGGTCGAGCAGGGCGAGCTCAGCTGGTCGTCGACCGTCAAGTTCCTCGGCCCCGACGGGGAAACGCCCCGCTCAGGCACGCTCGTCCAGTTCGCCGGCGTTCACACGGAGACGAACCCGGCGCTCGCCCGAGCCGCGGTCCTCCCGCTGACGCTGTTGTACAGCGACGACGCCGAGACGAACTCGTGATCGTCGGTTGACTGGGGCTGGCTCCCCATGCTAGCATTGCCCGTCATGGACGGACAGACGAACGATAGCGGACGTCGTGCCGTCGTGATGGGCTGGGGGCCAGCCCGGTCCTTCCTCCCGTTTTTTGCCCCCTAAGGGGGCATGTGCACTCACCGCTGACCGTCCGAACAGGAACCCAGACCCAACAATCCCCGTTGATAATCGGGGGATACTCGGATTTCAGGGAGTTTGTCGATGAGCACCACGATCGCCGATCTAGAGACCACGGTTGAGGACCTGCGCCAGGAGGGTCTGGCGGCGCTCGCTGCGTGCGAGACCCTGGACGACTGCGAGGCCGCGCGCGTCGAGTATCTCGGGCGCAAGGGCAAGGTGACCGCGCTCTTCCAGCGCCTGGGCGAGCTCGAGGCTGACGAGAAGCCGCAAGCGGGCCAACTCCTCAACGGGCTCAAACAGGAACTCGAAGCCGTGCTCCAGTCGCGCATCGATCAACTGGAGGCCCAGGAGCTCGAGCGCCAGCTCCAGACCGAGCGCGTCGACGTGACGCTCCCGGGGCGGCCCGCGCAGCTCGGCCGTCTCCACGTCAGCACGCGTACGCTTCGGGAGGTCTGCGACGTCTTCGGCCAGATGGGCTTCGAGGTCTACGAGAGCCCGGACGTCGAGACCGACGCGTATAACTTCCAACTGCTCAACATCCCGCTCGATCACCCGGCCCGCGACATGCAGAGCACGTTCTACACCACCGAGCCGGGCGTGATCTTGAGAACCCAGACGAGTCCCGGCCAGATTCGCGTGATGCGCGAGCGCTGCCCCGAACCGATCCGGGTCGTGCTTCCGGGGATGTGCTATCGCTACGAGCAGATCACGCCGCGCTCGGAGATCCAGTTCAACCAGGTCGAGGGGCTGGCCGTCGGCGAGCACATCACCATGGCGGATCTCAAGGGGACGCTCGCGGAGTTCGCCCGCCAGATGTTCGGGGCGACCGACACGCGCTTGCGCGGCAGCTACTTCCCGTTTACGGAACCGAGTGTGGAGCTCGATATTCGCTGCATTCTGTGTGACGGCTCCGGCTGCCGTGTGTGCAAGCACACGGGCTGGTTGGAGATCCTGGGGGCCGGCATGGTCCATCCCACGGTGCTGGAGAACGGAGGTTACGATCCCGACGCCTTCAGCGGGTTCGCGTTCGGCCTCGGTCCGGAGCGCATCGCGATGTTGCGCCACGGGATCGAGGACATTCGGCTGTTCTGGGGCAACGACCTTCGGTTCCTGGAACAGTTCGGTTGAGGGGAGGATTGCAGATGGCATCTGAGGAGAAGTGTCCGGTCTGTAAGGGCAAAGGCGAGTGCCGGGAGTGCCAAGGCCGCGGTCAGATCCTGCATCACGCCGGCCAGGGCGCGGAGCGCTGCTACGAGTGCCAAGGCACGGGCGAGTGCCCGGCCTGCGGCGGGTCCGGGCGGGCCGCCGACATTGAGGCCGAGCCCGAGGACGGCGACGAGGGCTGAGCCATGCGCGTTTCCACGAGCTGGCTTGACCGATACGTTCAAACGTCGGCGTCGACGGACGAGTTGGCCCATCGGCTGACGCTCGCGGGCATCGAGCTCGAAGGCCGCGAGACGCTGCCGCCGGAGGGCCTGACCTGGGCCGACCACGTCGTCGGCCGCGTCGATCGCGTGGAGGCCCATCCGAACGCCGATCGACTGTTCGTGGCCCATGTTGACGTCGGCGAAGGCGGGACGCGCCAGGTCGTCCACGGGGCCCCGAACCTTCCCATTGGAACCGCTGATGTGAAGGTCGCCGTGGCGTTGCCCGGTGCGCGCATTCGGCACGCCTATGACGAGGAAGCCGAGTTCATGGACGTCAAGGCGACGGAACTGCGCGGGGCCGCGTCGAACGGCGTCATCTGCTCCGAGTACGAGCTCGGGCTCTCCGAGCGTCACGAGGGCGTGCTCATGTTGGACGACAACGCGCCCGTCGGAACGCCCCTGAGGGACCATCTGGCGGACGAGATTCTGGAGTTCGAGCTCACCCCCAATCTGGGGCGCTGCCTGTCGATGATCGGGGTAGCCCGCGAGGCGGCGGCGCTCACCGACGGGATGCTGACGATCGACGAGCCGACGTGGCAGGCGGAAGGACCGGCGGCGCAGGACGTGGCCGAGGTCCGCATCGACGATCCCGATCTGTGTCCGCGCTACACGGCGGCGATCGTCCAGAACGTCGAGCATCGCCCGACGCCGTTCTGGATGCGGAATCGACTGCTGAAAAGCGGCGTCCGCCCCTTGAGCCTCACGGTGGATATTACCAACTACGTCATGCTCGAATGGGGCCAACCGCTGCACGCCTTCGACTACGACAAGCTCGTCGAGCGGGCCGACGGCGACACGCCGACGGTCATCGTGCGTCGCGCCCGAGCGGGCGAGCGGCTGACGACGTTGGACGAGGTCGAGCGCGAGCTGACCGACGACATGCTCGTCATCGCCGACGAGGCCGGCCCGATTGCGATTGCGGGCGTCATGGGCGGAGCCAATACCGAAGTGACCGAAGCGACAAAGAACATCCTGTTGGAGTCGGCCAGCTTCGAGGCGATCAACAACCGGCGCACGTCGCAGGCGCTCGGGCTGCCCAGTGAGGCCTCGCATCGGTTCAGCCGCGGCGTCCCCCCGCAGTTGGCCGAACGCGGCAACCGCCGGGCTGCGGAGCTGATGCGGACGCTGGCGGGCGGCAGGATCGCCGTGGGCCTTGTGGATGCCTATCCGGCGCCGCCGGCGCCGACCGTCATTGACTTGGATCCGCGCGACGTCAACCGGCTGCTCGGCATGGATCTCAGCGACGACGAGATCATTCGATCCTTGGAGAAGCTGGAGTTCAACTGCCAGCGCCAGAACGGGAAACTGACCGTCGAGGCTCCCTACTATCGCCTCGATGTGGGCATTCCGGCCGACCTGATCGAGGAGGTCGGTCGCGCCGTCGGGTATGATCAGCTGCCGAGCACGCGCATGCGTGAGGCGCTGCCGCCGCAGTACCGCCATCCGAAGCTCGAGGGGGAGGAGCGCGTCCGCGATATTCTGACGGGCTGCGGCCTGACCGAGACGATCACCTATCGGCTGACGAGCCTCGACCGCGTGGCCAAGCTCCATCCCGACGGGACCCTGCCGGACGAGCCCTACATCGAGCTGGCGAACCCCATTTCCTCGGAGCGCACCCACATGCGCCGCTCGCTGATCGACGGTCTGTTGGCGACCGTGGCCGAGAACCAGCGCCACCACGATCGCATGGCGCTCTTTGAAGCGGGCCGGGTCTATCTGCCCGTCGACCATGCGGATCTGCCCGAGGAGCCACGACGCCTCGGCATCGCGCTGGCGGGTCGTCGCGAACTCGACTCCTGGGCCGCAGGGGACGAGCACGTCGACTTCTACGACCTCAAGGGAATCGTGGAGGCGCTCTTGGCGCACCTCAACATCCCGCACGTCGCGTTCCGGCCAAGCGATGCGGCGGCGTTCCATCCCGGGCGCACGGCGGATGTGACCGTCGACGACGTCTCCGTTGGCCAGTTGGGCGAGGTCCATCCCCGCGTGGCGGATGCCTTCGAGATCGAGGGCCGAGCCTACGTAGCCGAACTCGATTTGGAGCACCTCCTGGAGCACGTCGTGGCCCAGGAGACCTACGATCCGATCCCGCACTTCCCCGGCATCCGACAGGATCTGGCGATCGTCGTCGACGTCGATATTCCCGCCGATCGGATCGAGGCGCTCATCCGCGACCGCGGCGGCGAGCTGTTGCGCGACGTGCGGCTCTTCGACGTCTACACGGGCGAGTCGATCCCCGAAGGCAAGCGGAGCCTGGCGTATTCGCTGCTCTATCAGGCCGAGGAGCGGACGCTGACCGACGAGGAGGCGCAGGAGGTCCACGGGCGCATCCAAGGCGCATTGGAAGCTGAGCTGGCGGCCCAGGTGCGCGGCGTGGGCACGTAACAGGGGCTCCGCCGCGTTGCGCCGGGCCTTGTGCGTGCTAGACTTGACCCATGCACGGACTCGTCGACGACGCCTGGGCCGGGCCGCCCAACTTTCTTGGCCTGCAAGCGGAGCTTTCGGATCCCGACCGAGCGCGCTTCGTCGTCGTTCCCGTTCCCTACGACGGGGCCGCCTCCTACGGCGTCGGCGCCCGCTTCGGCCCCCAAGCCATCCTGGACGCCTCGCGCGAGATCGAACTGTTCGACGACGAACTGGCCCACGAGCCCTGCAACGTGGGGATCCACACTCGGGCACCCGTCGAACCCCACGCCGGCGGCCCGGGGGCGATGGCCGAACGGGTCGAGGCCGAAATGACGGCACCCTTGGAAGACGGACGATTTCCGATCATGCTCGGCGGGGACCACTCGCTCACGATCGGTGCTCTCCGGGCGGCTCTGCAGCACCATCCCGAACTGACGCTGGTCCAAATCGACGCCCACACGGATCTGCGCGATGCATACCAGAGCACCCCATACAGCCACGCCTGCGTGGCCCGACGAGCGGTCGAGATGGGCGCAAAGCTCGTGCAGATTGGGATTCGCAGTCTATCCCAGATCGAAGCCGACTGGCTGAGAGACCATCCGGAGGATGCCACGACGGTGTACGCGCGCGAGCTCTGGCACGGTCTCGACGCAGCCAACCGAGCGATCGATGCCATTGAGCGGCCCGTCTATCTGACGTTCGACGTCGACGCGCTCGATCCCAGCATCATGCCGGCCACGGGGACCCCCGAGCCGGGCGGGTTGACCTGGCCCCAGACGCTGGCGCTACTCCGTCGACTCTGTTCGGCGTGCGACGTGATCGGCGCCGACGTCGTGGAATTGGCCCCGATTTCGGACATGACGGCCCCGGACGTGCTGACCGCCAAGCTCGTCTACAAGCTGATCGGCTACCCGATGACTGTTTCGGGACCCAGAGGAGGTGCCCCATGACGACCCAATCGACGTACTACGTGCCCCGCCGCGTCTTCTTCACCCGAGGCGTCGGCCAACATCGCGAGGAGCTGCGCTCGTTCGAGCTGGCCCTGCGCGACGCGGGGATCGAAAAGTACAACCTCGTGCACGTCTCCAGCATCCTGCCGCCCAAGTGCCGGATCGTCGAGCCCGAGGAGGGCTTGGAGGAGCTCTGGCCGGGCCAGATCGCCTACTGTGTGATGGCTCGCTGTGCCAGCAACGAGCCGCGGCGGCGCCTGGCCGCCTCCATCGGCTGCGCCGAGCCGGCCGACACGGCCACGTACGGCTATCTGAGCGAGCACCATGCCTTCGGCCAGAACGAGGAAGAGGCCGGCGAATACGCCGAAGACCTGGCGGCGTCGATGCTCGCCTCCACGCTCGGCATCGAGGTCGACGACGACCTCACCTGGGATGAAAAGGCTCAGCTCTGGAAGATGAGCGACGACGGCAAGATCGTCCGGACGATGAACACGACCCAGACGGCGATCGTCGAGGGCGGCCGAAGCGGCTACACCACGGTTGTGGCGTCGGCCGTCTTTCTCTTTGGCGAACGCGAGTAGCCCGGAGCCATCGTCGGACTGCGTATGGCGATCAGTCGATCGCCCGGAAGGCGAGCGTTGAGTTGTGGCCGCCGAAGCCGAAGGAGTTGGACAGCGCCACCCCGATCTGGGCCGCGCGCGTCTCGTTGGGAACGTAGTCCAAGTCGCAGTCCGGGTCGGGATGGTCCAGGTTGGTCGTCGGCGGTAGCATCCCTTCCGCGAACCCCATCAGCGTGGCGATGGCCTCCACGGCGCCTGCCCCGCCGAGCACGTGACCGACTTGTGACTTCGTTGAGCTGACGGGAATCCGGTACGCTCGATCGCCGAAGAGCGTCTTGATGGCCTTGGTCTCCGCAATGTCGCCCAACTGTGTGGCCGTGCCGTGAGCGTTGACGTAGTCGACCTCGTCGAGGCCGATCCCGGCCCGTTCCAGGGCCATCTCCATGGCGCGTCGTCCGCCCGTTCCTTCGGGATCGGGCGCGGTGATGTGGTGCGCGTCGGCGGTCATGCCCTGAGCGGCCAGCTCCGCGTAGGGCCGTCCGTCGCGTCGGCGTGCGTGCTCCTCGGACTCCAGAATCACGATGCCGGCGCCCTCGCCGATGATGAAGCCGTCGCGCTCTGCGTCAAAGGGACGCGAGGCCCGCTCGGGCTCGTCGTTGCGTCGCGAGATGGCCCGAGCCTGATCGAATCCCGCGTAGTTGAGCGGGTGCATCACGGCCTCGGCTCCGCCGGCGATCATGAC
The DNA here is from genome assembly GCA_018609825.1 of Candidatus Bipolaricaulota bacterium. The sequence goes on along the minus strand of JAHEOA010000093.1, from coordinate 2,782 downwards.
GTCGGCGTAGCCCATCCGGATCAGATCCGACGCCATGCCGATGGCGTGGTTGGAGCTGGCGCAGGCGGACACCGTGCCGACGTTCGGCCCGCTGAGGCCGAACTCGATGGAGATCTCCCCGGCGGAGGCGTTCGGCATGAACATGGGCACGAAGAACGGGCTGACCCGGCCGGGCCCCTTGTCGAGGAACGTCTCGTGGGTGTTGATGAGCACCTCGATGTTGCCGATGCCCGTGCCCACCATGACGCCGACTCGGGTTCGGTCCGTGTCCTCGAGGTTGAGACAGGCGTCGTTCAGGGCCAGTTGCGTGGCGGCCAGAATCATCTGGGTGGAGCGGCCCAGTCGACGTGCCCGCTTTTTGTCCATGTAGTCGAGCACGTCGAAATCCCGCACGGGCGCGCCGATCTTGACCTCGATGCCCTCGAGATCGACGAGGTCGTCGACGCGCTGGACGCCCGAATTGCCCGCCTTAAGTGCCGACCAATAGACGTCCTTGCCGATGCCGATCGGCGTTACTGGCCCCATCCCGGTGAGAACCGCTCGTCGCGCCGTTGGTTCAGCCATCATGAGCCCAATGGTAGCGGATATCGAGTGAGACCATCAACTTGGATGGGCAGACTCTGATATCTTCCAGCGTCCCCGGCACGACTCATGAGATAGGCCCGACAGTACCGATCGTGTGTCAGTGACCGAGTCCAAGGATGACCGTCACCACCGCTCGATGACGACCTTGGTATCGGTGAAGAATCGGATGGCGTCTCGCCCCTGGCCATGGAGGTCGCCAAAGAAGGACGCCTTCATGCCGGAAAAGGGGAAGAACGCCATGGGCGCAGCGACGCCCACGTTGATGCCGACGTTGCCGCAGGGTACGCGGTGCTTGAACTTGCGAGCGGCGCTGCCGTCCTGTGTGAAGATCGACGCCGCATTGCCGAAGGGGTTTCGCTCAATGACCTCTAGTGCCTCGTCCAAGCTGTCCGTATGCAACGTGGTCAGCACAGGCCCGAAGATCTCCTCGTTGGCCAGAGTCGAATCGGGATCGACCCCCTCGACGACGGTCGGCCCCACGAAATAGCCAGCCGAGTCCTCTTGCACAGAGGATCGTCCGTCAAGACGGAATTGGACTCCGTCGCGCTCGCCCCGACTCAGCGCGTCCAGGATGCGGCGTCTCGATGCGTCCGAGATGACGGGTCCCATGTCGGTTGCCTCATTCAGCCCGTTCCCGACCCGGATAGCCTGGGCGTTGTCTGATAGCCGATCGAGGAAAGTGTCATGGGTACCGCCGACGGTGACAGCCGCGCTGCCGGCCAGACACCGCTGCCCGGCACAGCCATACGCGGAGTTGGCGACCGCCTCCACGGTCGCGTCCAGATCGGCATCCGGCATGATGACCAGAAAATTCTTGGCGCCGCCGTGACATTGTGCGCGTTTTCCGTTGGCGGTCGCGCGTTCATAAACCGCCTGGGCCACGGGTGTCGACCCCACAAACGAGATCCCCGCAATGTCGGGATGGTCGAGCAGCGCGTCGACCGTCGCCTTGTCTCCATGCACCAGATTGACCACGCCCGGCGGGAATCCGGCCTCGTCGATCAGCTCGAACATCAGCTGCTGGGTAAGCGGCGTCTGCTCCGAGGGTTTGACGATGTAGGTGTTGCCCGTGGCGAGCGCGTACGGTGCAAACCAGGCCGGGATCATCGCGGGGAAGTTGAACGGCGCGATACAGGCGAAGACGCCCAACGGCTGCCGAATGGCGCTTTCGTCGATGCCGGGCGCGATGTCCTCCAACACCGCCCCCTGCATCAACGATGGTGCCCCCGTGGCAACTTCGATGTTTTCAATCGTCCGCTGGAGTTCACCGCGTGACTCGGCCAGCGTCTTGCCGTTCTCCAAAGTGATCGTTTCGGCCAATTGATCAAAGCGATCCTCGACGAGACGCTTCAGTCGAAAGAGCGGCTGGATGCGCTCGATCGGTGGCGTGCCTCGCCATTGGGGAAATGACGCTTGTGCCGCCTCGACAGCCGTATTGACGTCATCGGCTGAGCAGAAGGGGACCTTGGCAAGCGTCTCGCCCGTGGCCGGGTTGATCACGTCTTGGCCACGCGTGGCGTCGGAATTGACCCACTCGCCGTTGAGGTAGCAGCGAACGAGCTGCGGGGTCGAGGCCGTCATATTCATTCCTCCGAGCCTGTTCGGTGATTAAGATCCCTTGGCCAAGCCGATCAGGCCGGCCACGAAGCGGTCGATGAACAGATTGTAGAGCACGGCGATGGGAATGCCGGCCAGCAGCGCACCGCCGAGCAGCGCCTGCCACTGGTAGACGTCGCCGCGGATCAGCTCGGTCGGCACGCCGACGCTGATCATCTTCTGGGACGAGTCCTGGACGAAGACAAGCGCATAGATGAACTCGTGGAATGTCAGCGAGAACGCGAAGACGACGACGGTCAGGACGCCGGGCAACGACAGGGGCAAGACCGTGCGCACGAACGCCCCGATTCGGCTATACCCGTCGATCATGGCCTGCTCCTCGATGTCCTTGGGAATGCCCTTGAAAAAGCCCATCAATAGCCACATGCAGAACGGAACGGTGAACGATGGGTAGACGAGCACGAGCGACCAGAGCGAGTTCTGCAAGCCCAATGCGGCGATCACTTTGGAGAAGGGGATGAACAACAGCGTCGGCGGCACCAGGTACGTCAGAAAGATGCCGATGCCGAGGTTCTCGCCCCAACGGCCCGTCATGCGGGCCAAGGCATAGGCGGCCGGCACAACCAGGACGAGCGTGATG
>JAHEOA010000092.1 GCA_018609825.1 Candidatus Bipolaricaulota bacterium | reverse complement strand
GTAAACGACGCCGGCCGCGGCCGCCACGCCGGCCCCGATCCAGACGGCGGTCGGGACCTGCTCGAAGATCGTCGGCGCCCGCTCCACGTTGAGCGAGACCGTCCGTGGCTGCGACGTCGCCCCCTCATCGTCGGTGACGACAAGCGACACTTGGTAGTTGCCGGGGTCCTCGTAGGTGTGGGTGACGGTCGCCTGATTCGCGCCTTCGCGAACCGTCCCGTCGCCCAACGTCCAACGGTAGTTGGCGATCTGCCCGTCGGGGTCGGTGGAACCGGTGCCGTCGAACGTGATCCGTTGCCCGGCCGTGGGCTCCTCCGCGTCGACCGTGAACGTTGCCTGCGGGCGCTCGTTGCCCTGCAACACCGTGATCGACTGCTGGGCGCTGGCCGTGTTGCCTTGGCTGTCGGTTACGGTCAGCGCGACCGTGTAGTCGCCCGGCTGCTCGTAGGTGTGGTTCACGGTCGGCTGCGACTCTTCGGTCGTGGTGCCGTCGCCGAAGTCCCATTGGTAACTGGCGATTTCGCCCTCGGGCGTGCTGGAGGCGGAGGCGTCGAAGGTCACTTGCGTGCCGGATTCCGGCTGTTGCGGGCCGAAGCTGAACTCGGCCGTGGGTTGGCCGCCGTTCTGGCCTTGGCCGACCGCGACGCTGACCGTCGCGCTCACGGCCTGACTGTCCGCGTCGGCGGGCTTGCCGCGGGCGTCGACGACGAGGTCATACGTGCCCGATTGCGACGCGCTGAGCGAGAACTCGCCGGTCAGCGTGTCGCCGGCGCTCATGTTCTGCTGGAACTCGGCCATTTCGGGGCTTGTAGTCGACATCCCTTCCGGAAGCTCCAACGTGAACGCGGCGAACTCCAGCTCCGTCTTGGCTTCCAGGGTCGCCGTGGCGGTGAACGATTCGTTCACCCCGGCCTGATCCGGCGCGTCCAGCGTGATCGAATAGAGGTCGTTCTCCTCGGTGGTCGTGCCGAACAGGATCGCGCCGAGCGCGTCCGCCGCGCTCCGTTGGCTCTCCCGTTCGGTCTCCATGGACGAAGCCGTCTGCGGGGCGTCTCCGCGATCGCTGAGGACGGGGCCGAGTTGCGGCACCGTCAGGGCCAGCAGCGCGGGAATCAGCACGGCCGTCAGGAGGCGCTCCAGGATCGTCGTCATGCGTAGATCCCCCTCTCACACGTTGATAATAGACGCCGCGTCGCCACGCAACGTTCGGCGTGCCTTGCGGCCATCGGGGTCACGTGGAGCCGTGATCCCATCTTACTGGAGCAGCAAGCCAGCCGCGATGCCCGCCACGCCCGCGATCAGCGCGACGATCGCCAAACTCTGGGCGGCGTTGGCCTGGGTCTGGACCTCTTCGGTCTGCTGGGCCGCGATCTCCTCGACCTGCAGCCGGATCTCGTCCTGGCTCGGCGCGTCCGGCATCTTGGGGACCTCGGCCAGCACGTCCTGCTTGATCTCGGCCTTGGCCTCCGAGATCGAGCTCTCCAGCTCATTCAGCTGGTTGCGCGTCTGCTCCACCGAGACCATGGCGTCGGAGACCTTGCTGGAGAGCCGGTCGACCTTCGACTTGAGCTGTTCGGCCTGCGGGCCGCTCATCGTCTCCAGCTCGGTGGCGATCTGATCCAGGCGCTCGGACGCGTCGGCCAGCTGGGCCGAATTGGACGACACGCGGGTGTCGAGCTTGTCCACGCCCTGGGCGATCCCCTGGATCTGCTCGCCGACGCGGCTGGTCTGCGCGGCGGTCTGCTCCTGCTGAGCCGAGAGCTCGGAGAGGCGCTGTTGGAGTTGATCGGTCGTCTTGGAGATCTCGCTCATCTGGCCGAAGGCGTCCTTCAGCTTGCCGATCTCGGCCTCGAGCGCGTCGATCTGGGCCGTCGCGTCGGAGAAGCCAGCAACCTCGCTCTGCAGCGTGCCCAGCCGGTCCTGCAGGTCGCCGAGCGTCGACTCCACCGTGGCGACACGACCGGGCAGATCGCCCAGCTCGCCCTTGGCCTGCTCCAGCTGCTGGCTCAGGGTCGTGACCTTGGCCTCGGCGTTCTTGACGCGATCGAAGAGCTGGCCGACGTTCTGCTTGAAGTTCTCCGTGACCGTGGTGCTCTTTTCGACCTTGGTGCGCAGGTTCTCAACGGCCAATGAGTGGGTCTTGATGCGATCGGACAGCGTCTGGACGTTGTTCTCGAGCTCGCTGTCGAGCGTGCGGACCGAGAGCTTCAGGCTGTGGAACTCGTCGGGCAGCTGGCTCAACGTCTCGACCGTGGCCGAGAGCTCGTTCACGCTCCCGCGCAGCTTCTTGACGTCGAAGCCGTTCTCCTTGGTGATCTGCTCCAGGCTGTGCAGCCGCGGCCGGAACGTCTCCAGGCTGGAGCTGACGTCGTTGGTGGCGTTGTTGACCTGGCTCGTCAACGATCTGACGAGCGACTCCAGCTCGTCCACGCGGCTCTCGAGCTGGTTGACCTCCTGTTGGAGTTGTTCGGCTTCACTGGCCTGCACGTGGCCGGGCGCTGCGGCGAGCAGCAACGCCGGAATCAGCAAAGCCAGCGTCATCAGGACCTTTCGAGTCATCGTGTTCCCTCCAGGTGTAAGAATCCGATAGCCGCATTGTATTGGCGGCCACATCCGCCGGACTGTAATGCACCTCACCCGCCCAATGGACATTGACACCGTGCGCGGGTCCCGCTATCCTCGCGCCGATGGCACCTCGGACGCGAATCGCCCCAATTCTCGTGGTCTTCGCGATCACCGTGTGGGCCGGAGGACTGGCCGGGGCGGCCACGGGGTCCTCCCCAGCGGCCGTGCCGTCGGATGGACTCGAGGGGGCCCTCGCGCAACTGCTTGGACTCGAGCAGCATAGACAACGGATCGAGGCGCAACGTCACGGGCTGTCGGTCCGCAACGATCGCGTCCGCGTCGTCATTGAGACCACGAATGGACGACGCCCGTCGGCACTGACGGCCCGGATTGAGGCGCAGGGAGGTCGCCGCGTCGTGGCGGGCGACCGTCGGGTGAGCGCCGAGGTTCGCATCGACGCCTTGGGCGAACTGGCGGCGATGCCGGGCGTGTCGTTCGTGCGGCGTCCGCTGACGGCCCGCCCGTTGGAGACCGACCGACTGGCCCGCTATCGAAGCGGGGCGCTGCCCACGGGCGCGCGGCTCATGCACAGCTACGGCTTCCGCGGCCAGGGCGTTCGCATCGCCGTGGTCGATCAGGGCTTTGCGAATCTATCGCGCTACATGGACCGCGGCTGGATCGATCGCGAGTCGGTCGTCGACACGGTCGACCTGAGCGGCGAGGGCCCGGCCCACGGCGGCGAGCACGGCACGGACGTGGCCCGGGTCGTCCATCAGATGGCGCCGGAGGCGGAGCTGGTGCTGATCAACCTCGGGGAGCGCTCCGACGAGGTGGTGCTGGAGCGGGCGGCCGACGCCGCGCTCGAGCGCGGCGTCGACATCGTCAACCATTCGATCGGCTGGTTCGGCTCCAACTTCGGCGACGGGACGGGTCCCGTCGATGCCATCGTCCGCGAGGTCGCCCGTCAGGGCGTGCTTTGGGTCAACGCCGCGGGCAACCAAGCCCGCCAGCACTGGATCGGCGCGGCCGTCGACCGCGATGGGGACGGCTGGCTGGAGTTCGGGCCGGATCGGGAGCACCTCTATGTCGGCTCCGTGCCGGCCGGCGGCGACGGGTCCATCTTTTTTGGCGGCACGTTCGGGCTGATCAGCCTCACGCTCGTCTGGAACGATTTTCCGACGACGGGGCAGGATCTCGACCTCCACCTGCTCAACGGCCAAGGGGAGACCGTCGCCGTGGCCGATGCGCCCCAGCGCGGCTTCGACCCCCCGCGCGAGGAGCTGCGGCACCTCGTGGAGCAGCCGGGGGTCTTCAAGCTGAAGGTCCGCGCCCAGCGGCTCTCGCGACCCGTCAAACTCCAGATCTTCAGTTTGGAGTCCGGCCACACGCTGACGCCCCACGTCCCCTACAGCAGCGTCGTCGCGCCGGCTGATTGTGCGTGCGCGCTGGCCGTCGGCGCGATGAGTCTTCGCGACTGGGACGCGGGCCGCGTGCAGCCCTTCAGCGCGCGGGGACCGACGACCGACGGGCGCGTCAAGCCCGACGTCATCGCCCCCGACGGGGCGAACGGCTTCTTCGGCACCTCGGCGGCGGCGCCCGCGGCGGCCGGGGCCGCGGCCGTGTTGCTGAGCCAGCACCCCGACTGGTCCGTCGACCGGGTGAAGCGAGCGTTGATCGACAACGCCGAGGACCTCCTGGCGCCCGGGCCGGACATCGACAGCGGCCACGGGGCGCTGCAGCTGCGGCCCGGTCGGGCGAGCGCCACGCGGGCACTGTCGTCCGTGGACGTCCATCGCGGCGAGACGGTGACCGTCACGCTCAGAGCCCGGATGCCGGGCGCGACGTTCGGCGAGCTGACGCTGAGCGAGCGGCTGCCGCCGGGCTTCAGGCTGAGGGCAGTTGACGGTTCGACCCCCCAGCCCACGATCGACGAGGCGAAACGAGCCCGCTATCGCTGGTCTTGGACGGGATTGGGCCCCGGCAGCGCCCGCACGCTGTCGTATCGCCTGACCGTTCCCCCGGACGCCTCACCCGGCGAGTACGAGCTGCGCGGCACGATCAACGGGCGACCCATCGCGGGCGACGCGACGATCCGCGTCCGCCAGCGACAGGCCTCGGTGGCCCAGGCGCTCGACGGGCTCCGCTGGCAAGCGTCGTCGCAACGGATCCGTCTGCAGCTGGGCACGTCGCTGCCGCCGGGCGTCCAGTGGCGCGCGCGGCTCTTTGACCTGGCCGGTCGTGTCCGCGCGGGCAGCTCCCCCACGTCGATGGGGCGTCTGACGCTGTCGCCGCCGCGTCGGCTGGCCACGGGCGCCTATCTGTTGCTCGTGTCCGTGGACCAATTGGATGGCGGTACCCACGCCAGCGTACGCACGGTCGTCGTGCAACGGTAAGCTGTCTTTGACGGCTCCTCCGCCCGGACCTATCATCATTGAGCTTGTACGGGCATGCGTCCGTTTCCTCGCTGAAGGAAAGGGGTCGACATGGATCGACGCACGGGGTGGTTGGTCAAAGCGGGCGCCATCGGCCTGTTGGCGGTGACGCTCGCCGGGTGTGGGCTGCTTGCGGGCAATCAGGCGCCGGTCGCGGTCGTTGAGGCGTCCTCGATCGAGGGCGACGCCCCGCTGACCGTCGAGTTTGACGGGACGCCCTCTTTCGACGAGGACGACGTCATCGTCGCCTACGACTGGGCCTTCGGCGACGGCGGCCGAGCCACGGGCCCGAGCGTGGCCCACACGTTCACGTCCGAGGGGCTGTACCGCGTACGCCTGACGGTGACGGATCAGTTCGGCGCGACCGACACCGACGTCGTGGAGATCACCGTCGGCAATCCGCCCCCGCAGGCCGTGTTGACCGCATCATCCACCAGCGGCTGGGCGCCGTTGGGCGTGGCGTTCGACGCCTCCGCGTCGTTCGACCCCGCGGACGATCCCCTCGTGGCCTACGACTGGGCCTTCGGCGACGGGATTGACGGGGAAGGCGTCCGCGTGCGCCACCGCTATGAGCGCCCCGGGCACTACACGTCCACGCTGCGGGTCACCGACGAGGGCGGGGCGAGCAGCGAGGCGAGCGTCGACGTCTACGCGCTCGGCTTCTCCACCTTGGACATCACCGACGTCGAGCCGGGGGACGCCCCCACGGATCTGTTGGCCTCGGACTTCGACGCCGACGGCGAGCCGGACGTGGCTGTCGCGGCCAGCGAGAGCAACGAGGTCCGGATCCTCTTTGGCCAGCCCGATGTCGAGGGCTTTGGCGACCCCGTGCGACTGGACGCCGGGCGACGCCCCGTGGAACTGGCCTCAGCCGATGTCAACGGCGACGGCTTGACCGATCTGGCCGCGGCCAACCTCGCCTCCGGCGACGTCTCCGTCTACCTCAACCGCGGCGGGCGCCAGTTCGAGGTGCTGCCACGCGTTCGCGTGGGCCGCTGGGCGGCGACGCTGGCGTTCGGGCAGTTCACGGGCGACGGCGTGCCCGACCTGGTCGTCAGCGATCCGGAGACGCATCGCATCCGCGTCCTGGCCGGCGACGGGGCCGGCGGATTTGCCGAAACGTCGACACTGGAGGGAACCGTTCGTTGGCCGGCGTCGTTCGTCGTGCGCGACTTCAACGGCGACGGGCGCGATGACGTGGCGGTCGCGGGCTTTCTGGCCAACAACGTCGCGGTCCTGGAGGGCGACGGCGACGGGGGCTTCAGCGCGTCGACGCTCTACGACGTCGGGGCGGGGCCGCTGTCGCTGCGGGTGGGCGATCTGAACGACGACAACCTCCCCGATCTCGTCACGGCCAACTCCAAGGGGGACACGTTCTCCGTGCTGATCGGCGACCGGCGCGGTCGCTTCGAGACCATTCGGACGGTCTCGGCGGGCAATGGCGTCCGCTCGCTCGCCGTCGCCGACGTCGACGGCGACGGCGTGCCTGACCTGGCCTCGGCCAACAGCCGCGACGCCACGATCACCGTCCACCTCAACGGCGGCTCCGGCCACTTCTCGCCCGATGGGATGCGGCTGTTCCCCGTCACGGACGAGCCGACGGCGCTCGTGGCGGCCGACTTCGACGACAGCGGCTTCGCCGACGTGTTGGCGATCCACTTCGAGGCCGAGCAGCTGACGCTGTTGGCCAACCGCCTCTGAGCCGGGACGTGGCAGCCGCTTGACCTGGGCGCTACAATCCTCCCTTAGCGATGCCGAGCGACATACGCTTCTACAGCCCCACCATGGGCCGCATGACGTTCGACGAGGTCGTGAACGAGGTCGTGACGGCCCTGGAAGAGGACACGGACTCGACGTATCAGATCATCGTCGGGACCGATTCGCACGCCAACTTGGGTGAGCTCGACTTTGTCAGCGCCATCATCCTCCACCACGTTGGCAAGGGCGGGCGCTACTTCTGGCGGCGCGAGCGGGAGACGACCCTGCACACGCTGCGCCAGAAGATCTGGAAGGAGACGATGCTGTCCTTCGAGCTGGCCAAGTCGCTCATGCAGGCGTTGCAAGATCGAACCCCGCTCGATTACAACCTCGAGATCCACATCGACGTCGGCGAGCACGGGCCCACGAAGGAACTGATCGACGAGGTCGTCGGCATGATCATCGGCTCCGGATTCGCGGGCAAGACCAAGCCGGACGCCTACGGCGCCGCCACCGTCGCGGACAAGCACACCTGACCGAACCCGGCAACGAAGAAGAATCGGATCAGCGAATCAACGGCGGAGGTCAACCGTCACGCCGCATATCCGTGCATCCGTTCCCTATCCGCCGACAGGCTCAGCCGTCCGATCCCGCGATCACCATCACGAACTCGCCCTTGACGCTCGGCC
>JAHEOA010000091.1 GCA_018609825.1 Candidatus Bipolaricaulota bacterium | reverse complement strand
ATCTCGTCCAGGATCTCGCGGCTCTCGCCCGCGTACTCGTCCCGTTGTTCGAGGGCGTTGTCGGTGCACCTTGCGACGATCGCCAGGTTGGCCGTCCGTTGCAGCGTCTCGTCCTCGACGAACGCCCGCACCAGGCCGACGATGTTCTTCTTGCGGTCCAGGCGGCTGGAGCACAGCACGAGCGGCAGATCCCGTCTGTGCGCCGATACGTCGCGCGCCAAGGCTTCCTCCATGCGTTGGCGAATCTCGGGGTCGTGGTCGGAGAGGTTCTCGTTGAACAGCCGACGGTTGACGCCGGGCGGGATCACCGCGAATTTCTCATCGGCTCGGACGTCGATCGCTCCCTGGTAAGCCGGGTGGCGGTACTGCTCGAAGCGCTCCTGGCGCGTGCTGGTGATCACCCGCGCCGCGCGGTTCATGGCGACGCGCTCGGCCATCAGGCGCCGGCCGAAGCGGAAGCGCTCGTCCATCTCATCGAGGGTGTCGTGCGTAACGCCGAGCCGATCCATCTTCTGCGCGCCCAGCGAGTGGCCCGTAAACGTGAACGGGATGCCCGTCCGCTCTTCCAGCAGCGCGCCCGTCAGGCCGCCGTCGGCGAAGTGGGTCGTGACCGCTTCGGGCGTGTGTCCGTCGCGCTCGTAGAAGTCGAGGATCCCTTGGAGCCAGTCGGTGCCGAGATGCGGCCAGAGCTCTTCCTTGGGCAGGAACCGATCCGGCCCGCACGGGATGCGCACGATACGCACGCCGTCATGGCCCGGGTAGCCGTCCAGTTGAGCGGAAAACTCGGGCCAGTCGGGGTCGTCGAACTGGCGCGTGACGATGTCGACGGTGTGGCCCTGTCGTTCCATGGCCAGCGCGACCTCCTTGACGTAGACGAGCTGGCCGCCGAAGTCGGGGTGCTCCATCCAGTAGGCGTCGTCGGGATCGAAGTTGCCCTGCGGGTTCAGAAAGAGCACGTGCATGGCGCGCTATGGTAGCAAGTTTTTTCGCCCACTGCAGAGTCATGGGTGAGTGAGTTCGAACCTCGGTCACGACCGGCCAGAGTGGCTCCGTTCCAGCAGTGAGCGATCACCCCTTGAGCGAGCCGGCCAGGATGCCGCGCACGAAGTAGCGCTGCAGCGCGAAGAAGACCGCCAGCGGGATGACCATCGACACGAACGCGGCCGAGGTCAGCAGCTGCCAGTCCTGGCCGAACGACCCGGACAGCTGGGAGATGACCAGCGTGACGGGCTGGGTCTCGGCCCCGCCGCCCAGGAAGATGAGCGCCACGATCAGGTCGTTCCAGACCCAGAGGAACTGGAAGATCGACAGCGAGGCGATCACGGGGACCGACAGCGGCAGGACGAGCTTGCGGAACGCCGTCCAGTGGGAGGCCCCGTCGATATACGCCGACTCGAACAGCTCCCGCGGCAAGGCGGCCACGAAGTTGCGGGACATGTAGACGAGCAAGGGGAGCCCGTAGCCCGAGTGGGCGATCCAGAGCCGCATGTAGCCGAAGATCGGTCCCTTGTTCGCCTGCAGGCCCAAGTCGCCAAAGGTCCGCAGCAGTGGGATGAACGTGGTCTGCAAGGGGATGACGATGAGGCCGACGATGACCAGCGTGATGACGAAGCGGCCGCGGAAGTCCATCCACGAGAGCGCGTACGACGCCAAAATCGCGGCGAACAAGGGAATGAGCGTGGCCGGGACGGTGATGATCAGGCTGTTGACGAAGGCGTCGAACATGCCCTGTTCAAACAGGGTCTCCTTGTAGTTCTCCAGCGTGAAGTTGGCGTCCAAGGGATTGGCGAAGACCGTCCACCAGCCGGTGTTGGTCGCGGCGCCCGGCTCCCGGAACGAGGTCACAAAGAGGCCGATCGTGGGGATCAGCCAGATGAACGCGATGACGAAGATGGTCAAATGCAGCGGCGCTCGGCTCAGGAAGTTGCGCAGCCACATGGGCATCCAGCTGCGGCGGCGCTGCGTCGGGCTCCGGCTGTCCAGGCGTTGGCCGGCGGACTCCGCCATCAGCGGACCTCCTCCTGTTCGCGGAACTGCTTGACGTTGGTGAGGATGATCGGGATGACCATGATCATGATGAGCATGGCGTAGACGGCGGCGAGGCCGCGGTTGAAGTTCTGCGTCTCTTGGACCATCTTGCTGGCCAACACGTGCGTGCCGTAGTTGCCGCCGGTGGTCACCCAGACGAAGTCGAAGATCTTCATGACAAAGACCAGAATGGCGGTCGTGACGACGGCGATGGTCGATTTCATGAACGGAATGGTGATGTGCCAGAAGACCTGCCACTCGCTGGCGCCGTCGATCCGGGCGGCCTCTTTCATTTGGGGCGGGATGCCCTTGTAGGCGGCCGAGAGCACGACCATGGCGAACCCGGTCCAGACCCAGATGCCCTCAAAGATGATCACGATGTTGTTCCGGAGCCAGTTGCGCGTCGTGTACCACGGCGTCACGGTGAAGTCCTGGAGGCTGAGCAGGAAGTCGACCAGGCCGAAGAAGATCAGGGCGCCCAACAACGCGGGGCCCACGAGGCGGTCCTGGAAGGCGGCGTAAAAGAGGACGATGAGCCCGATGATCCAGAGGCCTTGCCCGATGGAGGAGACGACGACGCCCGCCCCAAGCTGATCGATCAGCAGCGAGATGCCCAAGGCCACCAGGCCGATGACCAGGCTGATCGCTTGGCCGGTGATGCGGTGCTCGTCGCTCCACTCGCGCGCGGCCGTCCAGGCTCGCCGGGTCAACGCGACGAGCAACAGCCCGAGCGTCAGGATCCCGAACGCGAACCACAGGCCGTTCAAGGCGCCGCTGACGAACGGTTGGGACACGAAGTCTTGGATGCTCATCAGGGTCGCGTTCAGGACGCCGACTTGGGGAATGGAGGGCGGTTTGTACGCGTACACGAACTGCCAGATGATGGAGGCGGCCGTGAACGAGACGGCCATGGGCATGAAGATGATCGACTTGGCGATCGCCTCGTAACGGACCCGATCGAGCAGCACGGCCAGGATGAGGCCGATGCCGACGGTGGCCGAGGTCATGAGCACGATCCACAGGGCCGTGTTCCGGATGGAGATCAGCCCTTCGTCGCTGGTGACGGCCTGGACGTAGTTCTGCAGCCCCACGAACGTCTTGCCCGATCCATAGAAGTCCTCAAACAGGCTGACCACGGCCGTGACGAGGGTGGGATAGACGAGGATGAAGCCCAGAATGCCGATCGTCGGGGCCAAATAGAGCCAGTGCTCCCAGCCGTAATGGAGGGCCGCCACGAACATGGCGACGCCGAACGTCAGCACGGCCAGCAGGAGCCAGACGCTCTGCCCCAGGACCACGGGCGTGATGAACGCGGAAACGCCGGCCAGGAGGCCGGCCGCAGCGGAGAGGGCGAAGAGCCATCGCTCTCGGTGAGGTTCATGCAGCGCGACGAGGGCGCCGCCCAAGACCCAGAGGATGGCGACGGCCGCCCATGCCCATTGGGCCCACATCCCGGGGCCTGTGAAGAACTGCGCCACCTGGGAGAGCAAAAGGACGAGGATTGCTACGGCATAGAGATAGCGTTGCCAACCTTGCCCCATCGGGACTCCTTGTGATGACGAGAATCTCTAGCAGGCTTATTCTAAACCATCTGTACACGAGCCGTCAATAGAGAACCCGGAGCGGGGTGACCCCCGCTCCGGGTTGCGGACGTTGCTCGGTCAGATCGTTAGTTGGTGGCTTCGCCGCGGTCGTAGGCGTTGTCCGCGGCGGTCTCCATGGCGTCCTGGATGTCGCTCACCGGCGTGCCGCGCAGGTAGTCCAGGACGGCACTGAAGTAGGCGTCCGAGCCCACGGCCGACGGCATGGAGTCGGAGCCGTCGAAGCGGGCGATCGGGGCCTCCTGGATCGCCTGGGCGGCGTTGCGGATCACGCTGTTCGGGTAGACGTCCAGGCTGACGTTGGTGTTGACGGCGATGCGGCCGGGGTTCTGCTCGGCGAACATCGCCTGCGCCTCGGCGCTGGCCCAGAACTGGATGAGCTGGCGGATCCGGTCGTTGTCGTTGAAGGCGATGATGAAGTCGCCCGCGACCAACGCCGGGGCGGGGCCGCCGCCGACGCTCGGGAAGGTGAAGGCGTCGTAGTCCTCACCCAACGTCACGTCGAAGTTGCTGTTGATGATGCCGTTGGCGAAGCTGGCCATCTTGTACATCAAACAGCGCGGCGGGTCGGTGAACATGTTGCCGACCGCGGGGGCGCCGAAGCCGGTGTTGATGATGTTCTGCGTGCCGCCGAAGGCCATGCCGTCGTTGGCGAAGTTGCCGAACAGGTGGAAGAGCTGGCCGACGCGCGGGTCGTTCCAGGAGACGTCGTGGTTGACCCAGGCGTCGAAGAAGTCGGCGCCGTTCACGCGCAGCGCGAGGTCCTCCATCCAGTCGGTGCCGGGCCAGCCGCTGGCGCCGCCGCTCTCCACGCCGATGCACCAGGGCTTGTAGCCGTCGGCGACCATCTGGCTCTGCAGCTGGAGCAGCTCGCCCAGGCTCTGCGGAATGGCGTAGCCCTCTTGATCAAAGACCGGCTTGTTGTACCAGACGAGGCTCTTGTAGCTGGCGCCCGGCACCACGCCGAAGAGCGTGCCGTTGAAGGAACCGGCCTCGAGGAAGCTGTCCAGGGTCTCGTCCGCGACGTCGGTGTCGCGGAACCAGTCGAGGCTGGCGAGGTCGTCCTGGAACTGGGCGAAGAGCCCCGGGTTCGGGACGTTGGCCAGGTCCGGCGGGTTGCCGCCCTCGACGCGGCTGCCCAGCACGCCGGCCATGTCACGGCCGATCTGCTGGATCTGAACCTCGATGCCCGTCTGGGCGGTGAACTCGTCGATCACGGCTCGGAAGGCCTCGAGCTCGTTGGACTGGAAGCTCGTGGCGAAGGTGATCGGCCCGTCCTGGGCCTGGGCGGCGTTGGAGCCGGTAAAGCCGACCATCGCCATCACGGCAAAGGCCGCAATGACGGCGAACGATAGGCTGCGCTTAAGCATCTATGGACTCCCTCCTTGGAAATCTTAGATGGGATCACGGGAATGTGGACGTCCGCGGTTGTCGCTGTGAGCTAACGCGATCTCTCACCTCCCTTCGGTGCTGGTCGCGCACCACGTCGGATGAGGCCTGATCGCATTCTATCTCCTTTGGGTCGGGCCGTGAATGATGTGTGACACCTGGTATGTTAGTGCTGCCCTCTGGGTTCGTCAAGTCCCCACGAGTCGGGCATAACTGGCGTGAGTTCCCTCGACGAACGGCCACGCCACGTGATAGACTGGGACCCGGGATCGGCCTGACGACCAGGAGCGACACACGCCCGACATGAAACGACTCGGCATCATCACCAGCGGCGGCGACGCGCCCGGCATGAACGCGGCCGTTCGCGCCATCACGCGACAGGCGATCGCGCTCGGCATGGAGGTCTGGGGCGCCCAGGACGGCTTCCAGGGGCTGTGCAACGACAGCCTCGTGCCGTTGGGATCGCGCGACGTCGGCGGCATCCTGCAGCACGGCGGCACGCTCCTGGGGACCGCGCGCTGCGAGGAGTTCACGCACGCCCCCGGCCGCAAGCGCGCGCACGAGGCCCTCAGGCGCTACGGGATCGACGGCTTGATCCTGGTCGGGGGCGACGGCTCGATGGCCGGCGCGAACAAGCTACTGAACGAGCACGGGATCCCGATCATCGCCATTCCGGCCACGATCGACAACGACGTGCCCCAGACGGACATGGCGATCGGCGTGGACACCGCGCTCAACACGGCTGTCGACATTATCAGCAAGCTGCGCGACACCGCCGCCTCCCACCAACGGACGTTCGTCATCGAGACGATGGGGCGCCACTGCGGCTACTTGGCGCTGGTCGCGGGCGTGGCCAGCGGCGCCGAGGCGATCCTCGTGCCCGAGTTCCCCTATGATCTCGACGGCGTCGTCGACAAGGTCCGCGACGGGATGAAGCGCGGCAAGAAGCACTCGATCATCGTGGCCGCCGAGGGCATCCGCGATCAGTTCGAGCTGGCCCAGTTCGAGTCGCCGGCCCACAAGGTCGCGGGCTATCTGTGGGACCAACTGGGCGAGACGTTCGACGTGCGCGTGACGGTCTTGGGGCATGTGCAGCGCGGAGGCGCCCCGACCGTCTTCGACCGCGTCCTGGCCAGCCGATTCGGAGCCGCCGCCGTTCAGCGGCTGCACGACGGCGAAGCGGGCGTCATGATCGCCTTGCAGAACAACGAGCTCGCGAGCGTCCCCTTCGACGACGTCATCGGCCAGACGCGGGAGCTGGACGAGCACCTCATGAAGCTGGCCTACACCATCGCCGAATAGCCCATCGACGCCTTTTCCGGTCACCAAGCACCGAAAGCGTCGTGTGGCCCGTTGGCGAGCCCCATAGTCCCTCTACGGGGAACGAGGGACACTGACGCGTGGGTGTCGCCGGGCTCGGGAGCTATAATGGGGGCTCGCCGGGACCCGTGATTCCCAATGCACACCGTCGTGACGCGGCTCATTCTCATGAGCATGGGGGCCAAGCTGCTCGTCGACACGAGCGTCCAGGTCTTCAATCCCTATCTCGCCACCATCGCCGACGGCCTCGGCGTCGGCATCGTGACGCTCGGGCAACTGGTCGCGCTGCGCAGCGCCGTCGGGCTGGTTGTGCCCGTCATCGGCGCCCAAGCCGACCGCTTCGGCTATCGGCCCGTGATCCGAATCTGCCTGGCGCTCAGCACCGCGGGGTTGCTGCTGATCGGCCTGGGCCAGGGCGTGGTCACCACGGCGATCGCCATGCTGCTCATGGGCGTCGGAACCGCCGGGTTTTTGCCCACGCTGCACGCGTACCTGAGCGGCCATCTCCCCTACAACCGGCGTGGCCGCGGGCTCGGCATGGTGGAGTACTCTTGGGCGCTGGCTGGGATTGTCGGCCTCTGGCCCTTGGGCCACCTCATCGCCTGGGCCGGGTGGCGCTCGGCGTTCGTCGTCTTGGCGGCTGGGGTGGCCGCCGCGTCGTTCGTCATCGGTCGCTTCCCCTCCCCGGACGAGAGCGCGGCCCAAGCGCCGGCGCGTCCGAGAACGCCGTTCAGTCTCCGTGCGTTCCTGGATCTGGGCGCGGGGCGTCGCTCGGCGTGGGGGGCGATCGCCACCGGCGGGTTCATCTTCTTTGCCGGCACGAACGTGCAGCTCGTCTACGGAAGCTGGCTGGAGCGCTCCTACGGTCTGGGCGCGGGCGAGCTGGGCACGACGGCGCTGCTCGTGGGCGTCGCGCTTCTGGCGGGCAGCGTGAGCGCCAGCCTCGTCAGCGACCGCCTGGGCAAGCGCCGCAGCGTCCTGCTGGGGGTGCTGGCCATGGTCGTCGCCAACCTGCTGCTGCCGCTGTTCGACGTGGGCCGGATCCCCGCGGTCCTCGGCGCGATGCTGGCCCTGGCGGTCCTGGAGTTCGCCATCGTGAGCCACATTCCGCTGGTGAGCGAGCAGGTGCCCGCCCAGCGCGGCAAGGTGCTCTCGCTGGCCACCGGGACCTCCATGATCGGCCGGACGCTGGGCAGCTTGACCGGGCCGTGGGCGCTGGCGACGTTCGGGATCGGCGTGGTCGGCCCCCTGGCAGCGGTGGTGGCCAGCGGCGCGATCGTCACGCTCACGCGCTTCGTGCGCGAGGCGGACGTCGCGTGAGACCACGGCGATTCGAGGTCTCAGATTCCGCTTTGTCGGGGGGCTCGACGCGTTGACGCTCCCCTTGGTAGACTTGCCGAATGCAGGCGCGCACATCCATCTGATGGGTCGGGACCAGCTCGAGCCGAGCTTGGCGATCTGCGGGGAAGGGCATGTATGGGACTCCGCTGTGTCCTAGGGCGCGCGGGCAGCGGGAAGACGGCCCGCGTCCTGGACGGCATCGCGAGCGAACTGACGCGACGGCCGCACGGGCCGCCGCTCGTGTTGCTGGTCCCGGAGCAGGCGACGTTCCAGATGGAGCAGGCCCTCCTGGAGCGCCTGAGGACGCAACACAACCGATCGGCCTTCCTGCGCGCGGAAGTGCTCAGCTTCCAGCGGCTGGCCTGGCGCGTGCTCTCGTCGTTGGGGGGCGAGTCCCATCCGGCGATCGGCGAGCTGGGCAAGCGGATGCTCTTGCGCTCGTTGTTGCATCGTCACGCCGACGAGCTCCAACTGCTCCACCGTGTCGGGACGCGCCCCGGCTTCATCGCCCATCTGTCCGATACGCTCGCGGAGCTGTCCGCCCATCGCGTGGGCGAGGCCGAGCTGTGGGGGGCCCAGTCGAGCCTGCCGAAGGAACACGGCGCCGACGCCGGCGGCGCGTTGAGCGCCAAACTGGGCGATCTGGCGATCCTGACGCGGGCCTATCACGACGCGCTCGAGGGCCGCTGGACCGACCCCGACGGGCGGCTCTCGCAGGTCGCGGCCAAGCTGGCGGGCACGCAGCTCTTCGACGGCGCCTCGGTCTGGGTCGACGGCTTCACGGGCTTTACGCCCCAGGAACTGGCCGTGCTGGAGGCGCTGTTGGGCCACGTCGAGTCGGTCGAGGTCACGCTCTGTCTCGATCCGCGCGAGGTCGAGGACGGCCTCGATCCGACCGAGAGCGAGCTCTTCCGACCCACGCACGAGACCTACCGAGATCTACGTGATCGGGCCCTGAGCCAGGGCGTCCCTCTGGAACCTCCCGTTCGCCTTCCGGCCTCGATGGATGGCTCATCGAACGGGGATCAGCCGCGCTACGCCGCGCCCGACTTGGCCCATCTCGAGCGGGAGATGGGCAACTATCCGGGGCAGCGCTATCCCGAGGATCCGCAGGGACTGAGCGTGCTGGCGGCGCCGGATCGGCGTGCGGAGGTGGAGGCCGCGGCCCGCGAGGTGCTGCGGCTCGCCCGCGACGAGGGGATGCGCTATCGCGACATCGTCCTCGGCGTGCGCGAGCTCGACGTCTATGGCGACCTCATCGAGGAAGTCTTCCGTCGCCACCACATCCCCGTGTTCATTGACCGACGGCGCTCGGTCGCCCACCACCCGGTCGTGGAGCTGGTCCGCTCGGCCTTGGAGACAATCCAGATGGACTGGGCCTACGAGCCCGTCTTCCGGTATCTCAAGACCGACCTGGCGCCGGTCGATCGGGACGAGGTCGATCGCCTGGAGAACTACGTCCTGGAGTTCGGCATTCGCGGTTGGCGCTGGCGCGACCCGAATCCGTGGACGTTCGTGCGCCGCTACACGTTGGAGGCGGAGCCATCCGAGGATGCACCCGATCCCCGTCAAGCGGCCGATGACGCTCAAGCTCGGGAACTGGCTGACATCAACGAGATTCGCGATCGTGCTCGAGACGCGCTCATGACGTTCCACGAGCGCGTGGCCGAGGCCCGACGCTCGCGCCAGCCCGTGCAAACGCTGTCCGCGGCGCTCTATGAACTGTTGGAGAACCTGGGCGTGGCGGAGGCCGTGGAGCGGTGGAGCCGGGACGCCGAAGCGGCGGACGATCTGGTTGCCGCACAGGAGCATCTGCAGGTCTGGGACGCGGTGGTGGAGCTGTTGGATCAGACGATCGAGGGGCTGGACGACCTGTCGTTCACGGTCGCGGAGTACGCCGAGGTGATCGATGCCGGCCTCGAAGCCATCGAGGTGGGGCTGATCCCGCCGGGGACGGATCAAGTCGTCGTCGGCACGGTGGAGCGCTCCCGCCATCCCCACGTCCGGGCGGCGCTGGTGCTCGGGGCCGTGGACGGGGCGTATCCCAAGCGCCAGGAGGAGGACCCGCTGCTGGGCGATCGTGAGCGCGAGGCGCTCAACGCGGCCGATATCGAGCTGCAGCCGACCGCCCGGGTCCGCACGCTGCACGAGCCGTATTTCACCTACGTGGCGCTGACGCGGGCCAGCGAGCGGCTCTGGATCGCCTATCCGCGGGCCGACGAGGAGGGCAAGGCGCTGCGCCCGGCGCCCTTTGTGCGGCGCCTGGAGGCGCTCTATCCCCCGTTGGAGATTGACTCGCCGTCGCCCTTTGAGACGCGCGTGGAACAGATCGAGACGGGCGAGGGCCTTGCTGAGGCCTTGGCGACCCGACTGCGGGCGATCCGCGACGGGCGCGCCTCGACCGAGGGGCCGTGGCTGGGGCTCTACGACTGGGCGGTGGCGAACGACGAGATCCGTCGCGAGCTCGCGCCGGCGCTGGCGGGCCTGGCCTATCGCAACGACGTCGCGCCGCTGGCGCCCGAGCTGGTCGAGGCGCTGTTCGGCTCCCAGGTCCTGGCCAGCCCGAGCCGCTTGGAGAGCTTCGCCAAGTGCCCCTTCCAGCACTTCGCCCGCTACGGGCTGCGCCTGGCCGAGCGCCCCGTCCAGCAGGTCGAGGCCCCCGAGCTGGGGCTGTTGTACCACGCCGCGCTCAGCACGTTCGCCCAGCGGGCCGAGCAGGACGAGCTCGATCTGGGCGAGCTGGACGATCCCCGTCTGAGCGAGCTCATGGACGAGATCGTCGGCGAGCTGGCGCCGCGCCTGCAGAACGAGATCCTGACGAGCACCGCCCGCTATCGCTACCTGGAGCGCCACATCCGCGACACGCTCTTGGAGGTCAGTCGACGGGTCGTCGCCGACGCCCATCGGGGGCGGTTCCGGCCCGTGCGCACCGAGGTCCGCTTCGGGCCGTCCGGGGAGCTTCCGCCGGTGGTGCTCGACCTCGGCGAGCGCCGGCAGTTGACGATCCGCGGGGCCATCGATCGCGTGGATTTGGCCGAGAGCGAGACGGGCGAGCGCTGGCTGCGGGTCGTCGACTACAAGAGCCGTCCCCAGACGCTCAACCTCGACGAGCTCTACCACGGGATCTCGCTCCAATTGGGCCTGTATGTGCTGGCGGCGCTGCAGGGCCAGACGTGGCTGGCCGACGTGGACGACGCGCGCTTCGCCGGGCTGCTCTATCTGCCCATCGGCGAGCCCGTCGTCGGGGCGGACGGGCCGATCGATCCCGACGAGGCCGAGCGCCAGCGCCACAAAAAGCACCGGGCCGACGGTTGGCTGCTCAACGATCCGTCGGCGCTGGCGGCCATGGACGAGAGCGGCTCGTTCGACCTCTTGCCCGTCAATATGACCCAACGGGGCGAGCCCGACAAGCGCTCGCGGGTGCTGGACGAGGACGACTTCGGGCGGCTTTTGGATCACCTGGGGAACCAGCTGCAGGCGCTGGGCGAGCGGATGCTGGCGGGCACGATCGCGCCCGTGCCCACCCGCCATCGCAACCGGACGCCGTGTGAGCACTGCGAGTACCGCTCGGTCTGCCAGTTCGACCCGCGGCTGCCGGGCAACCGCTATCGCGACCTGGAGACCATGAAGAACCCGTCGGTGCTGGAGGCGCTGCGGGCCCGGGACGACGATCGGGAGTCGAACGGCTCGTCGACGGACGCCTCGGGCGAGGAGGCGAGCTGATGGCTTCAGTGGAGACCCAACGCTGGACCGCGGCGCAGCGGGATGCGATCGAGCTGCGGAATCGACGGCTGCTGGTCAGCGCCGGCGCGGGCACCGGCAAGACGTCGGTGCTGGTGGAACGGATCCGGCGCCGGGTCCTCGATCCCGACGATCCCGTCGACGTCGATCGGCTGCTGGTGGCCACGTTCACGGAGGCGGCCGCGGCGGAGATGCGCGAGCGGATCGGGCGCTCGCTGGAGGCCGAATCCGCCCGGGATCCCTCCGATCCTCGGCCTCGCCAGCAGCTGGCCCTGTTGGGCCGTAGCCAGATCTCCACGCTCCACGCGTTCTGCCTGCGGCTCCTCCGCCAGCACTTCTATCGGCTCGATCTGGACCCGGCCGCGCGCGTGCTGTCTGCGCATGAGTCGGGCCTGCTGGAGCAGGAAGTGACCGACGCGCTCTTCGAGGAGCTCCACGAGGAGGGCGACGAGGGCTTCCTCACGCTGGTCGATCGCTACGGGGGCCGCGGCGACGAGGGCGTGCGCGAGCTCGTCTTGGACCTGCACGCGCTGGCCTACGGCCATCCCTGGCCCGAGCAGTGGCTCGACGCGCTGGCGGCGCCGTTTGAACGTCCGGCGTCCGTCGAGACGACGCCCTGGTTCGAGCCGCTGCGGCGGTTGGCTGGGCGGACGCTGGCCGGGGCGAGCCGTCATCTGGCCTCCGCGCAGCGGGCGGCCGAGGACGCGGGCGACCCGAATCTGGCGAGCTTCCTGCGCGGCGAGCACGCTCAACTGAGCCAAGCGGCCGAAGCGGCCCCGACGGCCGACTGGGAGGGACTGCGCGCGCTGTTGGAGGGGCTGGCCTGGGCACGGCTGCCCTCCACGGGCGACCTGCCCCGCGACACCGCGGAGCGGATCAAGAAGGCCCGCAACGAGGCCAAGGACGCCTGTCGCAAGCTGCACGATCGGGTCATCGACCGCGACGGCGCACAGGTCCTGAGGGAACTGACCGAGATGCACCCGGCGATGGCGGCGCTCGTGAACCTGGTCAAGCGCTACGACCGGGCGCTCGATGCCGAGAAGCGCAGCCTGGGCGTGATCGACTTCCGCGACATGGAGCGGCACGCCTTCCGCTTGCTGTTGGATCCGAGCGCCGAGCCCGGCGAGCTCGTCCCCTCCGACATCGCCCGCGAGCTGCGCGCGCAGTTTGCCGAAGTGCTGGTTGACGAGTACCAGGACGTCAACGAGCTGCAGGACGCCATCGTGCGCCTGGTGTCGCGATCGCCCGAGGACGCATCGGGCCCCGCGAACCTCTTCATGGTCGGCGACGTCAAGCAGAGCATCTACCGCTTTCGATTGGCCGAGCCGGGGCTTTTCCTGGAACGCTACCGCGAAAGCACGCCCGTTCGCGACCGCGCTGGCCGGTTCCAAGACGCCGAGCGTGTTCGCATCGAGCTCTTGGAAAACTTCCGGAGCCGGCCCGGCATCCTGGCGGCCGCGAACGGCGTGTTCCGGCAGCTCATGACCGAGGAACTGGGCGGCCTGCGCTATCGCGACGTGGCCGAGCTGGTGCCGGGGCGTTCGGACGAGCCGGACGCTCGCGACGATGACCCGCCGGCCGAGGTCCATCTCGTGGAGAAGGCCGCGCCCGAGGGCGAGGGGGATCAGTCGGCTTGGGCGGAGTACAGCGCCACCGAGCGCGAGGCGAGCGTCTTGGGCCAGCGGATCCGCGCGCTCGTCGAGGGCGACGGGGAGCGCGGGCCGCTGCGGATCTGGGACGACGACGCCGAGATATACCGGGCGGCGCGCTATCGCGACGTGGCGGTGCTGATGCGGGCGACGAGGAATCGGGCCCACATCGTGCAACAGACGCTGGAGGACCTGGGCGTGCCCGTCTATGCCCCGGCGGCCGGCGGGTATTTCGACAGCCTGGAAGTGGAGATCGTCCTGGCGCTGTTGGAACTGATCGACAACCCACACCAGGACATTCCCATGGCGACGGTGCTGCGCAGCCCCGTCGTGGGGTTGAGCGCCCACGATCTCGCCACGATTCGAGCCGGGTGTCCCGAGGAGGCCTTCCATCGGGCCGTGGGCGTCGCGAGCCGGGAGGGCCCGGACGAGCTGCGCGGCCGGCTGAGCGACTTCCTCGAGCGTCTGGAAGCCTGGCGGACGCGGGCGCGGCGCGAGCCGCTCGGGCGACTGATCGACCGGATCTATCGCGAGACGAGCCTGGTCGGCTACATGGCCGCCATGCCGGGCGGCGCCCAGCGGCGGGCCAACCTCTTGGCGCTCAAGGACCGCGCCCGGGACTTTGATCGCTTCGTGCGACAGGGCCTCTTCCGGTTTCTGCGCTACATCAAGCGCCTCCGCGAGCGCGGCGAGGACCTGGCCACGCCGTCGACACTCGGGGAGGACGAGGACGTCGTGCGGCTCATGTCGATCCACCAGGCGAAGGGGCTGGAGTACCCGATCGTCATGGTGGCCGGCCTGGGCACGCAGTTCCAGGCCGACGGCGGCGATCTGCTGATCGATCGTTCGCTGGGGCTGGGCCCGAAGCACGTCGACATGGCGCTGCGCGTCAAGTATCCGTCAATGGCGTATCACGCGGTCCGGGAGGGGGCGCGCTTGGAGAGCCTGGCGGAAGAACTGCGGATTCTCTACGTGGCGCTGA
Organism: Candidatus Bipolaricaulota bacterium; assembly: GCA_018609825.1. The sequence goes on along the minus strand of JAHEOA010000091.1, from coordinate 1,111 downwards.
CGCGGGCGCGGGAGCGGCTGGTGCTGTTGGGCTCGGCGGCGGGCCTGCCGAGTCAGGCGCTGCGCTGGCGACTGGCGGCCGATCATGACGACGTGGAGCTGCCGGAGACGGCGCTGGCGGGCGCCAACAGCGCGCTCGACTGGCTCGGCCCGGCGCTGTTGCGCCATCCCGACGCGGAGCCGCTGCGGGCTTTGGCCACCTCGGACGACGCGGAAGGCACGGAAGATACGGATCGGATTCCCGTCATGGATCATCCCTCGCGCTGGACGGTGCGCGTCTGGGCCGGGGAGGCGCTGGCGTCGGCCGTGCCCACGGACACGACCGACGCCCCGGAATCCATCGATTGGGAGCGGATCGGCCGCGCGGAGCCCTTGGGCGTCGACGGGCACTCGGACGTCGTCAAGGACGCCGAGCGGCGGCTGTCGTGGCGCTATCCCTACGAGTCCCTGGTCGGGTTGGTCGCGAAGCGCTCCGTGACCGAGCTGCGCGCGATGCTGGATCCGGAGAAGGCGGAGGCGCCGTTGCCCGATGAGCTGCGCGAGCGGCTCGGGCGACGGCCGCGCTTCGTGCAGCCGGAGGACGCGTGGGACTCGCGCCAGGGTGCTCTGCGCGGCACGGCCATGCACCGGGTGATGCAGCACATTGATCTCGCGACCGGCCACGAACCCGACGCCGTGCGACGGGAAATCGGACGGTTGGTGGCCCAGGAACTGTTCACGGTGGAGGAGGCCGAGCTGGTGCCCGTCGATGAGATCGCGGCGTTCTTCCAGTCGGATTTGGGGAAGCGCCTGCAGGCAGCCGACACGGTCCAGCGGGAGACGCTGTTCACCATGCGCTTGCCGGCTGCGGAGGTGGAGCCGGGGATCGCGTCGGAGCCAGGCGCCGAGACCGAGGGCGTCGTGGTGCAGGGCATGGCGGACTGCCTCTTCAAGGAGGACGGCGAGTGGGTCCTGATCGACTACAAGTCGGATCGACTGTGGGGACAGAGCCCCATTGAACAAGCCGAACGCTATCGCGTCCCGATGGCGCTCTACGCGCGCGCGGTCGAGGCGGCCATGGACGAGTCCGTGCGGGAGGCGTATCTGTACTTCTTTGCGGTCGGCGAGGCCGT
>JAHEOA010000090.1 GCA_018609825.1 Candidatus Bipolaricaulota bacterium | reverse complement strand
GCCGGAATTGCGGTAATGACAATAGATACCGAGTTCAACATTCGGGGCCTCGATAGGGAGAGCAGCCATGCCTAGCCCCATCGACGCCGAGACGGACGAGCGCGTCGTCAAGATCCGCAAGGCATACCGCGCCTTCGCCGAGCTGCTGGGCGAGGGCCATGCCGAAGCCGATCCGCACCTGAACGCCCGGCTCGGCTATCTCGAACAGAACGCGGACAACTGGACGGTCGAGCAGATGCATGAGGTGCTGGAGCGAGAGTTCAAGCGAGTCCGAAAAGAACAACGCCGCCGGAGGGAACCGACGGCGAGGGCGACAACTACCGAAAGGAGCTGAACTATGACTCAGTCTAACACAGAGCACGGGGTTAAGGCAAGTCAGGCCAAATACGTTAGAGTTCGCGAATTGCTCAAGTACCATCACTGCGAAGTCCGCAACCCGCCTTGGATCAGGCTCCATCGGAGCCTGCTTTCCAACTACGAGTTCAACTGCTTGCAAGATGCTAGCAAGGCGCACCTGATGATGATCTGGGTGTTAGCAAGCCAGCACAGTAACGCTCTCCCTTATGACGCCGACTGGATTGCTCGCGAGATCCACGCCGAGACAACGGTCGACTTAGACGAACTCATTGAGGCCGGATTTTTGGAGCCCCTTGGGGATGATGCGAGTTGCTCTCAAGATGATAGCACTCCGCTAGCAGAGCGAGAGCAAAATGGTGTCCCCAGAGACCAGAGGACAGAGAACAGAGAGACGTCAACGGCTTCCGATTCTAACGAATCGGGGGACGAGCCCCCTTCATCAAAGACACCTAAGAACAGGACTCTTTTTGAGGGGCTGTCTGATGGCGGTTGGATCTATCGGTGCGAGGGCAAGGCGGCCCCCAAGGGTTTACGTTTGGGACGGAATGAGCTTTCGCTAAGCGACATCCCCGAGCTGCCAAAGAACACCCAAACCGCGCTATGGTTGTCCGTTCTCGATACGAAGCCTCGGTGCCAGTCGTTCCTCGAACGCCTAGAACAGCGCGGGATGCGCCGCTTCGAGTTCGCCGCCAAGTCGCTCAAGCACGCCCGCGAGATCAACAGCGACTATCCGAACATGGGCGTCGAGGCGCTGTTCTGGACGGCGGTGCATGCCGATCTATGGGACTACCTTGCAATTCCCGAAATCGAGCATGAGAAGGACGTTCACGCTTACCTCAACTCCTGGGTCTGGAACACGAAGGCCGACGATGAGTACGTCAGCCTCATCGTGCAAGCGTGGCGCGAGTACGTGCCGCAGGCCGCGAGCGATGACGAGGACGCCGAGGGCGAGTTCCCTGTTGATGGGCTGACCGAGGCGGTGAGCGCCTGATGAATTTGACACCGAATCAACAGCGCCGCGTCGAGGCGTGGAAGGCTCAACTGGCGAGGATTGACCGCAACCCCGATGACGAGTCGGCCTATGACGTCATGCTCGTTGTCCTGTTGCGGCTCAACTCTCGCTTGACGTTCGCCAACGTCTACGACCTGATGGCCCACTGCCAGAACGAGGGCACCGTACGAGATTTCGACTTCTTCATGCTCAAGCGGGCCTACGACCGGGCCACGGCAGAAAGGGGGCGGGAAGAATGGGCGCAGTAGTTGAAGACACCGCCTTCTACAACCGCGAGGCCGAACAGGCGGTCTTGGGGGCTCTGCTCATGGACCCCGAGAGCTATATCGACTTGCCCAGTCTCGACGCCCAGGACTTCTACTTCCGCCCGCACCGGATCATCTACGACGCCGTCTGCGGACTATACGAGCAAGGCCAGCCCGTCGATCCCATCCAAGTCGGGCATGTGCTGGAGCGCAGCGGCGATCTGAATGAGATCGGCGGACGGGCCTACCTGAGCGAGTTGATGAGCGCCGTCACGACGACGACGTCGGTGCGCCATCATGCCGAGTTGGTCAAGGAGTGCTCCGCCCGCAACCGGCTCCAGTCCATATCCGTCTCCCTCCCCGAGAAAGTCGCCAGTGACACGGACGTCTCCGAGGTCATTTCGTCCGTGAGGGATGACCTCGATCGCATTGAGGAGTCGGCGTGGGGCGTGGAGTCCGAGGTCATCACGGGCGCGGAAGCCCTGCAAATGGAGGCTGAGGACCGGGAGCGGATCAAGTCGGGACAACTGCCGGGGTTCCCGAGCGGCTTCAATCAACTGGACGCCGCCGTGGGCGGCATCGAGCCCGAAGGTACGACGATCATCGCGGCCCAGCAGGAGTCCGGCAAGACGACGATGGCGCTCAACATGGCCATCCACCACGCCAAGGACCTCAACCTCAAGGTCGGCTACATCACGGTGGAGATGGCGGTTAAAAAGCTGTTGCGGCGCTCGCTCAGCAGCATCTCCGGCCATGACAGGAAAACGCTGGAGCACGACGACAAGGCCCGTCAAGAGGCTGTCGAGGCCCTGCCAACGGACAACCTCACCTTCTGGGATCGCAGCTCCGACATCAAGAAGGTCTGCCGTGCGATCCGTCTGCTCCATCTCAAGTTCGGCTGCTCGGTGATCTATCTTGATCACTTCCACGATCTGCGGGGTTACGCCGACGGACGCGGGGACACCGAACGCTTCGGTCAATATCTGAGCGACTTGACGAGCGAAGCCCGCGAGGCGCGATCCCACACGGGCAAGCGGCTCAGCCTCGTGCTGGTCGGACAGCTCAACCGTGAGGCGAAAAAGCTCAAGGAGCGCCCGCAGCCCTATCACCTTCGCAACACGGGTGCTCTGGAGCAGAAGGCGGATCTAATTCTTGGACTGCATCGCCCGTTCAACGCGGGGGATAGCAGCGCGCCCAAGGAGTATCTGGAGGTCCAGTTGCTCAAGGACCGCGACAACGGGATGCGCAACTTGATCATCCCCATGCACTTCGACCTGCCCACGCAGCGGGTTAGCGAGAGCGGCAGGGCGTTCTGGGAAGACGAGAACGGTGGGCGCGAGGAATGGCGCAATGCGCCGGCCCCGCCGCCGAATTGGAGTGAAGGTGGTGATTCGTCGTGACGGCGATCAGTTATCGGGACTACCTTAGTAGTCGGGAGTGGGCGTCCAAACGCTCCCTGCGACTAAGGGCAGCCGAGCATAAGTGTGAAAAGTGCGGCGCTTGCGGCTTCTGTGAGCAGCGCCATGAAGGGCTTTGCCTGCGGTGCCCCGACTGTGGGTATCGACACTCCACCTCGATTGACTGTGTAACCCTAATGAGCCTTCTGCCTGTCCCGTTTCTCGATTGCCACCATGTTTCCTATGAAAACTTCGGGAACGAGGATGTGGCTCGCGATCTTGTGATATTGTGCGAACACTGCCATCACGTTGTTGAAAAATCCAAGACTCGGTGGAGCGTACTCAAAGAACAGTGTCAAGCCATCGCAGAGAATGATCAGGCTGCATGGCTCGCCGCGATTTCACACCAGCTTGCCAATGAGAAAACCGTCAATGCCGACCCGACCGAAACCCTATATGAGTCAATGAAACGAGAAGAGGAGAATCTTTTATCCTGTCTTCGTGGGTATTGGCGAGGTGTCGCGCCATTTGTCCACAAGTATCGCGATGCCCTTGAAGTTGCCGAAGCGAGGTTCGCGGAATGACCATCGGCAACTACCCCGACCGCATCGCGGACTTCATTGCCTGCATCTACGACGAGGACGCCCGTCAAGAGATCCGCGACTCGATCCAGAGTACCCAGCTCAAGATGGCCCAACGCGACCAACGAGGGAAGAAGACGGGCACGATGAAAACGTGTGCGAAGTGCGGCCGAACCCTGCCCCGCGACCT
>JAHEOA010000089.1 GCA_018609825.1 Candidatus Bipolaricaulota bacterium | reverse complement strand
GGCGTCGGTGTAGAAGCTCATCGCCGGCAGGTTCTGCAGATAGTCCCCCGTCGCTTGCACCAGGTTGGCCAGGATGAACCCGGTCGGACCGAAGGCGAGCACGAAGGCCAGGATCCCGAGGCTGAGCAGGATGTTCAGCTGACTGAGGCGCAGGATGCCCACGTCGAGGCCCGACGCGACCGAGACGGTGGCGAACGCCGTGACGACGGCGATCAGGATCAGCTGGCTTGAGGTGGCGACCTCCAAGCCGATCAGCTGGTTCAAGCCGGTGTTGATCTGCAACACGCCCAGGCCGAGCGAGGTGGCCACGCCGAACAGCGTGCCGAAGATGGCCAGGATGTCCACAACGTGACCGATCGGCCCGTAGATGCGCTCCCCGATCAGGGGATAGAGCAGCGACCGCGTCGTCAGCGGCAGCTTGCGCCGGTAGGCGAAGTAGGCGAGGGCCATGGCGATGACGATGTAGGTCGCCCAGGCGTGAAGTCCCCAATGGAAGAACGTGTAGCGCAAGGCCAGCTGCGCGGACTCGGCCGTCTCCGCGGATCCGAAGGGCGGCGAGGCGTAGTGGAAGATCGGCTCGGCGACGCTCCAGAAAATCAGCCCGATTCCCATCCCGGCGCTGAAGAGCATGGCGATCCAGGAGACGGTTCCGTAAGCGGGTCGCTCGCCGGGATCGCCGAGGGTGATCGCCCCATAGCGGCTGACGAGCACGCCGATGACGAAGAGCAGAAAGACGGCGACGGCGAGGATGTAGCCCCAGCCGAGCGCGTTGATCACGGCGTCCTGAGCGGCGCTGAACAGGCGAGAGGCCGGGCCGGTCCAGATGACGCTGTAGAGCACGAACGCGACGATGAGGACGAACGACGCGCCGAAGACCGTCGGGTTGACGGTGCCGAACCGGCCGAGTCGGCGACGCGGAATCCGTTCTTGTTCAGACATTGCCCAGGACGGCTCCCTCATCCATTCGGGACCTCATGGTGGTTCGCCTTGGGATGACGGTGCAACCCATCGACGCCCTCGTCTGCTCCATCGGATCATATGTTCTGTGGGCAGGGTCGGTAAAGCGTTCAGCTTGCGGTTGATGTCGTTCGGCGACCTCAGGCATCCTCTCGCCTATAACTTCATGACGACGTCGAGACAGAGAACTAGAGCGTTGATATGACTCGCGTATCGCTGCCTGAATCGCAGATGTGCCGCTGGCTTGATCGTCGGTTTTACCGAGGCCAGCTACGGCGACTTCCAGACCGTGTGCGGCAGGATCATCACGCTGCTGATCGCCATGGCGCTCTGGCTGCTGGGGCGACACCCGCCGATGGCGAACGAGGAGACCGAGGCGTGAGCGGAAGCACGAGGGCAAGGGGCTGATAGGCGCTCTGGCGTGGGACGTCTGGGGCGAGTTAACGTGATCGCGCGATGGCCACGCTCCTGCTGATCGCCGGCCTGCTGCTGTTGATCGTCGGCGCGAGGGGGCCCGGTGTCACGGAGCCGACGTCGCCGCCCGCACCCGATTCCGCCCGGCGGCCTTCGCCGCATAGAGGGCCGTGTCGGCAGCGTCAAGCAGCTCGTCAAGAGCTGCGAAGGACGGGCGCAAAGCCGCCACGCCGACGCTGACCGTGACCGATAGGGACCCCGCCTCTGTGACGATCGGCTGACGTTCCACGGCGTTCCGCAAGCGATCCGCGATGCGCTGGGCGTCGGTCAAGCCCGTTTCGGGCAACAGCGCGACGAACTCCTCGCCGCCATAGCGGCTCAGGATGTCCACCTCGCGCACCGTGCGCTTGCAACGCTGCGCGATCTCGGCCAGCACCTCGTCGCCCACGCCGTGCCCGTGCGTGTCGTTGATCGCCTTGAAGCGATCAAGGTCGAGCATCAAAAGCGACAGCGCATGGTCGAAGCGCCGCGCCCGCTCCAGCTCGCGGCGGCCCACCTCAAACAGCCCTCGGCGATTGTGCAGACCCGTAAGCGGGTCCGTCATCGACAGCTTCTGGACGTCCTCGTAGAGCCGGGCGTTCTCGATGGCGATGGCGACTTGATCGGCGAACGCGGTGGCCACCCGGACGTGATCCGCCGTGAAGTGAGCCGGTTGCCGGCTGTCGACGGCCAGGACGCCGATGAGCCGGTTCCGGACGATCAACGGCACGCCGAGAAACGAGCGAATGTGATCGTGGGGAGGCTTGTGGAACTCGGCGTACGCGTCGGGCGCGTTGTCCAGGACGACCGGGGTGCGCTGCTGCACGATCTCGGTGTTCGGGTTGTCGCCGGGAATCGTGAACCGCATCCCGATCACGGATTCCGGGTTCGCCCAGCCGCGGCCGCCGACGATCTCCAGCTCGCCGTCGCGCAACAGCTGCACGGACGCGCTGTCATACGGGATCACGTAGGCCAGTTGCTCCAGGATGCGTCGAATCGCCTCGGACAGGTCGAGAGACTCCAGAACGACCGCGCTCGCCTGGCGCAGCTTCTCCGCTTCCGCCACCCGCCGCTTTGCCTCGCTCCAGACTCGATCGTCATCGGACCCGATGGCGTGGGCCTCATCCAGATCGGCGTTGGGAATCGCCATCCCCACGCGGATCACGGTACCATCGGGGCCCGCGGCGTCCGTCCACCGTAGGCGGTGCGTCCGGCCGTTCCGGTCCACGACCGGCTGCTCGTAGGCGGCCCCATCGACGTCCTGCGGGCGTGGAGGGTCGACGTCCGACGGCGTCGCGGACGCCGGCATCCACGCGGACCAGTTCTGGCCGACGATCTCCTCATGAGCGCAGGCCAAGCGGCGGGTGGCCGCCGGGTTGGCGTCGAGGACGGTCCCTCGAGAATCCAGGACGAAGACGGGAACGTCGACGCGGGCGAGGATCGCCTCGGCCGACAGCGGCGGCTCTGAATAGGTCCCTGAGTCGTCCATATGTCTCCCGGGATGGGCTGCCGGAGGTCACGCTGTGCCGTCGTCGGCCATCATCGCCACGAACGCCTCGACAACCTGGGGATCGAACTGCGTCCCCGCGTTCTCACGCAGCCGACGAATGGCCTCCTCGCGGGGGAGGGCATCGCGGTATGGCCGGTTGCTCGTCATGGCGTCGTAGGCATCCACGACAGCGAAAATTCGGGCTTCCAGGGGGATCTGTTCCCCTTCAAGCCCCTGGGGATAGCCCGCTCCGTCCCAGCGCTCGTGGTGAGCGTGCGGAATGGCGAGCGACGGCAGCAGGAACTCAATGTCGTTGAGCAGCTCGTAGGCGTGGACGGGATGCTGCTTGATGGTGTCCCACTCGTCGCCGTCGAGTTGGCCCGGCTTGTGCAGGATATCGTCGGGAACGCCCATCTTGCCGATGTCGTGCAGGAGTGCGCCGCGATAGACGTGCTCACAGCCGTCGTCCGTGAAGCCGAACTGTCGGGCCAGAT
>JAHEOA010000088.1 GCA_018609825.1 Candidatus Bipolaricaulota bacterium | reverse complement strand
TTCTGGCTGCACCTCGCGGATCGCATCGAGGACGTTCAGCCGGACGTCGTCGCCGTCGCCATCGGCATCGTCATGGACGCGGGCAGCTTCACCTGGAAGAACCAACTCGTCCGCGGCATGGCGAGCCCGGATTGGACGCGGACTACCTACCGCGACATCCGCGCCTGGGTCATGAACACGTTCTTCACCGACTTCAACGGGCGGCTCGTCACCACGGACGGCTGGACCACGGCCGCGACCTACATCGACGTCCAGGCCAAGGTCGACGTGCTCAGCTTCATCATGACGCGCGACCTGTGGGCGCTCATGAGCCCGCCGCCCGACGGCCAGGGCATCACGTACGACGATCCCGGCATCAACCAGGTCGTGTCGGTCGTGACGCGCGGGCTGCGCGAAGGCGCGAGTCGACGCCGCCAGTTCATCGCCAGCATCGGCGACCAGGCCATGGCCGAGGTGCTCTACGACGACTTCACCGCCATTTCGCAAGGCCGCGGCGAGTTTACCAGCAAAGCGGATTGGCAGAACCGGATCTTCCGTCTCGAGTGGCAGGCCACGATCCTCCACTTCATTCACGAAATCTTCGTGACCGGCCACCTGACGGTGGACTTCATCCAACCGGCGCTCGGGTAAGGCCGCGCGAGCGGAGCGTTGATCGGAGCTGATCGCTAGGTGATCGAAGATGCCGAATAACAAAGGACCGTTGACGCCGTTCCACATGACCTCCAAGGTCAGCGTGACGCTGAACGGCAAAGAGGTCTTGATGCTCGCGCAGGACTCGGGGGCGGTGTCGTTCTCGCCGGAGAACGAGCTGGCCGACGTCGCCGAGGGGATGCAGGGCGACACCGAGACGGTCATCACGGAGTCGTTCCTGTCGACCCAGGAGACGCAGTGCATGGCGACGAGCCCCACGCTGCGCGATGCCAAGCCGAAGCTCGCCAAGAAGACGCTGGAGGAGGGCGGCTACCCGGCCGAAGTCGTGGACGCGAACGAGAGCAGCCGCTTCAGCGCTTCCTGCGATCGTGCCGTGCTCTTGCAGCAGCTCAACAAGGAGCGCGGCGGACGGTCGCTAAACGCCGAGACCATTGCCAGCCAAGGAGTGTTCCAAAGCTCCGGTGCTTCTATGCAGGAGGCATTGGGCCAAGCTTCTAGCGCCCTTCAGGACGTCGGCGCTAGTGGCGGCATAGGCTAATGCGCCGAGCATAGAGCACACAAGGCTGGCTGAATGACTGAGAAAGATCGTGATCTCTGGGAAGAGCAAGTAGCCCCTCAGCCGCACCAAGACGCCGACACAGCCGCGGGCAGCGCCCGCGACGCGGACAGCTCGGGCGAGCAGCAGGAGCCGTCGTCGGACGGGGAGGCGGCTCCTGCTGGCTCCTCCCCCGCGACCGAGGCCGTTAGCGCGCCGGAAGCGTCGGCGTCGGAGAACGGCCACGTCCACTACGACCCATACGCCCAACCGACCGAGACGCTGCACGTTCTGGGGCAGAAGCGCGTGCGGCGTGCGCCGTACCCGTTCGAGGCGAGCGAGGTGACGAAGCACTTGCTCTCGCTGACGCGCACCATCACCGAAGCGAATCCCGACGTGATGGAGCAGATGGTCGACTATACCGAACAGAGTCAGCAGGGGAGCGGAGCGGCGTCGCAGGCGGCGGTCGACGAAACCGCCCCCGACGCCGAGCAAGATGCCAGCGAGACCGATACAGCTGGCGCAGACCTCGCCGCCGAGGCGTTCGGCGCCGAGGCCGATCCCGAGCAGGTGCGCGAGAACGTCCGCTCGTTCATTGAGAACTTTCTCGCGGTGCGCGAGATGCTCCAGCAGATCGTCGAGAACGAGGACTGGACGAACCTCTGCCAGTACGTGCTCTCGCAGTTCTACGATCCGCCTATCGAGTATCACCGGCTCTCGCCGGTCGTCCGCGACGAGAACGGGGAGGTGATGGCGCGTCCGATCGTCGAGGCTCACCGGGAAGTGAGCGAGTGGCTCGACTGGTCAGACGTGGAGTCGTTTCTTGGGGGCATCGACGTCTAGCGCCGACGATGAATCGAGCGAGCTTGATGCAGCCGAGTATTCGTATTGGGCGCCCGTCCTGCAGGACGGCGCGGTGCAGCTCTCCTACGCGGAGTACGCGCGCATGCCGTGGCCCCAGTACGCGAGCTTCCAGCGCGCCGCCCACTGGTTTCGGCGCAAGCAAGCGGAAGCGAACGAGCGCGAGCGCCGCGACGCCGAGCGGCTGGCGCGGGGCGACGGGGCTGATGCGCTCGGCTATGACGAGCTGCCGACCTACACGCCGTCCGACGACGAGCCGATCTGGAGCTGGGAAGATCTGGGCGAGCATCGCGAGGACCTGGAGCGAGAGGGGATCATCCGGCCCCTCGGCGAGAACGAGCTGGCCGAACACGACGATCACCTCCTGCAACGCATGGAGACCGAGATCGCCGAAGTGCGCCGTTGGCCCGAGAAGGCGATTCGGAAGCACGCCGAGATCGTCGGCGTCAAAGCCGACGGCGACATCGAGACGCTGCGCGAGCGGATCGTCGAGCAGATCCGCGACCGCTACGAGCGAGTGACCTGATATGCCGGTTGTCCGCGAACTCGTTGCCCGAATGAGCGTCGACGCGCCGACGGATGAGCTGAAGCGCACCGATCGCGCCCTCGACAGCTCGAAGGGGAGCATGGAGGCGCTGGGGCGCGAAGGTCGGCGGACGGGGTCTCGGATGCGCGACTCGTCACGGCGCATGACCCGCTCGTTGAACCGCGTCGAGCGCCAACTGGATCAAGGCAAGCGGGCCGCGCGGCGTTGGGGCGATTCGATCCACCGAGCATCTAAGCGGGGGCGACGCGGGTTGAGCCGCATGGGCGGGTTCATCTCGCGAAATCGGAGAGCGATGCTCGGAATGGCCGCAGCCAGCACGGCCGCGGCGGGGGCGATCGGCGTCGGGCTCGCGAGAGCGGGGAAGAGCTTCGAGGACTCGTTCGCGGGCGTTCTCAAGACGACCGACGGTCTGGGGGAGACGATCGACCAGCTCTCGGAGAAAGGCGAACAAGTCAAGGATGATCTCCAGGGGGTCATGGCCAACGTGGCTGTTCCGCCGGATACGATCAACTCCTTCGCTCAGCTCGGCGGGCAGTTCGGTCTAGCTGCGGACCAGCTCGCGGGGTTCTCGGAGGTCGTTGCCGAGGCGTCGGTATCGCTGGATGGCATCAGCCCCGAAGATGCCGCGATGTCGATTGCGCGCCTCGATCAGGTTGCGAACGAGGGGCGCGGCCAATTCCGCGAACTCTCGTCGGCGGTTGTCGAGCTGGGCAACAACATGGCTGTGGAAGATGGCCGGATTCTCGATATGTCGCAGCGGATGGTTGAGCTGGCGGCGGCAGCGGACTTCTCGGCTCAGGAGCTTCTGGGCTTTGCCGCGACCGTCGAAGCATCAGGAGGACGAGCCGAATCAGCCCGAACGGCGCTGGTCCGGACGTTTAGCAATATCGCCGGTGCTGTTCAGGAAGGAGGGGAGCAACTCGAGCTGTTTGCCGATACGGCAGGCTTAACGGTTGAAGAGTTTACCAGACTGTTTGAAGAGGACTCCACAAGAGCGATCATGGCGTTCATCGAAGGACTGGACAATGTC
>JAHEOA010000087.1 GCA_018609825.1 Candidatus Bipolaricaulota bacterium | reverse complement strand
TTATGTGGCCAATATCGAAAACATCTCCGATTGATGGAAGTGCGTTTGCGACGATGGCTCTACAGTCCGAATGCCCAGATAGCGCAATGGCGGAACTGTCGACTCCTCCGACAGCGAGAATCCCTGTCAAAACAATGAAAAGCGCACATTTCCCGACAACTTTCATAGCAGGCTCCTTTCGTAATATACCATAGACTTTATGGCATCATGAATGAAGGGTCAAATCGCAATTCTCTCAATTCGGTCGGCCACGTACTCCATTCGGCCCATCCCGTTCGGACAAGCGGTCACCTGCTTGAACAACGGAATCGGAGGGCTCAGCGGTCCGGACAGCGCCAGCGCGAGCCCCACGACGCTCAATAACGTCATTCCTGTCGCCGTCGACATAGAAAGTACCCCCCCGTGTTCTTTTCTTCAGGTTCAGGTTATGCAGTCATGATTTCAAACGTCAACCCGATACGTATTCGAAAGTACACACCCATCGCCTCAGACAAGGGAACGGATCGCCCTGATTCACGTAAGGGAGCACGGGCGCGGAGCCGACCCATCCCCGACGTCGACCCCGCGCCGGCTCCAAAGGAGGTCGATCCTGGCTTCCCGTCTGGGATCGACGACGAGTCGGCTGGGGGAGTCTAGACACCGACCGTTAACGAAGCGTGACAGCGGTCTGACGCCGGGCTCATGACGAATCGTTCCGCCATCATCCAAGCCGCCGCGTGGCGATCTCCCGACTGGAGGGCTCACGAGTTCAGAAGAACACGGCCAGAACAAGGGCCTTCCCATCAGTCCTCTGGGATCGGGATGAGTGGCCGCGATGCCAGCGTCCGAGTATCATGCCCATGTCACGATGTCGTTTGTTCTGGAGGTGTGATCAGGCACTGTCGATCGGCCATGACACTTCTCAAGCTCGCGTGGCGCAACCTCGGCCGCAGTCGGCGTCGCACGGCGCTCATGGTCGCCGTGGTGGCGCTGTCCACCTGGGCGATCGTCGTCCTCTGGGGCGTGACCGAGGGGTTCACTCGGACCGCCATCGACGCGCAGCTTCGATTGGACACGGGCGATCTGCAGGTTCATCGCCAGGGCTATCTCGAGGACCGTGACCTGTCGACGGCCATAGATCCGGGAACGTTGCAGCGCGTCCGGGCGACGCTCGATGAACATGGAGCCGTCCGAGCGGCCAGCGCGCGGGTCCTGGTCAACGGCCTCCTCAAGAGCGCCTACGGCTCCACGGGCGTGCGCATCCGCGGCGTGGAGGTCCCGAACGAGACCCGCGTGACCGAACTTGCGCAATCGTTGGTCGACGGAGAGTTTCTCGCGGGCGACCACCAGATCGTGCTCGGCCAGCCCCTGGCGCGGGATCTCGACGTGCGGCTGGGCGAACGCGTCGTCCTGCAAGCCCAGGGCAGGGACGGCCAGAACTCGCGCGCGTTCCGCTTGGTCGGCGTCATGGAGACCGGCCTGAGCCGGTTGGATCGTCAGACCGCCGTCGTTCCCTTGGCGGACGCCCAATCGTTGGCGGATTGGGCCGGGGCCATGACCGTGGCGGTCCGCTTGGCCCCCGGCTATGCGGCCGACGACGTGGCGGGCGATCTGGACGCGTCGCTCGGCGACTCGCTGCGCGCCTCCACGCTCTTCGACCTCAATCCGCTGCTGGCCAACATGGTCAAGATCAGCAACTTCGAGATGATGCCCACGATGGTCATCCTGTCGCTGCTGGCGGGCTTCGGCGTGGCCAACACCGTCATGTTCACCGTCCTGGAGCGCACCCGCGAGTTCGGCGTGCTGACCGCCGTGGGGCTGAAACCGCGCCGATTGGCGCTGTTGATTCTTCTGGAAAGCACCTTCGCGTCGCTGGTCGGCTTCGCCATCGGCAGCGTCGTCGGCTACGCCGTCAACGCGTACCTGGCTCGCTTCGGGATCGACATGGGGGTCTACGCGGACAGCTTCGGCCAGATCGGCATGCCCAGCGTCCTCTACGCCGAGACGTCGGGTTGGTATTGGCTCTACGGACTGAGCGTGGTGATCCTCACCGCGCTCGTGGCCGCCTGGTATCCGGCGCGACGCGCCATGAAACTCGAACCAACGGAGGCGATGCGCCATGTTTAGGGGCTATCGAGCGACAACGTTGATGCTGCTGGCAATCGGCTTGGGACTCGGGCTGACGCTGGGCCAAGCCCAGATCCCCGACGACCCGACGGGTCAGGACGTGCTCGACTGTGCCCGGTCCAACCTCGTGGAAGGGACGTTCCACGGCACGATTCAGCTTGAGCTGACCCGGCCGGATTTCTCCAAGACCTACGCCATGGAGGTCTGGAGCCAGGGCGGCGACAAGGCGCTGATCCGGATCCACCAACCCGAGGACGAGGCCGGATCCGGCTATCTGCAAAACGGCGACGACCTGTGGTTCTACGATCCGGAGGCGGGCGTGCCGATCTCGCTGCCGGCCAGCGCGCTCAGCGAGGACTTTCTCGGCGCCGATCTGTCGCTGCAGGACTTCTACGCGGGCACGCTTGACGAGAGCTTCAACGTGGAGCTGCTCGGCGCCCGTGGCGCCAGCGACGAGGAGTCCGACGTCGAGGGCGATCGAGTCTATCAGGTGAGCCTGGTGCCCAAGCCCGAGGCTCCGGTGGTGTATGGAAAGATCGAGATCCGCGTGCGCGGGTCCGACTGCGCCACGATCCGCATGGACTATTACGACCAGCGGGACACGCTCATCCGCCAAGCCGAGTTCAGCCGGTTCGAGACCGTGGGCGAGGGCGACTCGCAGCGGGTCTTCCCCCTGCGGATGGTCTTCGACGACCTGACGCAGGAGGGCAGTCGCACGGTGGAGCGCATCGAGGACTACGCGTTCGGCATCGAGCTGCCCGAGAACGTCTTCACGAAGGCGTGCCTGGCGAGCCCGGACGACTGCCCATGAACGCCCCTCGAAGGCTCGACGGAGACGAGCGAGGATGCGACTGATTCTGCGACTGGCGTTCCGCAATCTCTTCCGCAGTCCGCGCCGCAGCGTCCTGACGCTGCTGGCGGTGATGGTGCCCGTGCTGTTGTTGGATCTGATGTGGGGGTTCACGGGCGCCTTCGAGCGCAGCCTGTTCGACAACACGGTGCGCCTGGAGACCGGCCATCTGCAGATCCACGAGGCCGACTACGACGTCGTGGGAGAGACGATTCCCATCGTGCGCGACATCAGACCCGCCGTGGAGGCCCTGCGGAACAACCCGGACATCGCGCACTACACCACGCGCCTGGAGCTACCGGCCCTCGCCTCGGCCGGCGACGACTCGAAGGGCGTGCTCGTGCAGGGGATCGAGCCGGCACGCTCGCAAGCGATGAGCCTCATGGGTCGCTGGGTCGAGGCGGGCCGCTATCTGCAGGCCGACGACGCCGGCACGGCGGTTGTTGGGGCCCAGCTATTGGAGGAGCTCGGACTGGAGCTCGGCGATCGGATCATCCTGCTGAGCTCGCATCCGGAGACGGGCACGGGCGTGCTGACGCCCACGGTGGTCGGCGTCCTCAACGCGCCGTCGCAACAGTTGTCGCAACGGGTCGTCCAAGTCCCGCTTCGAGACGCGCGCAACGCCATCGACTTCCCCCACGGCGCGACGTCGGTCGCCGCGCTGGTCGGCGACATTGCCGGCCCTTGGGACGACCCGCGCATCCAGCGCGTCACCGACGAGATCGGTCAGACCCTGGGCGAGGACTTCGCCGTGGAGAGCTGGCGCGAGGTCGCCCCGCAGACCGTCGGCTTCCTCAACATCCTGCGCCCCATCAACCTCGGCTTCATGTCGATCTTCTTCCTATTGGCCGGTCTCGTCGTGCTCAACACGCTCTTTCTGAACGTCCACGAGCGCACGAACGAGCTCGGTGTCGTGCTGGCGCTGGGCAGCGGAGGTCGCCGCGTGTTGGGCATGATCGCCGCGGAAGCCGCCGTCCTGGCTCTTGTCGGAGCGCTCGTCGGCAGCGCCATCGGCGGCGGCCTCGTCTGGCACTGGAGCAGCGGGCTGGTCATGCCCGACATCTACAAGGACACCTACGAGCAGATCGGCATCGAGCCCGTGCTCAACCTCCACATGACCGTGGGCCAGGGGGCGATCTCGGCGCTCGCCATGCTCGGCATCGCCGTGGCGGCGTCGTGGCTGCCCGCGCGCAACGCCGCCTCGCTCGATCCGATCGACGCCATGCGGGCGGCTTGATCACGGATGACGCGGACCCTGCAAACGAAGGAGCCGTCGAGATGAGCGAAGCGAACGCGGAACTGGTCGTTCAAACGGAAGGCTTGGCGAAGACGTATCGGACCAACGGCGTCGAGACCCCGGCGCTGCGCGGCGTGGATCTGGAACTGCATCGGGGCGAGTTCGCCGCGCTGGCCGGGCCGAGCGGATCCGGAAAGTCGACGCTGCTCCATCTGATCGGCGGGCTGCTCAGTCCCAGCGAGGGGGCCATCTGGGTCAACGGCCATCGGCTCAACGAGCTGGACGCCACCGAGCTGGCGGAGGTGCGCCTGCGCGAGCTCGGCTTCGTCTTCCAGGCGTACAACCTGATTCCCGTCCTGACGGTCTTGGAGAACGCCGCGTTCGTCATGGAACTGCAGGGCCGGCCGGGCCGCGAGCGCCGCAAGCGTGCCATGGACGTCCTCCAGACGCTCGGCGTCGACGGTTTCGCGGATCGCTTCCCCAACAAGCTATCGGGCGGCCAGCAGCAGCGCGTCGCGGTGGCGCGGGCGGTCGCGCCCGGCCCATCGCTCGTGCTGGCCGACGAGCCGACGGCCAATCTGGATTCCGAGACCGGGCACAACCTCATCGAGCTGATGCGCGAGCTCAACCGGGAGCGCCAGGTGACGTTCCTGTTTGCCACCCACGACGATCGACTCTTGGGCAGCGTGGATCGCGTGATCCACTTGGAGGACGGCCAGATCGCCCGCGACGAGCGCCGGGCTGATCGATCGCAGACGCCGGTATGACCTGAATCATCGTCAATCTGATGCATCCGTCCTATTTTTGTGTGCAGAAGGGTCCATGGCTTTCCGATCGCAGTACCCGGTATTCTCGAGACATCGAACTTTCGAAGGAGGAATTGACCCCAATGGCACAACGTCGATGGGTGTCGTTGTTTGAAGAGGGCTCCAAGGACCAACGGGCGTTGCTCGGCGGCAAGGGCGCCGGCCTGGCGGAGATGTCGCGCATCGGCCTGCCGGTGCCGCCCGGCTTCACCATCACGACCGAGGCCTGTATCGCCTACTTCGACGCGGACAATCGCTTCCCCGAGGGCATGTGGGACGAGGTCCAGGACGCGATGAGCCACGTCGAGGATCAGATCGGCCGCCGCTTCGGCGACCCGCACAACCCGCTCTTGATCTCGGTCCGCTCCGGCGCCAAGTTCTCCATGCCGGGCATGATGGACACCGTGTTGAACCTCGGCCTCAACGACGACGCCCTGCCCGGACTGATCGAGATGAGCAACGACGAGCACTTCGTCTACGACGCCTACCGGCGACTCATCCAGATGTTCGGCGACGTCGTGCTCGGCCTCGACCTCCAGAAGTTCGAGGACGTGCTCCGCGAGCGCCGCGAGGCCAACGGGGTCGGCTCGGACGCCGAACTGCCGCTGGCCGATCTGAAGGACGTCGTGGAGCGCTTCAAGGGGATCATCGCCGAGGAGCCCGGCAAGGCGTTTCCCCAGGACCCGACCAAGCAGCTCGAGATGGCCATCGAGGCCGTGTTCAGCTCCTGGAACATTAAGCGGGCCCGAGACTATCGCGAATTTCACGGCATTCCGCACGATCTGGGCACGGCCGTCAACATCCAGACGATGGTCTTCGGCAACATGGGCGAGAACTCCGCCAGCGGCGTGGCGTTCACGCGCAACCCGTCCACGGGCGAGACGGGCATCTACGGCGAGTACCTGAAGAACGCCCAGGGCGAGGACGTCGTGGCCGGGATTCGGACGCCCAAGTCGGTCGCGGAGCTCAAGGACGACATGCCCGCGGCCTACGAGGAACTCGTCCAGACGTGCGAGACGCTGGAGGCGCACTATCAGGAGATGCAGGACCTCGAGTTCACCATCGAGCACGAGAAGTTCTGGATCCTGCAGACCCGAGCGGGGAAGCGGACCGCGAAGGCCGCGACCGTCATCGCCGTCGACATGGCCAACGAGGGGCTGATCGATCGCAAGACGGCCGTGCAGCGCGTCACGCCCGACCAGATCGAGATGCTGTTGCACCCGCGCTTCGAAACGGACGCGGCGGAGGCGGCCGAGTCCGACGGGCGCATGCTCGCCAAGGGCCTCAACGCCTCGCCCGGTGCCGCCGTCGGCAAGGCCGTGTTTGACGCCGATACCGCCGAAGAGATGGGCAAGAACGGCGAGAACGTCATTCTGGTCCGTCCGGAGACGACCCCCGACGACGTGCACGGCTTCCTGCAGTGTCAGGGCGTGCTGACCCAGCGCGGCGGCATGACCTCGCACGCGGCGATCGTCTCGCGCAGCCTCGGCAAGCCGGCGGTCGTCGGCTGCGAGGCGATCCGCATCGACCTGAACGACAAGCAGTTCACGGTCGACGGCACGACGGTCAGCGAAGGGGACGTCATCGGCATCGACGGCACCAGCGGCAAGCTTTACCAGGGGGAACTGCCGACCGTGGTGCCCAAGCTCGAGGAGGAACACGAGCTGACCGAGCTGCTCGGCTGGTCCGATGAGTTCCGAACGCTGGGTGTGCGCGCCAACGCCGATTACCCGCAAGACGCCACGCGGGCCCGCAACTTCGGCGCCCAGGGCATCGGGCTCTGCCGCACCGAGCACATGTTCTTCGAGGAGGACCGGCTGCCGATCGTGCGGGAGATGATCCTGGCCGAGGAGAAATCCGACCGCGAAGCGGCCCTGACGCAGCTCCTGCCCATGCAGCGCGAGGACTTCAAGGGGCTGTTGGAGGCCATGAACGGCCTGCCGGTGATCATTCGGCTCATCGATCCGCCGCTGCACGAGTTCCTGCCCAACTACGAGGAGCTCGTCAAGGAGCTGGCCGAACTCCGAGCCGAGGGCAAGGACGATCCGGAGAAGGAAGAGCTGCTGAAGGCCGTGGAGCGCATGCGCGAGGCCAACCCGATGCTCGGCCTGCGCGGCGTGCGGCTGGGGATGCTCTATCCCGAGATTCTCGAGATGCAGACGCGGGCGATCCTCGAGGCCGCGGGCGAGCTGGAGAGCCAGGGCATCGACGTGCATCCGGAGATCATGATCCCGCTCGTGGCCCATGCGCGCGAGCTGGAGATCGTCAAGGCCCGTTTGGAGGACGTCGCCCGGAGCGTGGAGAGCGAGCACGGCGTGGCGATCAAGTACCAGTTCGGCACGATGATCGAGCTGCCGCGGGCGTGCGTCGTGGCCGACGAGATCGCGGAGAGCGCGGAGTTCTTCTCCTTCGGCACCAACGACCTGACCCAGACGACGTTCGGGATCTCGCGCGACGACGCGCAGGGGACGTTCCTCGTCCAATATCAGGAGGACGGCGTCTTCGCGGACCCGTTCGTCTCCATCGATCAGGATGGCGTCGGCGAGCTGATGAAGACGGCCGCGGAGAAGGGCAAGTCGACCCGATCCGACATCGAGATCGGCATCTGCGGCGAACACGGCGGCGATCCGGCCTCCATCGAGTTCTGCCACGACATCGGGCTGGACTACGTCAGCTGCAGTCCCTTCCGCGTGCCGGTTGCCCGACTGGCCGCCGCGCAGGCCGCGCTCGACGACGTGGAGCGCGACGTGTGAGCCCATTCATTTCGGGATCAACCTCCGAGTTTTCGCAAAGCGGGAGCCCTACAAGGGCTCCCGCCGCTCGGTGTCCGTGACGACGGTCGGCGGCATCAATCAAGCCGGCGTCTAGTTGTCGCGTCCGCCATGTCGTAAAATGGGCCGTGCGGGTCGATCTGCCGTGTGAAGCGGGGCCGACCCGCCTTCGGCGGATACGGCATGGAGAGGGTCGCGCATGATCAAGTGGATCATCCTGGCGTTCTTCGGGGCAGCGTTGTCGGCAGGCTTGTGGGCCTGGTTCGCCGTCTACCAGCCGTCCGAACTCGAGCAGGTGCCCGTCCACTGCAGCAGCGACGTCCCGACGTTGTCGCCGGGCCAGTCGGTGAAAGTCCTCAACTGGAACGTCCAGTACATGGCCGGCAAGGATTACTTCTTCTTCTACGAGGGCGGACCGGATGCCCAGGTCGAACCCGAGGACATCGAGGCGACCACGGCCGAGGTCGCTCGCGTCATCCGCGCGGAGGACCCCGATCTGGTATTGCTTCAAGAGGTCTACGACGGCGCCGTCCGGACCGAGTACATCGACGAGCTGGCCCGGCTGCGCCAGCAGCTTCCCGACGACTACGCGTGCCATAGCTCGGCGTTCTACTGGCGCGCCCCCTTCGTGCCGCATCCGCGCATCCTCGGCAGCGTCGGGATGAAGCTCGTCGTTCTGTCGAAATACCGCATCGACGAGGGCATCCGGCATCAGCTCGCGCTCAAGCCGGCGGATCCGATCACCAAGCACTTCGGCCTCCGCCGCGCGGTCCAGGAGGTCCGGCTGCCCGTCGACGGCGACCGTGACTTCGTCGCGCTCAACACCCATTTGGAGGCCTTCGCCAAGGGAACGGGCCTCATGGCTCGTCATGTCGAGCAGATCCAAGCCATCTTGCAGCGCATCGCTGCTGACGGCCACCCCTGGCTCATCGGCGGGGACTTCAACATGCTGCCGCCCGCGCCCGAGTCGTATGAGCGGCTCCAGCCGAGCCAGCAGGCCTTCTTCAACGACGACGCGACGGAGATCACGCCGCTGTTTGACGATTACCAGTCCGTTCCCAGGCTCGAGGAACTGACAGGCCCGATGGCGTCGGAATGGTTCACGCACTTTCCCAACGACCCGAATGTCGAGAGGCCGAACAAGACCATTGACTATCTCTTCCTGCCCGCCTCCCTCGAACTCGGCCCGCACTGTGTGCGACAGCACGACGCCCTGCACATCTCCGACCATTTCCCCGTGATCGCGGAGTTGCGCCTTCCGGATTAGCCTGTCCGCCTCGCTCGACCAACGATGCGAAGTTCGACGGGCCGAGCGGGTCACAGTGAAAGGTGCACTGCCCGACGATCGTATGCTAATCTCACGAGCGCCCAATCGAGCATGGCAGATGGGGGAGACAAGCCAGCATGACCACGAGGATAGCGACTTTAGCCCACACTATGACGGGGCTGTTGATGGTCGGGCTCGCGTTGCTTGCCGGCTGTTCCTCGCCGAACGAGCCGCCCGAGGTAAGCATTACGGCCCCGAGCGAGGGCGGCGTCCAGGGCGCAGAGGTCGCGTTCGAGGCCGACGCTGCCGACCCGGACGGCGAGATCGCGTCGTACGCGTGGAGCTTCGGCGACGGTGGCACCAGCTCCGAGGCCGATCCGACCCACACCTACGACAGCACCGGCGAATACCGTGTGGAGCTCACGGTGAGCGACGATGGGGGGGACACCTCCACCGACGGGATCACGATTCAGGTCCAAGTCGGCCCGCAGGCGCGCGCCAGCATCCGGAATCCCCGCAACGAGGACGACGTCCTGCTCCAGTACATGAGCGGCAGATCGCCGATGGACGTCGTCTTCGACGCGTCACGATCATCCGCGGATCCGAGCGTGGAGATTACGTCCTACCAGTGGGACTTCGGCGACGGCGCGAGCGCCACGGGCACCGAGGTCTCGCACACGTACACCGAGCCGGGCCGCCATCAGGCGACGCTGACGGTCACCGACCGTCAGGGCCAGACCGATGAGGCGGAGGTCGTCGTGGAGGTGGACCCGAACGAGGCGGCGCAGGGATCGGTCGAGTTGGGCGAGTCGGTCGTGACCTACCAACAGGCCAGGCCGGCGTCCTCGACCAACTCCTCGCGGGGACGGTCGCTGTTCTACAAGTACGTCGTCGACGCACCTGATCGGCTGAACCAAGACGAGATCGGGGCTGTGCTGCGCGACATCCTCGATCTGGTGCGGACCCAAGCCAACGCCGATTTGATCAACGTCCAGCTCTACAACGCCGTCCGGGAGAGCTTCATGGCGCCGCGCGACTACGCCCACTACCTCGGCGCCCTGACATGGAACAGCGAGGCCCCTGAGGACGACCGAGTGACGATCAACGCCAACACGGCCTATCTCAACGACGAAGCGACGCGGGTGTTGGGCACGAAGGTGGAGATCGAGGAGCTGGCCTCGGATGCGGCGAAGTGCGGTGAGCTATGCGGCCAGTTCCGCATGGGCAGGGTCAGCCTCTACGTTCAGGACGAGCCAATCTGTCGCGGGCATCTGCTCAACACCGTTCGTAACCTAGCCCAGTGGCAACTCGGCTCGCGCTTCCAGGGCTATCTCGTCACGATCTACTCCACCGACATTCGCCACCCGCTCGGCCATGCGATCGGCGCCCGCCAACAGAACGGGCCCGACTTGGCGAACGTGCCATTGGAGCTGTTCGCGTCGGCGCCCGAGAGCTGGGACATCCAGGATGAGACGTTCTGGCTCCAGCTCAGCTCGGATATTCCGGCGTGTCAGCCCTCGTCATAGGACGCGTCGTCGGCGAGTCCCTGGCAGAACGCGTGGATGTCCGGGCCGAGTCGCTCGGGATCGTAGCCGCCCTCAAGCACGGCGAACGTCGGCAGCCCGAGCTCGGCGATGCGCCCGCCGATCCGGCGATAGCTGTCGATGGCGAGCCCGAGCGAGGCGAGCGGATCGCGCTCGTCGGTGTCAAACCCCGCTGAGACCGCCACTTGTTCCACGTCGCTGAGGTCGACCCCGTCGAGGGCCTCCTCCAACGTCTCCAGATAGACGGCTTCCCCGCAGTCGAACGACAGCGGATAGTTGTGGCAGTTGCCGTGGGACCAGAGGCCCGTCCCGGGAAAGTTGGGCGAGCTGTGCAGCGACACGACCGTCACCTGAGGGTCGTT
>JAHEOA010000086.1 GCA_018609825.1 Candidatus Bipolaricaulota bacterium | reverse complement strand
GGCCGAGAAGGTGAAAGCCGTATTCATACGCTATCAGTCGCCCGAGGACGACCCCATGCTCAACTTCGACGAGCGCGACCTGCTCAAGCTGGCCGAAGAGGCGGGATTTGCGGAGATTCACCTGCGATACGAGGTCGATATTGCCCCGACCATCGAGTCCATGGCATGGGAGGCGTTCCTCAACTTCGCCCCCAATCCGAAGCTGCCCACCATGGAAGCGGCGATGCGCGAGGCACTGACCGAGGGTGAAATCCAGCAACTGACCGACCACTTGAAGCCGCTCGTGGCGTCCGGCAAAGGCGTGTCTCGTGATGCCCACGCCTATCTTTGGGGCGTCAAGTGACGCCTCATCCGAATGACGTCTGCTCGTCACCGGACAAAACTCACTGTCGGAAGCTATCCGAAGGCCGATCACACCATATAGTTTAGTGACCAGGTCGTCGATCGAGCGGCATTCAGCGTGATGCCTTGGAGGAAACCCCATGATGCACCATCCGGAACTTATGGGGCGCTTTATGCGCCAGCATCATCGAGATCGGATTTGTGAAGCGGACCGCTGCCGGATGATCCACCGCGCTGAGGTCGAGAGGCTACCGCGGGTTATCGCCAGGGGGACACGTCGCTCAACAATGTCGGATCGTGGCTGGTTCGGCTCGGACGTCATCTGCAACGAACAACCCGGCGGCCCACGACCCCCCCGCCACGCCACGGATGCGGCATCGTCCCGACGTTGACGTCATTGACGATCATGTTTCGCCAAACAGACCTCCCTTCGCTCCGTCGCATAGGCGGCGACGGCAACCTCCGTGGGCAACATGAGGGGATGGCCCTGACGAAACACCCGACAACCCTGGCACCCGTATGGGGCGTGAGCAACGGCGTAGGAACCATGGGCAGTTCCTTCTGGAAAGCCGGGTGCACCTCGTTCGCGGCCATCCCCTCATCGCCCATTCGCAGGCGCCGCGATCTTGAACATGGTAGGCAGATTGACGGTCCCTTTCCCCGCCCGGTCTGGCTGCCCGGTCGGCCGCCCAATGTGGCCCGACAGGCAGGTCTGCAGGGTTTTTGGGCCTCCTTGCCTGCGGACGATGCCGGAGTCCATCCCCCCTGCTCAAGGAGCCACGGCCGCCGGGCGGCCAGCCTCCTCTCGCTCACTTGCGGATGACCCGGGCGACCTCCTGTTCGTTTGAGACCGGCGAGTTTGTGCCCGATCACGGCATACATATCGTCGAGCGATCTCAACGATGCTGGCTCAGCTTGCGCAATATGGCCACTGGACTGATGCGGTGGCTTGTGATAAGAGTCTGACTGTCCGAAGCTCGCGATCGTGATGTCATCATGACACGCAGAGACGAACTGCGAATGGCTTCCGCCCCAACGGGTGGGACAGACCTCCGGCGAGAGGTGTTGCCGCTGACACGTCCGTGTCGGGCAACCCATCCCGGCAAGCGACGAGGGCCTGGTTTTGGCCAGGCCCTCGCCGTACGCCGACTCGACGACAACCAGCGCGGAGCGTGGTTCAGCACATCGATGCCGTCTGGGCATCAGTGGCGGCGTGCGTGCGGCTCATCCGGTCCGGCAGCGTCGGCGAGATAGCCGTTCATCAGGCCGGTCCGGCCCGGCGGCCAGACGCGCAGGAACGGCTCGCCGATAAGCGAATCCCGATCCGCAAAGCCCCAGTAGCGGCTGTCGCGACTGTTGGTCGTGTTGTCGCCCAGGACGAACATCTTGCCCGACGGCACGCGCCATCGGCATCCCTCGAACAACCCTTCACCATTCGGTCCGCACGTGTAGCGCCGATCGAACTCTGGCCCCGTCATCCGCTCGCCATTGACGAAGATATCGCCCTCGTTGATCATCACCGTGGTGGGACCCACAGCCACCAGGCGCTTCACATAGCGCACCTGACAGGGTGGCGCCTCTTGCCACTTCCAGAACAGCAGTTGATGCTCGCAGGCTTGGGCCGTTTGCTCGTGCCAGAAGACGACGATGTCGCCCGGGTCGGGGCTCTTCAAGCCGCTCCAGTAGGTGAACTTGTCGACGAAGAAGCTGTCGCCCGGCTGAATCGACGGCGCCATGGAACGGGTCGGCACCATCATGCGCGCCACGCCGACCTGCATCACGACGACCGAGAGCGCGGTGGCGAGACCGAGCACGAACGCCCAGTCCAGGACGCGATCCATGGTCGAACTCGTCTCCATCCCCAGCTTCTGGAGGCCGCGCGATAGCAGGGGCTTGCCCGGCGACGTCCCCTCGCCTGACGTTTCGACGCGTCCTTGATTCCAGGGACGCCCTTGATCGTCCAAGCCGGCAGCGTCCATCGCATGGCGTCGTTCGTCGACGTCATCGACACGGTCGTCACGGAACGGCTCCTGGTCCATCGATAACCTCCAGCATCAGACGTTGCGATCCACGTTCGACAGCGCTCGCCGTTGCACGAATGATAGCGGACCGAGGAGGGCTTGGAACACTCGATATCTGCACCCCGTTGGGTCATGTTAGCGTTCGAACGAGAGTCTTGAGAACGAATATCTTGGAGCCCGGGAGTGATGAACGTCTATGATACGCCAACGCTTCGTTTGGGTATTGATCGTGCTTGTCGTCGCTGGCGGCGTGGCCTGGTGGGCCGGGACGCAGTCCGGCCTGGAGCTGGGGCTTCCGTCGAGTGCCGCCACGGCGAATCAAGAGCCGTCGGCCACGTCAACGTCCCAGCCCGAGGGCGCCTCGACGTCGTCCAGCGCCAACGGGCTCCGAGCGTCCCAGATGAGCGGGCTGTTACCCTGGGAGCAACGGGCTACCCAGGTCTATCAGGACATCCAGCCCGCCGTCGTCAACATCACCAGCACCGTCGTCAGGGAGTCGCTCATGGGCGAGCAGGCTCAAGAGGGGACGGGATCGGGCTTCGTCTAC
This sequence comes from Candidatus Bipolaricaulota bacterium, assembly GCA_018609825.1. Next base: position 2,805 of record JAHEOA010000086.1, on the reverse strand, counting down.
GACAAGCAGGGTCGCATCATTACCAACCATCACGTCGTGCAGAACGCCTCGCGGATCGAGGTGACGTTTCCGGGCGGCCAGATCTCATCCGCAGAGGTGATCGGCACCGACCCGATCAACGACCTGGCCGTGATCGACGTCGACGGGATTCCCGAAACTCAACTCCATCCCGTGGAGATGGGCGACTCCAGCCAGCTTGTGCCCGGCCAGATGACCATCGCCGTCGGCAACCCCTTCGGGCAGTTTGAGCGCACGGTGACGACGGGGGTCGTCAGCGCACTCAACCGGACGCTGCGCCGGGGCAACGGTCAGTCGCCCATCTTCGGCCTGATCCAGACCGACGCGGCGATCAACCGCGGCAACTCCGGCGGCCCGCTGCTCAACTCGCAAGGTAAGGTCATCGGCGTCACGACGGCCATCTTTAGCCCGAACGGCGGCTCGGTCGGCATCGGCTTTGCGGTGCCGTCCAACACGGTCACCAAAGAAGTCCCGGTGCTGATCGAGAACGGGCGGTATCCGCACCCCTGGATCGGCATCTCCGCGCCGTCCTATCCGCTCACGCCGGAGCTGGCCCAGCGTTTGCGCGAGGCCGGACTCACCGTAAAGGCGGCGCATGGCGTCCTTGTCTACAAAGTGACGCCTGGCGGGCCGGCCGCACAAGCCGGCATCCAGGGGGCCGATCGACTCGTCGTTGTCGGCAATCGCCAGGTGCCGATCGGCGGGGACATCATCACGGCCATCAACGGAACCCAGGTGAGCAGCATCGCCGACCTGATGCGCTACTTGGAGACGAAGACGGAGGTCGGCCAGGCGGTGACACTGACGATCGCCCGCGACGGCCAAGAGCGGACCGTCGATGTCACGCTCAGCGAGCGGCCATTGGGAGAGTGACGCGGCAGGCTTGTCACTGATCCACTTGGGATGAGACCATGTCGAGAAGCCAACTCTATTCCAACCCCGACACCGCGGTGTAGAATAGAGACATCTGTTGGAACCTTGATTCAAAAATCTCGGAGGTGTCCTTGCCATGCGGCGTTCACGCGCGGTCGCGTGTGGATTGTTGATGGGGGGCCTGATGACGCTTGTCACGTTCCCCATCGTTGCCCAAGACGCTCAGCAGACGCCGAGCACACAAGGCCAACTGATGCTCACCACGCCGTATCCGGCCCAATCGGTCGAGGTCGGCGAAACGGTCAACTTGCCCCTGAAAGTCCGTGTGGACGGGCTTCCCGCGAAGATCGTCAACCTGACGATGGCGCAGGCGCCCGACGGCTGGAGCTCATCGTTCATCGGCGACGGTCAGGCGGTGCAAGCCGTCTATACCGAGCCCGACGCGCCCGGCTCGGTCAGCCTGAAGCTGGAACCGTCGAACGACATCCAGCCGGGAACGTACGAGTTCACCGTCGCCGCCCAAGCCCGACGTTCCGATCAAAGCGCCCAGCTGCCGATCACGCTGCGGGTTGAGGAACAGCTCCCGCCGCAACTGTCGCTCGACGTTGAGCTGCCCACGCTGCAGGGCACGCCGAACGGCTCGATCACCTACCAGGCGACGCTGCAGAACGAGGGCGATCGGAACCTGACGGTCAACCTCTCCGCAGACACGCCGGAAAAGTTTGAGGTAACCTTCAAGACACGCTTCCAGGGCAACGAAGTGACCAGCCTGCCCGTGTCGGCCGGCGGCTCGAAGGACCTCGACATCGAGGTCAGCGTGCCGAAGGGGATATCAGCCGGCGAGTATCAGATCGGCATCCAAGCGAAGGCCGAGGGCGTCGAAGAGACCCAGATTCTGAACGCGAACATCCAGGGCGAGCCCAGCCTGTCCGTGGCGGCGGCCGAGGGCCCCGTTTCGACCAACGCGACGATCGGGCAGCCGACCTCGATCAACGTCGTGGTGCGCAATCGGGGCAGTGCCCCGGCTGAGGAGATTTCCCTCAGTGCCTCGTCGCCGTCGGGATGGAACGTCGAGTTCCAGCCCGCCAGCGTCGGCTCCATCCAACCGGGCAACGAGACGCAGGTGACCGCGCGCATCACCCCGTCGGACGACACGATCGCCGGCGACTACTTCGTGACCCTGAGCGCGGACGCCAGCGGCGCCTCGGCGTCCAACGAATGGCGCGTGACGGCCCAGACGTCCACAATGTGGGGCGTGGTCGGCCTGGCGCTCATCGCCGTGGCGCTCGGCGTGGTCGGCCTCGTGGTCGTGCGGTTCGGCCGGCGGTGATCGGCCATGGCCGACGCGGTCATCCAGACGGAACGCCTCACGAAGGACTACGACGGGCTGCGCGCCGTCGACGAGCTGGACCTCATCGTCGACGAAGGGGAAGTCTTCGGCGTTCTCGGGCCGAACGGCTCGGGCAAGACGACGACGATCCTCATGCTGCTCGGGCTGACCGAGCCGACCTACGGATCAGCCCGCGTCATCGGCCTCGATCCGGCCCGGCAGCCGCTGGACGTCAAGGCCCGCGTCGGGTATCTGCCCGAACAGGTCGGCTTCTACGAGGACCTCACCGCCCGTGAGAACCTTTCGTATATCGCCCGGCTCAACGGCATCCCGCGCCGCGACGCTGACATGCGCATCGACGACGCGCTCGACCGCATCGGCCTGAGCGAGGCGGCCGATCGCGAAGTGCACGGATTCTCCCGCGGCATGCGTCAGCGATTGGGATTGGCGGAAGTCCTCGTCAAGCGCCCCGACGTCGTCATCCTGGACGAGCCGACGCTGGGGCTCGACCCCCAGGCCGCGATCGACTTTCTGGAGACCATCCACGGCCTCAAGGACGAGGGAATCACCATTCTGCTCTCGTC
>JAHEOA010000085.1 GCA_018609825.1 Candidatus Bipolaricaulota bacterium | reverse complement strand
TGCATGAACGTCTGCGCGTCGGAGATGGCCAGGGTGTAGATGGCCGGCCCGATCTCCGCGAGGACGAACTCCAGCATCAGCTCCGCCGCCAGGTCTCCCATGTCCCAATCGGCGTGCTTCCGCACATAGGTTTGGAGCGCGTCAAGGGCGTGCTTTTCGGCTTCGTCGTCCAGCTTGATCGCCATATTGACAGCGTAGGCCGATTCCGCAGGACAACCCAACCCGCAGATGGGGGACGAATACGTTTGACGCTCAGCGCCGGGTGCGGCAAGATGGGTCCTATGCGCCCGTAGCTCAGGCGGATAGAGCAGCGGTTTCCTAAACCGCAGGCCGGAGGTTCGAGTCCTCCCGGGCGCGCCCCTTCCCCGCCCATCAATCGGCCCAGGCGTGCTCCCCGCGATCGAACTTGGTGAACCCGAGCGGCGTCCTTACCATGGGCGCGATCGGCATGGTGGATATCGAGTTGCTGGAGCGGGCACGGCCCGTCCTGGAAGCCGAACCGCGGCTGCTGCGCATACACGAAAACTCGGGAGATCGCGTCGTCTTCGTCGGCGACACGCACGGCGACCTGGACGCCTCCGAGCGCGTCATCGGCCGGTACTTTGACGACCGGACGAGGGTTGTTTTTCTGGGCGACTACGTCGATCGCGGCCCGCAGTCGCGCGAGAACCTGGCGTATCTGCTGGACCTCAAGGTCGATCGTCCGGAGCGGCTCTATCTCCTGCAGGGCAACCACGAGGGCATGAAGGAGCAGCCGTTCGGGCCCGCCGACTTCTGGGACGCGCTCGACCGGAGCGAGCATCGGCTCTGTGCCGACGTGCTGGCCGAACTTCCCTGGGCCGTGGCGCTGCCCAACGGCGTCATGGGGGTCCATGCCGCGCTGCCGTCCGTCGACTCTCTGGAGGCCATCGACGGGGTGACGTCGGGAAGTCCCGAATGGCGCCAGCTCGTCTGGGGCGACTGGCAGGATCAGCCGGGCGAGTTCCTCGGCGACATGGGGAGTCGACCGCAGTTCGGCCGCGACTTCTTCGAGCGCCAGATGGAAATTCTCCAACAGAAGGTTCTGATCCGATCCCACCAGCCCCACGTTCCCCAATGGATGATGGACGGTCGCTGTCTGACGATCTTCACGTCACACGCCTACGGCCCGCGCGAGCGGACCGTCGCGATCGTGGATCTCCATCGGACGATCGAGTCGGGCAAAGACGTCACGCTGGAGACCGTCTGACAGAAGAATCAGGCCTCGACCAGCTCGGCCAGCTTGTCCTCGCGATAGGCTTCCTGGAGCGGCCCGATCAACAGGTCGAGCTGGCCCTCCATGACCCGATCGAGCTGGTGGATCGTCAGCTCGATCCGATGGTCGGTGACCCGATTCTGCGGGAAGTTGTACGTGCGAATTTTCTCTGACCGCTCGCCGCTGCCGACTTGAATTCGGCGTTCCTGGACGCGCTCCTGGCGCATCTCCTCTTCCTGCCGTTGCTTGATCTTGGCCCGCAACAGTCGCATGGCGCGCTCGCGGTTCTTGTGCTGGGAACGCTCTTCCTGACAGGCCACGGCGATGCCCGTGGGCAGGTGGGTGATCCGGATGGCCGAGTTGACCTTGTTGACGCTCTGGCCGCCCGGCCCGCTGGCGCGGAACGCCTCCATCTCCAGGTCCTTGTCGTAGATCTCCACGTCCACGTCCTCGGCCTCCGGCAAGACGGCCACGGTGGCGGTTGAGGTATGGATGCGGCCGGACGTCTCGGTCTCCGGAACGCGCTGGACGCGATGGACCCCGCTCTCGAACTTGAACAGCCGATACGCGTCTCGCCCGTTGATGGAGAATATGACGGTTTTGAAGCCGCCCAGCTCGGTCGGGTGCGACTCCATCAGCTCGACCCGGAAGCCCTGCGTTTCGGCGTAGCGGTTGTACATGCGGAACAGATCGGCCGCGAACAGCGCCGACTCCTCGCCGCCCGCGCCGCCGCGGATCTCGATAATGGCGTTCTTCGTCTCCGACGGGTCCTCGGGCAGAATTGAGGCCTTGAGGTTCTCCATCAACTCGTCGCGCTTGGCTCGGTTGGCTTGGAGGTCCTCTTCGATGAGCTCGCGCATCTCCTCGTCCGGGCCTTCTTGGAGCCACGATTCGGCGTCCGCGATCTCGGACTCGATGCCTTGGAGTTCCTCGTAGTCCTGGGTCAGCTTCTTCAGCTTGGCGTAGCGCTGAGACAGCTCGACGTACTCGTTGGTGCCCGTGATCTCGGGGTCGGCCAACTTCCGTTCGAGCTCCTGACACTCGGCAACGAGCTCGTCGAGGCGCTTGCGGATCGCGTCCATCATGGCGTTTCCCATTAAAGGGCTTGAGAATGGGCGGTGCAAGCCCGCGGTTGTGGTATACATCGATCTACTGTATTCTCTCGCCGAGAGGTGTGATGCCATGACCTGGACCCGACGCCGGTTCATCCAGACGACGCTGGCCAGCGTCGCGCTCGCCACGTTTCCGCAGAAGCTCATCCATGGACAACAGCCCATCACAGTGGGGCATCAAGTCGATCTGACGGGAGCCTTGCCCGAGTACGGCTACTGGCACGACGTGGTCGCCCAAGCGGCGGTGGATAGGATCAACGACGAGGGCGGCATCGACGGGCGAGAGGTCCGGCGCCTGCGCGAGGACACGGCTACGGACGCCGGCCAAGGCCGCGACCGAATGGTCAAGATGGCCGAGTCCGGCGCGGATCTGATCGTCGGCTCGCAGCACTCCGGCGTCAGCGTCGCCAGCCTGCCGCTGGCTCCCGAGCTGGACGTCGTCTACTTCCCCATGGGCGAGGCGACCGAGATCACGGGCGAGTCCGGCAATGCGCATGTCTTTCGCGTCAACCACTCCGTCATGTCCCACGCTCAGGTCGCCCACGCCTGGGCCGTCGAAAACCTGGGGTCGCGCTGGACGATCGTCGTCGCGGAGTACTCCTTCGGCGAGAGCCACGCGAGCGCCTGGCCGCCCCTATTGGAAAACGTCGGCGGCGAGGTCCTTCGGACGATCACGGTCCCGTTGGGCGCATCCGACTTTGTTCCGTTCTTGAGCCAAGTGCCGCCGGAGACCGACGTGCTCTTCCACGTCTTCCCCGGCACGGGGGCGCTGCGCTTTCTCCAGACCGCCGATGACCTCGGCGTCACGCGGGGGCGAACCGTCTTCGGGGTCATCGGCACCGTCGAGGGGATCGACCTGACAGGCCTGCCCTCGCTGGCGGACAGCGTCTTCATCTCCAACCATCCTCGACGCCTGGATCAAGTGCCTGAGGGGATTCGGCCCTTTGACGCGTCGTTCCGCGAGGCGGTCGGCGTGGATGCCGATGGCCGCGAGATCGGGTCGGGCCGGGTCATCACGGGCTCACACTATTGGTACGGCTGGGCGATCCTCCATCTGCTCAAGCGGGCCATTGAAGCCACGGGTTGGCGGGACGCCCGGGACAACGCCGACTTGATCCGCTTCCTCGAGGGCGCCGAGGTCGAGGCCGGCGCCGACTTCTTCCAGGGCGATCTGAGCGTGCGCGCCGCGGATCACCAGGGCTTCCACGACCACTACATCGAGCGGCTCGGCCCCGATGGCTTGGAGGTCGAGGAACGCTTCGCCCGGCAACGCTCGGTCTACCCGGCGACCGTTGACTACCGGACGCCTTGATTCGCCCCTAGCCGCCTTCGCCGAAGCGAGCGATCGCTGAGATGTCGTTGATCCTGTTCCAGCTGCTGAACGCGTTCGTCTGGAGCTGGGTCGTGGCGCTGATCGCGCTGGGGCTCAATCTGGTCTACGGCGTGCTGCGGGTCATCAACGTCGCTCACGGCACGTTCTACATGCTTGGCGCCGTCGTCGCCTGGGCGCTTGTCCAGCTCGCCGCGCCCCTCGATCTCCCCCATCCGCTGGTCTTTCTGCTGGTTCTGCTCGGGGCGCCGTTGTTGGTGGGCGCGGCGGCGTGGCTCATCGAGCGCGTCTCCCTGCGACCGATCATCGATCGGCCCATTCTGACGATCATCGCCACGTTCGGCCTCATGCTGATCCTGGAGCAGACCGTCCAGGAGCTCATCCCGAGCGTGCGCACGATCGCCTCGCCCGTCGCCGGCAGCGTGCCCGTCTTCGGGCTGCGCTATCCGGTCTATCGCCTGCTCGTCGCGGCCGTGGCGCTGGCCGCGATGCTCATCGTCGGAATGGCGCTGCGGCGCACGCGCTTCGGGCTCTGGACGCGCGCGGTCCGACAGAATCGCGAGCTGGCGCTGTCGTTGGGCGTGCCCGTTCCGCGCGTCTACGGACTGGCGTTCGGGCTCGGCTCCGCCCTGGCCGCGCTGGCCGGCGTCCTGACCGCCCCGATCGTGACCGTGCATGCCCACATGGGGCTCGACGTGCTGATCGACTCCTTCACCGTCGTGATCGTCGGCGGGCTCGGCAGCCTGAGCGGCGCCGTGATCGCCGCGTTCCTGTATCGCATGAGCGAGGGGCTGTTGAGCGTCTGGACCGACCCCGTGCTGGCCCGCGCGCTGGCGCTCGCGCTGATGGCGTCCATCCTGGTGCTGCGCCCCGAAGGACTGTTCGGCCATGAGCGCGACGCTTAAGCTCCTCATGATCGTCATATTGGCGCTCTTGGCCGTTGTGCCTTGGGCCGTCGACAGCTACGTCGTGGGGCTGGTCATGCGCGTCCTCGTCTGGGGCCTGTTCGCCGCCAGCTTCGACCTGCTGTTCGGCTACGTCGGCGTGCTCAGCCTCGGGCATTCGGTCTACTTCGGCTTGGGCGCCTACGGCGCCACTTGGCTCGTGCTCGCGCAGGGGCCCGCCATCGCGCTGCCGCTCGGCGTGGCGCTCGGCCTGGGCACGGCCGTGGCGGGCGTCATCGGGGTGGTGGCCGTCCGAACGGGCCGCCACGGCGTCATCATCCTGACGGCGCTGTCCGCGCTGATCGCCTATCTGTTGGCCCAAAACCAAGCGGGCATCACGGGCGGAGACGACGGCCTGACGTTGCCCGCGATGCCGCTGGCCATCGGCGACTGGCGCGCCGGCTGCGCCGTGCCCGGCCCGGCGTATCTGTTGATCCTCGGCGTCGTCGCCGTGAGCGTGCTGGGCCTCTATGCCCTGGTTCGCAGCCCGCTCGGCACGGCCCTGCGCGCGACCCGCGAGAACGAGGCCCAAGCGGCCGCGCTCGGCTACGACCCGACACGGCTCAAGTGGCTGGCGTTCACCATTTCGGGGGCGGGTGCGGCCTTGGCCGGCGGGCTCCACGCGCTCACCAACTGTTACGTGTCCACGGGCTTGTTCCACTGGCTCGTCTCCGCCGACGCGCTCATCTGGACGCTTTTCGGCGGCGCGGGGACGCTGATCGGGCCGCTCGTCGGGACGGGCGCGTTGGTGGCCATCCGCGAAGCGCTCAGCGGCGTCTGGGCCAACGGCTATCCCATTCTCATCGGGGTCGTGCTGTTGATCGTCATTCGCTATCTGCCGGGCGGGCTGGTCGGATGGCTGCGCCGGAGCTCGTCATGACGGAGGCCCGGCTTCGCGCGACCGACTTGGGCCAGCGCTTCGGCGCGTTCCAAGCGCTCGACGGCGTCAATCTCACGATGGCCGCTGGGGAAATCCGGGCGGTGATCGGCCCGAACGGCGCAGGCAAGACGACGTTGGTCAACGCGCTGTCCGGACGCACCCGGCCCACCTCCGGGGTGATCCGCTTCGACGAGGCCGAGATCACGCGCTGGCCCATGGCCCAGCGAGCCCGGGCAGGACTCGTGCGCACGTTCCAGACGAGCGCGCTCTTCCCCGCGCTGAGCGTCGAAGCCCATCTGGACGCCGCGCTCGGTCGCGGTCGACTCGCGCTCCGGCGGCCCGACGCGTGGGTTGAGCGTAGGGAGACGATCCTCCGGCGATCGGGGTTTGCCGATCGGCGCACGGCGTCAGCACGGGCGCTCGCCCACGGCGAACGTCGGCGGCTGGCCCTGGAGATGGCCCTGGCGATGGAGCCGCGCGTCCTGATGCTGGACGAGCCCATGGCCGGGCTCACGGCGCACGAGGCCACCTCGCTCATGGAGCGCCTGCAGCAGCTGGAGGGCGTGACGCTGCTGATCGTCGAGCACGACATGGACGTCGTCTTCCAACTGGCCGATCGCATCACGGTTCTCCATCAAGGCCAGGTGCTGGCGGACGGCGATCCCGCCGCCATCGCGGACGATGTCGACGTACAGGCCGTCTATCTGGGGCGCGATGAGCATGCTGGCGCTTAGGGACGTCACGGCCGGCTACGGGCGCATTCGGGTGGTCCATGAGGTGTCTATCGATGTCAAGGCCGGCGAGATCGTCGGCCTGATCGGGCGCAACGGCGTGGGCAAGACGACGACGCTCAAGGCCGTCATGGGCCTGGCCGACGTCCACAACGGTGCGATCTCTCTCGATGGCGTCGATCTTCGAGCGTGCGCGCCCCATGAGATCCCGCGCTGGGGGATGGGCTACGTACCCCAGGACGGGCGCACCTTCCCCGAACTGAGCGTCCGCGACAACCTTCGCATCGCTTGGCAACCATCACGCGTTCTGGACGAGCGCTGGGAAGCCACGCTGGCGACGTTTCCCGCGCTTTGGCAGCGACTGGGTCAGTCGGCGTCGACGCTGTCGGGCGGCGAACAGCAGATGCTCGCGATCGCGCGCGCGTTCCTCGCCGATCCTCGGGTCGTGTTGATGGACGAGCCGACGGAGGGCCTGATGCCCCAGCTCGTCCGCCGCGTGGAGGAGCACGTGCGTGCGTTGGCCGAGCGCGGCGCCGGCGTGCTGCTGGCTGAACAGCGCCTGGATACGGCCTTGGCGCTCTGCGACCGACTCTACGTCATGGACAAGGGCCGGATCATCGGGTCCGGTTCAGCCGACGACGCCGACCGGGCCACATTGGAAGGCTATCTGACCGCCCGCGTACAATCCGAGCGAGGTGAGCTATCATGACCTGCAACATCGACAAGCGGGGCCGTCGCATCCGAGCTCTCGCGGGAGCGCTGTTGGTGCTGATCGTTGCCGTCTGGCTTGCGCTCGCGCCCGAAGCCCACTGGGCGGTCCATCTGCTGCGAGCGGCGTTGGCCCTGGGCGGCGCGTTTGCCGTCTTTGAGGGGCTCGTCGGCTGGTGTGCGATTCGGGCGATGGGCGTGAAGACGCCGTTTTAGCTGACCTCTCGAGGCCCGCTCGGCAACCATCCAAGACGCACAAGCGATCGGACACAGGCCGACTCACTCAGTCGGACGCTCGGTCCAAGAGCGACGCCATCAGCCGTTCGCGCTCGGCAGAGGGCAAGCGGAAGGCCTCGATCCCCTGGTGATCGCGCTGGCGCGTGATCTCGTAGAGGCAGATCGCCGCGGCCACGGAGAGATTGAGGCTGCGAACCATGCCGACCAACGGGATGGTCACAAGCCGATCGGCCATCTCGACGGCTTCTTCAGACAGTCCGCGATGCTCGTTCCCGAACAGCAGCGCGATCTCGGCGGTCATCAGGTCGGCTTGGAAGATCGACTCGGCATCGCCGTCGGCCACCGTCGCGATGGTCTCATAGCCCTCATCCGTCAGATCGGCGAGGCAAGCCTTCGTCGAATGGTAAACGGAGAAATCGAGCCACTTGTTGGCCGATCCCGAGGACTCCTTCCCCACGCGCCTCGGATCGAACGGCTCGTTGACCTGGAACACATAACAGACCTTGTGGAAGCCGAGCGCCTCGCTCGTGCGCAGCACCGCCGCCGCGTTGTGCGGGTCGGCGATGTCCTCGAAGACGACCACGCCGCGCTGGCGCTTGGACGCCACGTCGGCGATCTTGGCGCGGCGGCGTTCGGTCACCATGCCTGTCGCCTCAACGGACGATCTGGTCGACCCACCACCAGGCGTCCGAGTCCCGATCGCGAATCGTTTCGGCCAGTTCCCGCGCCGTCTCGCTCCCCAGGCGCTCGACCACGAACGGCATCCACTTGGCGGCGTTGGGGTTGCCGATGTCGGCAAGCCGCTTCAGTTCGAGGATCATCTCCAGCTGGTCGGCGTCGCGAGCGATCTGCGCCTCGCGGGTCTCGCCGGCCTCGAACTCCTCAATGAGGCCGGCGACGTGTGCGCCAAAGGGCAGGCTGTGGGTTTGGTCAGTGACTGCACTCGACTCATCGGGCACGTTGTAGCGCTTGGTGACGTTGTTGTGATCCGAAACGCGGGTCTCGGGCAGATCGTGGAAGAGGCACATCGCCAGCAGACGCTCAGTGTCGACGTTCCCATCCAGATGGGCCAGAACGTAGGCGGTCTGCGTCATGCGCAGCGAGTGCTCGGCGACGCTCTGCTCGCCGCTGCCGAGGTACGCGAACCCCGACCGCGGCACGCGGGCCAGCATGCCCGCCTCAAACAGGAAGTCGACGACACGGTCGCGAGTGTCGGTCATGATCGGCCATGGTAGCACGCACGCCGAGCCTGATCACGCATTACGGAGCTCGTGCACGCGTCGCGCGAACGCGGACGTCAACAGCGCCGCGTTCTCCAGATCCTCCAGATTGAGGATGCTGAAGGGCGAGTGGATGTATCGGCAAGGCACCGAGATCACCCCAGCCAATACGCCGCCGCGGCTCTGTTGGATCGCCGCCGCGTCGGTGCTTCCTGATGGCGGCGTCTTCAACTGACACGGAATCCCCTCGTCACTGGCGACATCCTGGGTGAAACGCAGCAGACGGGGGCTCGCGATGAGCGAGCGATCGGCAACGGTCAAGGCCGGCCCCTGGCCGAGGCGGGTCGGCACGCGGGCATCCTCGATGCCGGGGACGTCGGCGGCTACGGTCCCTTCCAGAGCCAACGCCACATCAGGCTCGATCGAGAAGGCTGCCGTGCGAGCGCCGCGCAGCCCGACTTCCTCGAAGGCCGCAAAATTGGCGACGAGCGTGACGTCCAGTGTCTCGTCCTGGAGGGCTTGCAGCGTCCTGACCAGCACCGTGCAACCCGCGCGGTCGTCAAGGGCTTTCCCCGTGACGAAGGGATGGCTCATCCTCCGAAACGGATAGTGGATCACGGCGGGCGAGCCCGTGCGAATGCCCATCTGCTCAACGTCGTCGCGAGAATTCGCGCCGACATCGATGAATAACTCCTCGAGGTCGAAGGGCTTCTTGCGATCTTCGGCGCTCAGGATATGGGGCGGCGGCGTGCCGACGACGCCGTGGACGGACTCGCCGCTGTCCGTCTGGATCGTGACGCCGTGCGAGGGGATCACGCGCGCGTCCCAGCCGCCGAGCGTGGCGAAGCGCAGGAACCCCGTCTCCTCGATGTAGCTGACCATGAGGCCGATCTCGTCCATGTGCGCGTCGAGCATGAGCACCCGCTCGCCCCGGCCGTGGCGCGTGGCGATCAGGTTGCCCAGGGCGTCGACGCGGATCTCGTCCGCGAGCGGCTCGACGATCTCGCGCAGCGCGTCGCGCACGTCGTCCTCGAAGCCCGGTGGCCCGAAGGCGTCGGAAAGGGATTGCAACAGGTCGGTCGTCTCCATGGGATCAACTCCTCAAGGCATTGTAGATCGCTCAAGGACCGGTGCGAAAGCGAACGCATCATCTTGAGATGTCGTCGGAAGGGGTCTATAATCGCGGGATCATGGCACGGCATGTGTTCACCTCGGAATCCGTCACCGAAGGCCATCCGGACAAACTCTGCGACCGCATCTCGGACACCATCCTGGACGCCATCCTCGACGACGACCCCGGCGCCCGCGTCGCCTGCGAGGCGTTCACCACCACGGGATTGGTGTTGGTCGGCGGCGAGATCACCACGCGCGCCCACCTCGACTACGCCGAACTGGCGCGGGAAGCGATCAAGGAAGCCGGGTATGCGCGGCCGGAGTACGGCTTTGCCCACGACCAGTGCTCCGTCCTGACCGCCATTCACGAACAGTCCCCCGATATCGCCCAGGCCGTGGAGAAGTCCAAGCACGACGATCCCTACGAGGCCTTCGGCGCGGGCGATCAGGGGATCATGTACGGCTACGCCTGCCGGGAGACCGACGCGCTCATGCCGTTGCCCATCTACCTCTCCCATCGGCTCGTGCAGCGCTTGGCGCGGCTGCGCAAGGACGGGACGCTTCCGTACTTGCGGCCCGACGGGAAGTCGCAGGTCACAGTGGAGTACGAGAACCGGCATCCCACGCACGTGGACACCGTCGTCATCTCGGCCCAACACGACTCGGACGTGACGATCGACCAACTGAACGCGGACCTGACCGAGCACGTCATCACGCCGGTCGTCCAAGACTGGATGGCCGAGACGACGCACTGCCTGATCAACCCGTCGGGGCGCTTCGTCATCGGCGGCCCGCCGGGCGACACGGGCATGACGGGCCGCAAGACCCAAGTCGACACCTACGGCGGCTACGGCAGCCACGGCGGCGGCGCGTTCTCCGGGAAAGACCCGACCAAAGTCGACCGCTCAGCGTCCTACATGGCCCGCTACGTGGCGGTCAACGTCGTCGCGTCCGGCTTGGCCAGCGAGTGCGAGATCCAGATTGCCTATGCCATCGGCCGAGCGGCGCCGGTGGCGGTCACGGTGGACACGTACGGCACGGGGGCCATTCCGGACGACGAGATCGTCAAGCTGCTGCGGAATCACTTCGACTTCCGCCCGGCCGCCCTGATCGAGAACCTCGACCTGCGGCGGCCGATCTACACGCCGTTGGCCGCCTACGGCCACTTCGGACGAGCCGAGCTCGATCTGCCGTGGGAACGGACGGACCATGCCGAGGCCCTCAAGGCTGCAGCCGGCGTCTAGTTGTCTCGACCTATGGGAGAATTCCGCGCTTGAAGGCCTCCAGACCGGCACCTATAATGGCCGTGAACCCCGTCCCCATCGTCTAGAGGCCTAGGACTCCGGGCTTTCAATCCGGCAACAGGGGTTCGAATCCCCTTGGGGACGCCAACGACCCGCCCAAGCCAGACCACATCAAGCCGAGTTGACGATCTGGGTGAGCCACAGCCGGGCATCAATTGGGCCGAGTCCGTCAATGGACCACTGCCACCTGTCTGGCCAACCATTCCTCCAGCTGAGCCAAGCCAACGCGGGAGGCCACCATTCGACTTTAGCCGTAAAGAACGATCTCAGCTCGGGCCACTGCGCGAGGATCATGGCGACTGTGCCAGGCTTCGCATCCCGTGGGAGGTTTTCTGAGTTCATGCCGAGGCCTGTCATCAAGCATTCTTGGCATTAGGGGTTGACGCGGTGGGCGAGAATCTGCCTGTATGCGCCAGCTCGCGCCCGTGCATCGCCCGAGCGCTGAATGCTCGGCTCGCCCTGGCATGGCCATGACTCCCATCATGGCCACCGTGAGCCGCCGCGGCGAGCAGGCGTGCTCCTCCAGGTCTCGGTCTCCTGCGCTTTCGACCCATTCCGACGCATGAAGGGCCAGACCCTTGACAGGCGATGGTCGCGAACTTATACTTCGTTACTTGGCGAAGTATAGGAGGAGCGATGAACCGACTGGTCAAGATCGGGAAAGCCCTAGCCGACGAGAGTCGGCTGCGCGCGCTCGGCCTGCTTGAGCCAGGCGAGCTCTGCCTCTGTCAGTTGATTGACATCGTCGGATTGGCCCCGTCGACGATGTCCAAGCACATGCAGCTGCTCGTCGACGCCGGGCTGGTGGAACAACGGAAGGAAGGCCGCTGGCGCTACTATCGGCTGGCGGGCCCGGATGCACCGCCGGAAGCGCGGGACGCGATGGCCTGGGTGCGCTCGTCGCTCGCTCGGCAACCGCGCGTTGAGGCCGATCTGGCCCAGCGCGAGGACGTCCTGAGCCGTGACGTGCGGGAGCTGACGGCCGCGTGTTACCGACGCTGAACGTCTTCCTCGGGTTGGGTCGTCCCATCCAGGTTGCGCCAAGCGAAAGGAGCTGGCTGATGAGTGGATGCTGTCCTGAGCCCCATGAGCACCAAGGCGAGACGGTTCGTGACCAAGTGAGACGGGACTACGCCCAGATCGCGGGCGGAGCTGCGCCGAGCGCAAGCGAGCCGAGTGCGGCCGGGTGTTGCAGCGGGTCATCGACGGCCGATCGCGCCACCGTGGTGGCCGATGCCCTCGGGCATGACGCGGAAGATCTTGCGCAACTGCCCGAAGGCGCGAATCTCGGATTGAGCTGCGGCAACCCGACCGCGATCGCCGGGCTTCGCGAAGGGCAGGTGGTGCTGGACCTCGGCTCCGGGGCCGGATTCGACTGCCTTCTTGCCGGCCCGAAGGTCGGCGCAAGCGGGCAGGTGATCGGCGTCGACATGACGCCCGAGATGGTGTCCAAGGCACGAGCCAACCTCGCCGGTTATCAGGCCCGAACCGGGCTGGACAACGTCGAGTTTCGACTCGGGGAGATCGAGCATCTCCCGGTTGCCGACGCCAGCGTCGACGTCGTCCTCAGCAACTGCGTCATCAACCTCTCGCCCGAGAAGGCGCAAGTCTGGGCGGAGGTGGCGCGCGTGCTCAAGCCGGACGGCCGCGTGGTCGCCAGCGACATGGCGCTGCGGCAGCCGTTGCCCGAGGGCATGGGCCACGTGATGGGGGCCTGGTCCAGTTGCGTGGCCGGCGCCATCGAGATCGACGCGTACCGAGCGATGGTCGAGGACGCCGGCCTGGTGGACGTGCGGGTGGTGCCCCGGCCCGAACACAACGCCGCCATCGAGAGCTGCGAGGACGGGCTCTATCGACAAATCGCCGAGGCCCTGCCGCCGGAGGCGACGCTGTCGGATTACCTCGCGAGCGTCGACGTCACGGCGCGGAGGCCGAGTTGAGGATCGCCACGGCGACGCGATCCTCATGCGGGAGCAAGCGACTCGGATGCGCGGCGTGCCGCCAGGGACTCGATCGGCGAGCCCCTGGCGCGGGTCGACTATCGGCGCAGACTGTCTGTGGCGAAGGAGGTGGAATATCTAGCAAGTTGCCCAGATGGTAATCCCGAATCGGGTGCCTAGAACATGGACGTGGGGTGGAAATGCGGTGAAATCGCGCCGCCCCGATCATTCGGCGACGATCGGCAACCCCGCCGCCTGCCAGGCCACGATACCCTGATCCATGTGATAGACCCACTCGAAGCCCGTGCTCTGCATGTACTCGACTGCGGCCTGTGATCGATTGCCGGTGCGGCAGTAGACCAGGAACTTGCGCTCGCGGTCGAGTCGATCGACGCGCCCACGGAAGTTGCCGCTGCTGACATCGATATTCAGGATGCGAGCCCCATTTGCGGCCAGGTGCCCGGCATTGAACTCCGACGGCGTGCGCACGTCGAGGATCACGAAGTCCGCGTCTTGGGCGTGCTGCTGGATCAGCTTGTGAGCCTCTTGGGCGGTGACGGGCCCGGGTGGCGGATAGCTCGCTCCAGTGGACGAGGTGCTCAACAGCCAGACGGCCACTCCGACGGCGATCATGGCGACGATCCCGAAGACTCCCCAAACGATTCGTCGATTCATGCGACGATGATCCTTTCCGGCACGCTAGGCCGATGCCTCGCCAAGGGTCAGGTTAGACCAGCGGGGAGCGCCGAGGCATGATCCCCATCAGCCGTCGGCCGTCCCGACCGTCCCGGCCGTCACCAACGGTCATGTTCCCAGGCGACGGCGCTGCTGCCGGAAGCGGGCCCACAGCTCGTCGAGATCGGCTCGCGTCAGGTCGGGGAAGTGCTTGGGCACGTGCTGGAACTCGGCGTAGGCGGACTGCCAGAGCAAAAACCCGCTCTTGGCCTCGCGCGGTGCTTCCTCGTAGCCCGTGCGGATGACGAGATCGCAGGGCCGACGCACGAGCAGCCCCCGTTCGATGTCTTGGTCCGTCAAGCGTCCCAGCACGTTCTTGAGGCGATTTCGGGGCCGCGCCACGGCCTGACGGAGCTCGGACTGGCCCGTGTAGCCGAGCAACACGTTCAGGCGTTTGCCCTGCCGAAGGGCGGTTGTCGCATGGATTCGACGAACCAGCTTCCCGATCGCACGCGGCCATCGGTGCCGGCACGTGGACACGATCCGGACGCGGACCTCCCGCTCAGCGAGCGTCGGGTCCTCCAGCAATTGGATGAGCTTGCGCTCATAGATCTCGAACAGCCAGTCGAGCTCCTCGGCGCTGCGCTTGAAGTTCTCCTCGGAGAGGCCATAGACCGTGAACTCGGCAACCTCGGGATGCTCGTACGCCCAATCCAGAGCCATCTCCACGGTCTGGGCCCCGTGTTCGTGGCCTTCGCGCAGCGTCAACCCTGCTTCCTGAGCCCAGCGACGGTTGCCGTCGGGGATCAAGCCGACGTGGAAAGCTCCATCCGCCATGTTGTCTCCCATCGGGCCATTATCGGCGGAAGGGGCCCCGCCATCCAAACGGACGGCGCATCCAAGGTGCGGAACGGGGTCCAACGGTTCCGCCAGTCTTGGACATGCGGGTCAGAATCCCCGAGAAACTGCCTCCATGCGCCTCCCTTGCCCTACGGTTTGCGTGCTTACGGTTCAAGGCGGTGCAAGGCGGGTTACCCCGCACTAACCGGCTCGCATCAGCCGCATGCCGTTCAGGATGACGAGAAGCACAGACGCCTCGTGAATGAACATCCCGCCGGCCATGCGGACTTCCCCAAACAACACGCCGACCAGCAGCGCTCCCACGGTGGCGAGCGCGATGCCGACGTTCTGCCGAATGTTTGCCAACAGTCGCTTGGACAACGACACGGCTTCCGGGATTTTGAGCAGATCGTCGGCCATGAGCGCGACGTCGGCCGTCTCGATGGCGACGTCTGTGCCGGCCGCGCCCATGGCGATCCCGACCTCCGCTTGGGCCATCGCCGGCGCGTCGTTGATCCCGTCGCCGACCATGGCGACGACCTCGCCCACGTCCTGTAGCTGGCGAATGGCATCCTGCTTCTCTTCCGGCAACAGGTCGGCCCGGACGTCGTCGACGCCCGCCTGCGCCGC
>JAHEOA010000084.1 GCA_018609825.1 Candidatus Bipolaricaulota bacterium | reverse complement strand
CGTCGGCCAGCTTGGCGCTGACCAACAGCCGGTCGAGGCCCGCTTGCAGGGAGCGCTCGACGGCACGCTCGCTTGAGTCGAACCGTGCGAAGCGTAGGTGGCCCGTCATGCCGCACTTGGGGCACCGCTCGCCGCCGACGTAGTCGAAGACGGGAGTGCCGCACGTGAGGCAAAGATCGGTGTGCCGCTGGAGCGCCATCAGGCCGTCCCCCCCCCTCGTGGCTTATTCGATGCCAGTGCCAACCGAGGGCTGTTTTCCGTGCATCCGAAACAGCCTGTTCCGCTGCCTCGCGGATGCTGAGCCCACGCTCAACGCCACGCATGGCCCGATTGCTGATCTGATCCTCTAGCCCTCGTAGGTCAAGACGATTCCAGTTGAGGGTGTTCCCGACCGCCTCATCCACGAGGCGGGTCAGCGCATCGTCATCGCTCGGGTTCGGGCGGCGCACGCCGCCGAAGGGCGATAGATCCTCAACCCAGATGGCGTCGTCGTCATCCGTCACCGGCCCGATGCGCCAGAAGATGCGCTGCTCGTCGGCGCACAGGAACCGCGCGTCCTGGGCATCCTCGGCGTCGAGGTGCTTGGCGTAGATAAACATTCAGGCCACCTCCTCGTAGTCGAGTACGATCCGCGCCGCCTCGGCGGGATCGCAACTGTTGTGCGTGACGTTCCAGACCGCCCGCTCAATCTCCTCGTCGGAGATGTCGGCGCGGTTGACCTGCTGGACGTGCGCATCAACGAGCGTCGCCAGTTCGTCGATGACGGCCTCGCGGACCAGCTCATCGACGTAATGGCGGGCTCGGGCGCTGTCGTCGTCGCGGGCGTTGATGGGCAGGAAGTGGCGTAGACCGTCGCGGTTGCCCCGCGCCTTGACGCGGATGTGGCCGTCGGACTCACGGAGCAGCGTGACGACCTCGAACTCGTCGACGTTCACGAACTCGGTGATCTTGGGTTGTGGGCTTGCGGCAAGTGTGGTTTGGCTTGTCATGATCCGTCCTCCTTCTGCTTGGCGGTATACTCTATTTATAACATAGACTGAGGTCAGTGTCAACCCCCCGTTAGATCGTTTCAGTTGGGCGCATCCCGACGTGGGGTTTGACCTGAATGGCGAGCTGGTTTATACTCAAGGACGAAATGGGTATTTCAACAACGCCGCCGGTCGATTACAATTCGCCCGGTATGCTGACGATCAACGGGAAAACCTATCTTCGCATCAGCGATATGGCCGACATCTGCGGAACGTCGGAACAGCAGATTTACAACTATCTGAGCAAGGGACTCGGGTCCAGCGAGTACGGGGCCAACAAGTTCAAAGTCCCTGGGGACGGGCAGACGCGCTACGTCTGGGGCGTGCCGCCGTGGGGATTCCGCAAGTGGCTAGAGGAGGCGGATCTTCGTATCAAACCCTCGGAGCGGCGACGGCGGCTGAAGCGTCTGGAGAAATGGGAAGCAGATAAGGAGGCTTAGAGTAGTCATGCCACTGACGACACGAGTAGATGCCGACAACCCGGTTGCCGTCTGCGATTACTGTGGTCATGAAGTCGAGTGCATTACCGTAAGTGACGGGACGACCTATATGCCAACCGGCTGGGTTTATCATGAGGACGAAATCCGCTGTGGCAACTGTTGGCGCAGCTTGATTGTGAAGGCGGGCGACGATGGCTGAGCTTGATCGAAACGTGTGCCCTTACTGCTCGCAGGGGCCGATCCGCCGTGGGCGAATCGCTTACGAAGTGTGCGAGTTCTGTGGAGCTGAAGCGACGTTGTCGCTCCACTTTGATTACAATCTTTCCAGACTACAACGCGGCATCCGAAAGGGGTTAAGGAGATACGAAGTCAAATTAAACGAAATATCCCGCTCCATTCAACAGCATTTTGAGGAGAGGCCATGATCCACCAGACTGTCCGATTTATCGACCCAGACGAAGGTTGGTCGGTTTTCGACGTATCCCGACATGAGGACACCCCCGTTATACGCCTAGCAGTCAAGGCATTCATGAAACGCAAAATGCGGGAAACGACACTCGATCTGATGAAAAAACCGCCCCAAATGCCAGAACCTCGCCCCAATTTGAATGAGGAAAATGATCCCTTCATCGAAGAAGGCATCCGTGCCTGGGACTATGGCAGATGGGTTCACCATTGCCCGTATGACGACTGGCGGGCGGAGCTATGGCATGATGGTTACGCGAGGGCGGCGAAGTGGGATTGGGATAACGGCGATGGCGCGATCTTTGAGCACTGTATCGCGACTGCAATGGAGAAGGTAGTGCCCGAAGCCCTGGAACGCGGTGTCCGTGAAGGCCGGTTCAGGCGAGTTGGTAACGAAGAAGGGTAAATGGCCGAGAATTTAGAGCGTCCCGACGTCCCGATAGACCGCGACCACATCCCCGAATGGCTCTACTGGGTCAACCAGGCCAAGGGCGTGACCTACGAGGCCATCTGCAACGAAGTGGGGCTCAGCAAGGGGATGGTCAACCGCTACATCCACAAGAACGAGCCGCCCGAGCAGCGCGAGCACGTCGAGGGCCTTTTGGCGCTGATCGAGCGCTACGCCCATGAGCAGACCTTCAAGGATGAGCTGAAACAACCCTACCATTACCTCGCCATTGCCGACGCGGCCCTCCAACAAGGCCGCTATCTGAACGCGCTGACCTACTATCAGAGCGCGCTGGAGGCGAGGCCGTCGCAGCGCTACCGGGATTACACCTACATGCGCATGGCCCGGTGCCAGATTTCGCTCCAGCGGCTTGATGACGCGGAGGCGAGCCTGACGGAGATCGTCAACAGCGACGATCTGTACGGGCTGGAAAAGCGGGTTACATGGGCGGGGCTCGCCTACGCTCGCGGCGAGTGGGACCGCGCGTGGGACCTCTTGGATGAGACCCGTGGCGAGCTGGAGCGCTCCCAGGATGACAACAAGGGATATGAGCTATTGGATGTCCTCATGCGCATGATCGGGATTCGCTACTATCAAGGGGAGTGGGCCGAAGCGTCAGAGTATATTTGGCGGGCGCTCGGCATTGCGCGGCGGCTCGGCAGCACACAGAAGATTGCGACGATCTATCACTTGTGGGCCGAGTGTGCCGTCGAGCAAGGCGACTGGCGCGATGCGGCGACCGCCCTTGAGCGCGGGATCGACGTGGCCGAGCAGGACAGCCGGTCGCACATACTGACCCACCTCTACGCCGCCCGAGGGCGATACGAGATGCGCATGGGCAACCACCGCGAGGCCCTCAACTGGCTCTTTGCCGCCGATGAAATCGCCGAACGAGAGTCACTGGGCGATCCGCGCGTGCACATCATGGCGCTGCGGTCGGAGGTGTGGCGGCGGCGCGCGCAGGACACGGGCGACCTTCCGGCCATCCTGGACACGACGTCGCCGGAGCGCTCTCCCGGAGCCGAGGCAACGGTCATTCCAAGCGAGCAGGCCGCCCTATGGGCCGACCGGGCCGTGGAGCTGGCCGAGTCGTTTGAAAGCCTCCGTCTGGCCGACGCGCTTATGCAGAAAGGGCGTATCTTGGGCGAAACGGCCCCGGATGAGGCGCGCCGCCTATTGGAGCGGGCGCGCACCGTGGCCCGAGGGAAGCGGCAAACCTACAAGGTCAAGACGTGTGACCGCCTGTTGAGGGAACTGTGACCTTTGCCAACAAGACACGCGGGGATACCATCAACGCACTCTACAAACGGGAGTGTTCGTCGGATGCGATTTACGTTGGCGATTGTCGGGGCTTTGACGCTACTTGCGGTGGTGGCCGGTTGCACGGGGATCGAGGTCCCGAACGGGCAGGCTCAGGCCGTTCAATCGCAGGCGAGGGATGTGGCGCGCGGCTACTTCGATGTCGAGGTGCCGAGCCTCGAAGCCGGCAACCGCGTGGCCGAGGCGGTCATGGGCATCCGGGCGTTCACGGGGCACCCGACGCCAACGACCCGACGAAGGGGCGTATGGAGCGCCAACAGG
>JAHEOA010000083.1 GCA_018609825.1 Candidatus Bipolaricaulota bacterium | reverse complement strand
GGCGGCGACTCGTGCGGATGGACGTGGTCGTCGCTGTAGCGCGGCTCGCCCTCGAAGGTCAGGAAATAGGCCCGGAGCATGTAGAACGCGGTCAGCAGGGCCGTCCCGACGCCGACGAGCCAGAGCACGACGTGGCCGGTCGCGAACGCCTCCTCCAATATGAGATCCTTGCTGAAAAAGCCGACGAACGGCGGAATGCCCGAGAGCCCGAGCGCCCCGATCAGAAAGACCATAGCTGTCCACGGGATCTTTTTGCGCAGCCCGCCCATGCCGCGCATGTCGGTCCGGTCGGCCATGGCGTGCATGACCGATCCGGCCCCGAGGAAGAGCAGCGCCTTCATGAACGCGTGGCTCGTCAGGTGATACATCCCGACCGCGAACGCGCCGACGCCGGTGGCCAGGAACATGTAGCCCAACTGCGAGACCGTGGAGTAGGCCAGCACCCGTTTAATGTCGTTGTTGACCAGCGCAATGGTGGCCGCAAACAGCGCCGTGACGGCCCCGATGGCGGCAACCACGCCCAGTGTGACGGGCGAGAGCTGATAGAGGACGTTGGATCGAACGACCATATAGACGCCGGCGGTGACCATCGTCGCCGCGTGGATGAGCGCCGAGACGGGCGTCGGGCCCTCCATCGCGTCGGGAAGCCAGACGTAGAGGGGAATCTGCGCGGATTTTCCAATGGCCCCTACGAACAACAGCAGCGTGATGGCCGTGACGAGCCCGCCGCCGAACGCCAAGGTCTGGGGCGCTTGCTCAAAGATCGCCAGGTAGTCGAACGTCCCGAACGCCGCGAACAGCATGAACAGCCCGATCATGAAGCCGAAGTCGCCAACTCTGTTGACGACGAACGCCTTCTTGGCGGCCTGAGCGGCCGAATGTTGGCTGAACCAGAACCCGATCAACAGATACGAACAGAGCCCGACCAGTTCCCAGCCCA
Organism: Candidatus Bipolaricaulota bacterium; assembly: GCA_018609825.1. The sequence continues at coordinate 4,273 of JAHEOA010000083.1, read as the reverse complement.
TGAACATCACGAGGTAGTTATCGGCCAGTACGAGCAACAGCATCGAAAACGTGAAGAGGTTGAGCCAGGAGAAATACCTCGAATACGCTTCGTCCTCGCCCATGTAGCCGACGGAGTAGACGTGGATCAGGAAACCGACGCCCGTGACCACGAGGATCATCAGCACGGACAGGGGGTCAACCAACAGACTGAACGCCACGTCGAAGTTGCCCACCGACATCCAGTCGAACAGCGTCTGGGTGAACTGGCGCTCCTCGGATGGGAGCCCCAACAGGTCGAACAGAACGTAGAGCCCGAGCAGGAACGCCAACCCGACGCTGGCGCAGGCGACCACGCTGACCGTCCGTTTGCTGACTCGGGCGCCGCGGAGCCCGTTGTAGAGCGAACCCACAAGCGGCAGCGCCAGCACCAGCCAGACCCAGGTCACGTTGCCGTTACCCCCTCAGCAGGTCGATGTCGTCGACGTCGACGGTGTCGCGACGGCGGAAGATGTTGACGATGATCGCCAGCCCGACGACCACCTCCGCGGCCGCGAACGCCAGCACGAACAGCACCAATACGTGGCCCGCCATGTCCCCCCAGTAGCGGGCAAATCCCACGAAAGCCAGGTTGACGGCGTTGAACATCAGCTCGATCGCCATGAAGACCACCAGCGCGTTGCGCCGCGACAGCACGCCGAGCGCGCCGATGGCAAACAATATGGCGCTCAGGATCACGTAGGCCCCGACGCTCACGGCGAGCCCTCCTCGTTCTCGCCCGGCTCGTCCTTGCTCGACAGCGCCACCGCCCCCAACAGCCCGATCAACAACAGTATGGCGGCCACCTCAAACGGCAGAACGTAGCTCGTGAACAGCGCCTCGCCGATCGCCTCGACCGTGCCCATGTCCGCCGGGAGCTCGCGGACATTGGTCAGATCGGTCGCGGCCGTGACGTAGACCAGCCCGAGGCCCAAGAGCGTCGCCAGCGCGAGCGCCAGCGGGCGCTGAAATCTCAGCTTGACCTCGGGTCCTTCGCCCGTTCGGACGTGGAGCATCATGATCACGAACAGAAACAGCACGAGAATGGCGCCCGCGTAGACGATGATCTGCAGCACGGCCACGAACTGGGCGAACATCAACAGAAACAGCCCCGCGAGACTGACCAACGTCCCCAGGAACGAGATGGCCGCATGGACGGGCTTGGTCCGCGTGATCATCAACAGGCTCGTCCCGACCGCGGCGACGGCAAACACGATGAAGAGGATCGTCTCGATCATCGCTCGACTCCTTGCCTTGCCGCAGACCGAGACCTTCTCCCTCCCCCTTGATGGGGGAGGGCCGGGGTGGGGGTGCCCCCCTCATCCCAGCCTTCTCCCGCCCGGGGAGAAGGTGTCTCCATCGCGGCAGTCAATCCAATCTCAATCATCGTTCGTTCACCAAAGAGCATCGTCTCAACTCCCGAACGCCATGACGCCCATCGCCGTGACGTAGACGTTCACCAGGGCGAGAATCAACAACACCTTCCAGCCGATCGTCATCAGTTGGTCATAGCGGATACGGGGCACGGATGCCCGCAGCCAGATAAACAAGAACGCAAACGCGAAGATTTTTAAAATGAACCAGAGCACACCCAGGACGGGCACCTGGTCGACGAACGGCCCGCCCCAGCCGCCGAGGAAGAGCGTCACCGCCACCGAGCTGGCCACGATGATGTTGATGTACTCGCCCACAAAGAACCCCGCAAACTTCATGCCGCCGTACTCGGTGTGATAGCCCGCGACCAGCTCCTGCTCGGCTTCGGGGAGGTCGAACGGCGCCCGGTTCGTCTCGGCGTTGGCGCCGACGAGGAACAACAGAAACCCGAGCGGCTGGATGAAGATGTTCCACTTGGGAACAAACCCGAACCAGGCCCCCTGCTGTTGGGCGACAATCTCGGTCAGCTGCAGCGTCCCGGAGACGAGAATGACGCCGACCAGCGCCAGCCCCACCGTCAGCTCGTAGCTGATGAGCTGGGCCGAGGAGCGCAGCGAGCCCAAGAGCGAGTATTTGTTGTTGGAGGCCCAGCCGCCCAGGATGATCCCGTAGACGCCCACGGCCGTGACGGCCAACAGCACCAGAATGCCAGCGTTCGGGTCGGCGATCTGAAAGAGCGGCACGCCCAGAAGCTGGGCCTCGGGGGGACCGAACGGGATCACCGTGAACGCCACGAGCGCGGCGAACATGGTGACCCCGGGCGCGACCAGATAGAGCCAGTTCTCCGACCCGGCCGGCTGGAAGTCCTCCTTGAAGAAGAGCTTGATCCCGTCAGCGAGCGGCTGCAGGAGCCCGAACGGCCCGACCCGATTGGGGCCGACGCGGGCGTTCAGTCGAGCCAGGACGCGGCGTTCGAGCCACGTCATGTACGCAAAGCCCGTCAGCAGCGCCACGGCCACGACGAGCGACTTGACGGCGGTGATGAGGATCCAGGCCCACAGCGGCGCCTCGCCCATGTCAGCTCGCCTTCAGCTCCTCCAGTCGGTGCTCCAGCGCCTCGATGGGGTTGTAGCTCGTCTCGCGCAGCGGCTTCTCGCGCCCGATCTGCTCGCGCAGCATCAAAATCCCGCGAATGAGGGCCTCCGGCGTCGGCGGGCAGCCCGGCACGTAGACGTCGACGGGGATGATCTTGTCCACGCCCTGCAGATGCGCGTAGTTGTTGAACAGCCCCCCGACGGACGCGCAGTCGCCCATGGCGATGACGTAGTTCGGCTCCAGCATCTGATCGTAGAGGTTGCGGATCACCGGAGCCATCTTCTGGCACGGCCGGCCCGAGACGATCAACAGGTCGGACTGGCGGGGCGAGGCGCGCAACAGCTCGGCGCCGAAGCGCGAGACGTCGAAGCGCGCCGCGGCCATGCCCATCATCTCGATCGCACAGCAGGCCAACCCGAACTGCATGGGCCAGACGGCGTTCTTGCGCCCCCAGGTGATGACCTCCTCGATCGCATCCAGCGTCGTCGTCATCACCGGGCTGCCGTCGTCCATCTCTACTGCCAATCCAGGGCACCTCGCTTCCACTCGTAGATGTAGCCGATGAAGATGATCATGAGGAAGACGCTCATCGCGGTGAACGCGGCCCAGCCGAAGTCCTGATAGACGACCGCCCAGGGATAGACGAACGCGATCTCCAGGTCAAAGACGAGGAACGTCATGGCGATGAGATAAAACGAGATCCGGAACCGGCCGCGGGCGTCGCCCAGCGGGCGAATGCCGGACTCATAGGGGGCTTCCTTGTTCGTGGAGGGCCGCCGAAAGCTGAGGAGCTTGTTGGAGGTCACCACGAAGGTCGTGATGCCGGCGGCGATGATCATGTAGACGAGGATCGGCAGAAACTGCGATGGCATCGGCGAAAGCCCCTCCTGAGCGTTGTGGGCCGATTATAGTCCGTGGGCCGAGCGGTGTCAACGGCGGCCTTTGCGGGTTCACGGGCTCCATTCGTAGCGTCGGTGGCCTCCCCGGTCGGGGCGCGAGGGCCTCGCCCACGCCTCGTCCCGCGTCGCCTGTGAGATTCCTTACGTGGCTGTTGACAGGGCTGCGTGGATTGGTGTAGCGTCAACATACGCAAAAAGCCAACGAAGTCTCCGTCCATGAAAAAGGCACACGGGGCTCAAGCACCGGGCGCCACGCTTGGCCCGCAGGAGGTGATCCACCGGCAACCGTGAACGGACGCGACGGGGTGTCAACCCCCGTTTCCGGCTTCTGGAACCGCTGTCCACCGAGACCTGACGATCGTATGGTAATGTTGGGATAGCGGTTTCCGGTCAAGGCCCAAGAGACAACCCACGCAACCTGCGTAAGGAGGTCCGAGAGGGATGCACCGACACAAAATTCTAGGAGGAATTGCGCTCGCCTCGATGATGCTGGTGGTGCTCACCGGCTGCCCCAGCGTTATCCAGAACGTCGTCGGCGCCAGCGAGTCGGTCCAACAGGCAATTGACAACGCCGACGCCGGCGACACCATCAAGGTCCAGGGCTCCCACGACGAGGACGTCACCGTCGACGAGGACAACGTCACGATCACGGGCGAGAACGGCGCCGAGATCGACGGCGACACCACCGTCAACGGCGACAACGTCAAGATCGAGAACATCACGATCACGGGCAAGCTCGACACGACCCCAGGCAGCTTCAACAACCTGACGCTCAATAACGTCACCGTCGGCGGCTGGAACAACGCCTCCGTCAGCGGGACGTTCAGTTGTACACGGATCGTGCAGCCGGGTGGCAGCATCCAGAGTGGCATTGACAACCTGAGTTCC